>JAKAPU010000076.1 GCA_021806865.1 archaeon
CTCCAGGCAAGTAGTTGGAGAGCAGTGCGCTGGTAACCCGGGTTCAAATCCCGGTCGCCGCACTCTTGAACAAGATTGGAATGATAATGAAACACACTCCTGGATAACTCAATCTGATCTTCGCAGGATCGATTGGTGGTAACTCTTACAACCATAGAAATCACGTCTATGAACCTTGCAGTACCTCATTGGGAATTGTAAGGAGTACTCCCAGAGCAGTCAATGGAATGATTGCAGTGATCACAAAGATTGTGGAAAGTCCGTATAGCGCTATGACAGGAGCAGCTGCAAGCGGAGCGATGAATTCTGCGACGCCCGAAGAAGTAGCGAACACATAGCTCGTGTTGACAAGGTTCTCAGACCCACCTCTTTCCAATGCAACGAATGTCATGCTTGGATACACCAGACCGTGAGGAACTCCGAAGGAGACAAACCCGAGAATGAACAAGTCAAAGTTGGCAGTGGTTCCAATCAAGAAGAGTGAGGCCGCCAAGACGACCAAACTAATGGCGAGAACAGCTCGGAAAGATCGTATGCGCATTCTGCTATACAACCAGCGCAAAAAGGAAGAAACGGCAAAAGTTGCGGTAAACATTGCCAACGCAGTTGAACTGGATACATCAAAGTGGGCTCTTGCAAAAACCCCTGTATATGTCACAAAAATAGGAAGCAACAATGAATAAAGAAAGTTAACGAAGTACACGCCCACGAATCCATGACGCTTGAATATTGCCAGAAATTGGGCAAGCGAAGCTCCTATTCGAACAGTCGAGCCCAAGCCTGTGGTTTGAGCTCCAAGAACCACGCTCGCTACAAGTGTTGCAATTGAAGAAATGCTCAGAATAGAGAAAAGCGTAAAGAATCCGTAAAGGTGGATAAGAGCCGCGCTCAGTAACGGCCCGACAATCAGACCCAGCGAGAGGGCAAGAGAATACATTCCAATTCCGCTATGTCTCCGGTCATCCTCTCCCATGAAGTACATCGATGGAACCAGAAACGCTTGGAGTACTGCGAGTCCAAATCCACTCAATGCAACAAAGAGTCCGAACACGAGCGGGCTCTTTCCGTACGCAAGACCTGCGAAGGAAAGCGCTGTTATCAGGAAACCGATTATGGTGGAAAGCCTCGGGCGCTTTATCACTCCCATAGCGACTATCGTCCCGATTGCGTTGGCTATCCAGTAGGCCGCAATGATGTATCCAACGAAAGAGGCAGGGAAGGAAAATAACTGAACAACGACAAACGGTGCAACAGATTGGACAACTATACTCGAAGTCCTCGTGATGAAGGAAACCAGGAATAGTACCCCCATCTCCCGGTTTGGAGAAGTGATCGAAGTAGCCATTTTCAATCCAGCGAATTCAAATAAGTCTCCAGAAGTCGCAGAGAAATCTCGTCTGGTGAGTATTTCTCCTGAACCGATTGTGCAGCACGTGTTCCCATCTCCTTTCTGGTCTTTTCTTCCACCAGTTTCTCTGTGCTGGACACAAAAGCCTGTAGATCTAATGGGTCATTTAGAAATCCCGTTATCCTGTCTCGAACGATTTCAGGTATTGCTGAGATCTTGCTGGATACTACAGGAATCCCTCTGCTCAGCACCTCGACCAGACTCATCCCAAAGGCTTCGGCCCTGCACGGAAGCAAAAAGATGTCGGCAACTGGAAAGATCTCCGAAAGGAGTACGTGCTGAGAAACGCTTTCGAAATACGTGATTTGCTTGTCTTGTACAATTTGTTTCAAGGCTATCGGATCACGAATCTTGCCGATGTAGATCAAATGTATGTTTTCGAACTCTTTTCGAAGTTCGCGAAAAACGCTTAGGGCCGTATCTCCTCCCTTTCTCTTGTAGTCGCGCCCCAAGAACAAGATGTTCACGTTGTCGTGCCTTTTGCGATCATGGATCATAGGAAACGGAGGTGGTATGACTCTGATTTTGGATCTGTCTACGCCGTCTTCGGCATAGCCCTTCTTGGCCCACTCTGACCACACGACTACGGATTTGCACATGCGTGAATTGATTAGTGCAGAGGCAAGCTCGACTATCCTCCTCTGGGGGAAACCGTTCAGTTTCACGTAGCCAGAAAGCAACTGGCTCAGCGACTGGTCGTTTTCATGTATCCACGGCACTCTGTATCTGTGCAAAGACCAGTAAAACGAGTGGACAAGTGAGTACGCCTTTTCGCCTAGCGGGAAAACTGCTTCTGCGAACAACCTAGCCACGCTGAGAGGCGTTGTCAAAGGCTTCATGCTATAATAGCCAAGGTAAGAAGGATAGCCAAGACGTTCCATCCTGAGGTCGTAGCTCACGCCTTTTGGAGGGTTGTGGAACCTCAGAGCAACGCCGCTCCGCAGATTTCGAGTGAGTGGATCGGTGCCACCAGCCAGCAAACATCGAATCTTGACACTGCTGATTTCATGCTCAGAAGGAGAATCAGTAGTAGGGCTGCCCAAGTTGCTTCCCCTTGAACGGCAGGCCCAATAATGTTTGATCTACGATACTTCTTCGAGCGCGCCCATTTGGCGCTTCGGACTATCGCGATTTGGAATTGCCGTCAGAACAGGTTTCTCCGGTTGATGCCTGTACTTTGCATGTGTTCCCTTCACGCGCATTAGTTCTCGTGGAATCCTGAAATTAGGCACTGCGTAGACCTTCCCAGATTTCCAGTACACAGAAGGATAGAGGAGCTCCTTCCGATTCACGGCGCGCTGTCTATACCTCAAAACTGTTTCGAATATCTCAGCCAGCACTTCTTCCATTGATTTTCTTTGCTTGAAGCCAAGAGACGGGAGGATCTTGTGCTCCACTCCATAATGATGCTCTTCCTTCTCCATCCTTGGATTCTCTATCCACTCCAGTTCAGAGTGTATTCCAAAGTCTCTTCCAACTTCCCTGACTTTCTCGGCAAGCTCCAAGGTGTCGAAAGTCTCATCGAGCTGGTTTACCACACGATACTCTCCCTTGCTAGGCGGATTTTCCAGGAGCAAAGTGAGGCAGTTGATGCTGTCGTAGAGAGATAGGAAACCGCGCCTCTGTTTTCCACGGCCGTAGATGAGCAGCTTGTTTGAGACGACTGATTGCACCACGTATTTGTTGACAAGAGTGCCCCAAATCGAATCGAAATCTAACCTTGTAGCTAGAATGGGATCTAATGTCTCTTCGATTCTAGTTCCAAACACTATGCCTTGCATAATGTCGGTGGCTGTGAGGTCGAATACTTTGCTAGCCAATTTTACGTTATGCGTATCAAAGATTTTGCTCAAGTGGTACCAACTCTGTCCGGCACGCGGGAACATCATCTTGGCTCTTCTTCCATTCCGCTCGACTTCGAAATCGCCTTCTGAGATATCTACCTCAGGAGTGCCATATTCACCCATGCTTCCCATCTTCAAGAGGTGGGCTTCTGGCGCGTGTCTAGCCATAGAGTAAATGATGTTCATGTTCGTGGTAATGTTGTTAAGCTGAGTGTAAATCGCGTGCTCTTGGTCAATCATACTGAATGGTGCCGATCTTTGTTGAGCAAGATGGACGACACTTTCGGGAAGATATTTTGAAAATATCCGATCTACGGACTCTGGATTTCTCAGATCCGCTTTTACAAACTCGATATTATCCTTGCCGCTAACCTCCCGATATCTTGCTATCCTTTGTTCCATGGTCCGTATAGGAACGAGGGAAAACGACCCTACTGATTTCACTAGTTTTCTCGTAGAGAGGTTGTCTACCAGGATGACCTTCCTGTTGGGATGACGAGCTCCTAGATGTATCGCGAGAGGCCATCCGATGTAACCATCTGCTCCGAAGATTATGATGCTCTTGGACAAGGTATTTGCAGCTGGAGGGGCGCTCATGCCGCAAGCTTATTTATACCTCGAGGACATCGCGTATGCACGCAGCGTCCATTACATTGAAGTCAGCAGCACGCTTGCAAAGCCAAGAATAGAAGAAAATGCCTTTCCCCTTTCTTGTCCTAAACATTGCCTTTGACGTGATGAGCGGTATAGTCGCGTTGCTTGTGAGCTACTACGCCTTCCACTACAACAAGCTGATAGAAAATCAGACGCTGAAATTCATAAGCCTTGGGTTCATGCTTTTGGGGGTTGGACTTCTTGCGGAATCCTCGATAGAGTCTCTTGTGGTGTATGGAATAGGGGATATCTTCACTGAGCGGATTTTGGCTTTGGGCACGACGGCGATATACAGTTTCCTTGAGGTCACGGCATATTTTGTGTTCGCGCTGGGTTACGTTCGCGCGGCCTTCACTTCACAGACCAGCGAGACTGCTCCCATCGGGACTCTGGCAGCTTCGCTGTTGCTTTTTGCAGTCACTCCCGGAGCCACGAGGCTTCACGACCTGTTCATAATGACACGTGAAGTGTCACTGATTACCACGGTTCTCTCTCTCGTATTCCTCTCGATGGTTGTTTTTCAGGGAACGCTCGTCTATGCCCAGAGCCGAAACAAACTCGCACTCATGGTGTTGGTCAGCTTCGGACTGATTCTATTGTCAAACGGTCTGGCTTTTGGTTGGAGCATTTTTTCAATTGTGTACTGGTATCTGTTATCGACCGCAGTCCAGTTTACAGGATTCCTTTCGCTACTTCTGTTCATTCTGTGGAGAGGGCGAATTGGTTCAGCCTGAAAAGCCGCGTAGCAAGATTCGGATCTACATGGACATTCTGCGCGCCGTCCAGGAGGATGGCGGAAAGGCAAAACCTACGCACATACTGCAGAAGGCAAATCTCTCTCATGAAAGGTTGACAAAGTATCTTGGGGAGCTGGTCGAGAGGAATCTAGTAGGCGAAAACCAAGACAATGGGAACCGTTACTACTCGCTGACAGAAACTGGTGTGAAATTTCTCGACGAGCTTCTGAAGGCCGAGAAGTTTGTGGGCGGCTTTGGGCTTTCATTCTGAAGTGTTCAATTTGTAACTCGTGCGGATTTAATGTTGGTCCACGGCACAATAACCGAATGCATAGAGCTCTTCCGAGAACGAAAGGAAAATAGAACTCAACCAGTTAAGTCCACCATGAAGACTTCGTAACATCACTGCTATTGTTTGAAGGGGGTGTATTCCGATCTGGACAACGGATTCACCTTCTAGTTCGGCAGTTTGTCGAACGACATCTGCTTTCATTCGGGATGGACTGATGGACACAGTCTACCCCCTCCCCCAGGGGGTCCCCTTCTCTTGTTAGATATTCTCGTTGATCGTCGAGAAGCTAAGTGGGACGCAATGCTGTCCTCAAAATTAGAGTAGCTTTCTTCTGGAAGCAACAAAGGAAATGATACCTAACGTAACGAACTTTCGGTTTACCGCTCGAATAATCTGTTAACCTGTGATGATTAGGTGTCGTGGTCTTCCTAGAGTATAACTCCAAAATTGACTGGGCTTCCACCAAGATGATTTGGAATCAGAATGATTCCTGATGTCTCTGTAATGTACCAGCTCGTGAAGTTCGGATCGCGGCTTCTCTCATACTTGTACTGGAAAAAACGTACAGCTTGTTTGTATGCACATAGGCGACACAAAGATGTTAAACCAGCGTCTCGCAGGTTGTTGTTCATGAAGCATCGGAAGAGTTACTCTGCTATTTCCAGCGCGCTAGTCTTGATCGTCATCGTGTTGCTTGCAGCGATCGTGTTGGCCTCTTTCGTTCTTTCTGGAAACAGCACTCAGACCGTTACAAGTATTACAACAGTGTCCGTCGCAGGACAAACGACTACTCAGACTGTGTACATTCCGAATTCTTCAGCCGTATCACTTTCTGGGCTAAACACAGTGCAAATCTACAACTCGACCCGACCAGGAATTGTAACTGTTCAGGGCGCGCAAAATCAGAGCACGGTTTTTGGAGTACAACCTGTCTCCGTCTTGGGTTCTGGTTTTGTCGTCCAGTATCATAACTCTGACTACATTGTAACGAACTATCACGTTGCAGGTGTTACGAGCAATCTGACGATTACTTTTTCGGATGGCGATTCGTACGCCGCTTCGCTGGTTGGCTCTGATCCTTACGTTGACCTGGCAGTTCTTTCGGTTCAAGGAGCAGCTGCATCCGAGTATCATCCACTGCAAGTGATTCCTTCTTCCATTCTGCCTGTCGGGGCTCCAGTTGCTGTCATTGGAAACCCATTCGGCCTTTCCGGCTCGATGACATTTGGAATCGTGAGTGCATTAGGGCGCACTCTTCAAGATCCTACGGCGGGAAACTTTTCTATTGCTGATGTGATACAATTCAGTGCGCCGATAAATCCCGGAAATTCCGGCGGCCCGCTGCTTGATTCAAACGGGAATGTAGTCGGCATCACGACAGCAGTGGTCAGCGGCTCTCAAGGAGTAGGTTTTGCAATACCTTCTGACACGATAATCAGAGAACTGCCTTCTCTGATCGCTACCGGTACCTACACTCAACATTCGTATCTTGGGATTCAAGGAACCGACATGAGCTTCCAACTTGCGAAGGCTATGGGAACCAATTACACTTACGGTGTTCTGGTTGCTTCCACGTTGGCGGGAGGCCCGGCTGCGAAGGCGGGTCTGAGAGGCGGCAACACCGCAGTCACGATAAATGGTCAGCAGTACTTGGTTGGAGGAGACATCATTGTGTCAATCAACGACACGCGAATAGTGGATAATGATGCGTTGGCTGCATACCTGCAAGAATACACCACGCCCGGGCAGACAATCGTGCTTGGAATGATAAGATCTGGTGGTCATATGACATTGCAAGTTACTTTGGGAGCACGGCCGCCTCCTTGATCAAGACGTGGCAGAACATTATCGCCCCGCCGCAAGGCAGTCAAAAATTATTTAATACGGCGCATTTGGAGAAGTGTCGGTAAGACTTATGGTAGAAGTTTCTGCGCTGGACTACAAGCCGAAGCCAATTGACGGCGACTTTTTGTCCAAACAAGGAGAGTACCCTGTTACAGGCACTCACGAAGGACACGAAGTCAGGGCCGAGGGCATTCAACGAGTTGATGCTAATGGTAACCCGTATCCGACAAAGTTTGGTATTCATGGCAAGAATGTAGCCGTGGACTGGGAGTCATGCATTGCGGACGGTCAATGTTCAGATGTATGTCCAGTCAACGTGTTTGGGTGGTTCCTTCGAGGTGACGGTCAAGGTGGTTCCGGAAATGATGTGAAGATCGAACAGGGAACAGATCTCTGGAACCAATACAGAACTGACAAGATTGATCCGATTAGAGAAGCAGACTGCATTTTCTGCATGGCATGCGAAACAGTCTGCCCAACGGTCGCAATCAAGATCACTCCAAAGTAATCATGGAATGCAGTTGGTTGTGACGCCATAACTGCGTTACAACCAACCTGGACTTCTTTTATGCGAGAATTGCTTTCAATTCGGATAAGCTTACGGCTTGTTCTTCTCCACTGGACATCCACTTTACCTTCACGGTCTTTTGAGCTATTTCTCTTTCGCCGACGATGATCACAGCTCGAGTGCCCAATGACGATTGGATCTCCAATATCTTTCGTAAGCTCCTCCCGGCAATCTCCGACTGCGCCGCTATACCTTCACTTCTGAGACCTGCAGCAATAGAAGCAGCAACCGCTACGACGTTCGGGCTTTCACCAATTGGTGCAACATACACGCGTGAGGTTGGTTTCTTGGAAAATTTGTACGCGAGCATTGCTCGTTCCACTCCTCCGGCAACCCCTGTCGCAGCAAGATCAGAACGACCATATACTGATGGAAGGGAATCATACCTGCCGCCACCACACAAGGCGCCTAAACGTGGATTGTCTTTGTCAAAGGCTTCGAATACCATGTCAGTGTAGTAGTCTATTCCTCTTACTATGCTAAGATTCAACTCTGTGTCTGTTATCCTACGCGATTTCAATGAATCTATGATGTTGAGCAACGACGTAGCGTCTATTCTAATTGCGGAGAGGGAGCTTGCAACTTTAGTCGTATCACCAGCTAACTTCACAAAATCTACCAAATCGCTGAACTGCTGTTCGGTGAAGCTTCCAGAATACTCTGCAATTATTTCGGCAAAGGTCTTCTTTTGCAATTTATCGATGGCCCGCATCGCGTCCAGTATTCTCTCTTTTTCTTCGATCTTCAGATTGTTTCGAATGTATGTTTCCAGTATGCGTCTTGAACCAATGGATATGGTTGGCCTAGTTCCGAGCTTACGAAAGAGTACTGAGGCAAATTCTATCACCTCTGCGTCCGCCTCAACATTCGAAGGCCCGAACAACTCTGCATCCCATTGGTAAAACCACCTATACTTTCCATACTGCGGTTCGTCATACCTCCAAACCGAGGAGAAAGCGCCCAAGCGAATCGGTGGACTCAATTCTCGTTTCGAAGCCACAAATCTAGTCATGCCCACAGTGAGATCAAATCTTAACCCCAGATCTCTGTCGCTCTTGTCTTTGAAGTAATAGATTTCATTCCTTATCGCCGGCCCGCTCTTTGCTTCGAGTGTGTGCAGCAGCTCGAGACTCGAAGGTTCCATTAACTTGTAATCAAACAGTCGGCAGGTTTCTAAGAATGTGGATCTGACAATTTCAGCAGAATCCGCTTCTTCCGGATCTACGTCTCTGAGCCCACGTGGGAGTGAAAAGTCCATTTGCGCAAACTCCGTCTCGCTATTTAGATTGTTTTCCTATTTTTGCCAGCTGAGCGAGATAAGCGCTAAGCTGAATGTCGGGATTCGTACCTAGCATTAAGCGATAGTCAGCTTCGGCGGTAGCCTGAACCGCTTCGAATGAGGATGCATACTTGGATTTGGAGAGATACTCGTTAGCAAATTTGATGAAATCGTGCTCTGATATTCCAGTGACCTGGATAAGTTCTAGCATCTTGTTCCTCGCAGTGGAAAAGTCGCCAGAAAGAGCAGTTTCGATGGCCTCTGCCACTCTTGACTTGCCCGATATTCCAGTTACCCTGTTTACACTCTCAGAGGTTATATCGCCCATTGTCGAAGCCGCTTGCAACATGTTGATAGCGTGTCTCATGTCACCTTCCGTTGCCTGAAATATTGTTGAAAGCGCTGCTCTGTTAAATTTGATTCCCTCTTTCTTGCAAAGGGTTTCAAGATACTTCACCACGTCATCCTCACTCAGTCGGGCGAAACGGAAAACCGCGCATCTACTTTGTATCGGTTCAATTATGTTGGAGCTGTAGTTTGCAGTCAGAATAAACCGAGTCGTCTTTGAGCTCTCTTCCATGATTCTCCTCAATGCTGTTTGCGCGTCATTTGTCATTGCGTCGGCTTCATCGAGTAGAATCAATCTGAATGGGATGTCCTCTCTTCTGTCAGCGTAACTTGCAAAGTTCTTGATTCTTTGCCTAACAGTCTCGATTCCTCGCTCGTTGGAGGCGTTCAATTCCAGCGTATATTCTCTCCAACCTACCTTCAATATCTGCCTAGCCACACACACAGCAACCGTGGTTTTGCCTGTTCCAGGAGGACCTGCAAATAGCATGTGGGGCATCTCTTCAGGTTTCTTGACCATGGCTTGAAGTCTTCCGACTATTTCGGATTGATTGACAATGTCAGACAGATTTAGAGGCCGATACTTTTCAACCCACATAATCTCTGTGGACGAACTGGATTCGGCTTCCTCAGCTTCTAGTTTCTTGCTCAAATCTTACACGCTTCGCGTTTCTGGGAAATAACAGACCGAGCTCGTACTCGGACTTGAATAAGTTTTTGCAGTGAATCCATGTATTGGGCTTTGCTCTTCGATGAGCTGGGGACCCTCTATTACGTCTCAAACCTCTCTAGTAGTGGTGTCAAAGTTTTATGTTTGTGCTTCTGAAGCCTATTGGGGCTAGCCATTGGCAGAACGCATCGCTTTGCAATCGATTCGCGACCGTGAATTCGCTTACCTGCTTTCTGGAAGCAGACTGAAAGCAAAGCAGAGGATTCCAAAGACCGATGTCGGTAGCGTTCATATCGACCAATTGGAACAAGGGGACTACGCAGAGCTTCCCAGATGGATTGCCGAGGTACTAATAAACCTGGGACTTTGCGAAAGCCAAGAGGAGAGTTTCTCCTCCGAAGTTTTCAAGGCTGTGAACAGAGAGAAGATTGCGGGGCAGGATCAGCTTGCCACTCTCCGTCCCGACTTTTACTTGAAAATTAGAAGACATTTAGCCTATGCAAATGACGCTTCCAATTTGAGACCCTCGGCGATTCCTGAGCTCGACAAGACTAAGACAATGATCTATGATCTCATAGCCTTGAGGCTGCGTAAGATTTTGAGCGCCGCATCATCAATTTCGCCTTCAATTGACATAAAGGAAAAGCTAACACCCGAGGAATACCAAATATTCGATACAGTTTATGGCATTCTGCAGTCCTGGCGTGCTATGGCGATGGAAGGAAAATAAGCGTTGGAATATACAGAAGCGAAAGTCAAAGACATCTTCGTTGACTTTCTGAAGAGCTACAAGGATGACCGCGGCGAGCTGAAATACAGAATCCAGGTCTCACAGCTCCCTTCTAAGGGTGGGAAGTCGATCATCGTCGACTACCCAGACCTCCTGAGCTACAATATCGATCTGGCTACCAGTTTGATACGAGAGCCAGATTCTTTCCTGAAATCCTTCGATGATGCATCTGTTGAGACGCTCTCGATAGAGAACCCCGTATATGCGGATCGGATTCGAAAGGAAATGCATGTCAGGATTAGGGAATTGACCGATCGTTTGTCGCTTCGGGGTGTGACAAAGAGCCATCTGAACACTATGATACTTGTAGCCGGCATGGTTACAAGGACTTCGGAGCTCCGACCTCTCGCGGTAAGCGCCGCTTTTAGGTGTCCTAACAAGCACCTCACTTATGTAGAGCAGACCGGCGTCATTCTGAAACGACCTGTGAAATGCGAAACAGAAGGATGCGGAGAGACCAAGAACTTCGAACTGGACGAAATGAAGACTGAATTTATCGATTTTCAGGTTATCAAGATTCAAGAAATGCCTGAGGAACTGCCGCCGGGACAGTTACCGCAGTCTTTCGACGTGCATCTTACAGGGGATGTGGTGAATTCAGCACGACCAGGAGATAGAATAGTCCTGACCGGGGTAGTGAAGGCCGAGCCGGAATATGCTGGTGGAGCAGCTCGATTACGACTATTCAGTACCAGAATTATGGCGAATTTCGTTGAGCAGCTGGGCAAACGACCAGAAGAGACCGAAATTTCAAGGGAGGAAGAAGAGAAGATTAGGGCACTAGCAGCAATGCCTGGTGCTTATGACAGGCTAGTTTCTTCTGTCGCTCCAGCAATATTTGGCCATGAACTACATAAAGAAGCAGCGCTTCTGCTGATGGTTGGCTCGCCTCAGAAGAATTTGCCAGATGGCTCATCGCTTAGAGGTGACATCAACGTGTTGCTAGTAGGAGATCCTGGAACCGCAAAGTCAGAACTGCTAAAATACGTCTCGCGCATTGCTCCGAGGGGTCTATTCACTAGCGGTAGAGGTTCGACCGCTGCAGGATTGACTGCTGCTGTTGTGAAAGAAAAGAATGGTATGATGATGCTCGAGGCGGGAGCTACGGT
>JAKAPU010000077.1 GCA_021806865.1 archaeon
TTCCGATCTTAGAGTCTTGAAAGGTGTCTTGCGTAAATGTCAGATGTTGACAAGACACAGTTCAGCTTGTTACGGTCTTCCCTTCCGTGTCCACCTTTCTTCGACTGTTACCTCCCCAATCTTCACGATCGCAACTTCGCCATAACTTCCGTCAGACATTCGAGCGTGAACTGGAAGCTTTTCTATACTTCGAGCAACTACAATGGCTCTCTCAAAGTAAATTCTTTCCTTATCGCTTTCTCGACTCAATCTTTTCCACTTCTAGAATATCTTTTCTCGCAAGCTCGTGCAACACTTCGTATACCAAACGAGGATCCAATTTGAGTGCAAGAAATATCTCGGAGGTGTACGCTCCTGGATGAGAGTCTACATAGTTGAGGATTTTCTTCTCGGCCTGCTTCTTCGGGATTGATCTCAGCTTAACATGCTTTTGTTGTGTTTCTCCAAGCATGAAATTCTACGCAGCCTTTCGAGTAGATTATACAAATTCTTTTCTGTTTGCCGAATCGATTGACGGTAGTGCCTGTTTATCCTGGAGTTTCAAAGCTACTTTTGATCAAAGGAACTTTTGCATGATTCTCGTGCAGCCATTAGGCGGCTCTGCGATTTTGGTTTAAAAGAATCAGATTTTCTGCGGAATTCGGCCGGATCCAGGCTTGATCCTTACCTTCCGAGGTCGATGAGTTCTTCCAACACGTTGAGACACGCCTGCTTTTTTCGCAACCGCTTTCAATGCTTCGTACGAGGCGTCCGACAGTGCACGAATCGCCTCTTTGCTTTCTTCTGTCAGCGGCATGTCTACGATCTCCGGAATTCTCTTTCTGCTCTTTTAAACCTTGTCGCAGTTTCGTCGTAGTAGAACTTTGCTTCGAACTTGTTGCTGAAGAGAACTTGAACCACGTTGCCCACTCGTACCAGCCTGACTGAAGTTGTTCCTAGATCATACTCGCTTGCTTCAAAATCTGATGACATGATAGCGTTCTCGGCGAGAGCCAACCCTTGATTTAAACAAGTCTTCGCGACGTGATCCTGTTCAGGATGTCAAAACGAGACTCTCGGTCGCAGTCAAGCAGAGTGAGAACATAAGATTGTCGTGACCTGTGCCTCGTAGAGAGAAAGTAAACGCGTTGTTACAGTGATCATGCCTAGGATATTGGCGGGCCTACCTCGAACTGGATTCCAATGCGAAAGTCATGGGCATTGAAGTGTGGAGGATCAGAAAAGCCGGTCTACTCAAACAGCTCGTATAGAATGCGACACTCCAATGGTAGATTCGCCGAAGTCTTCCTGTGCGTACTTTTCCACTTGGAATGTTAGGAAGATATCACTTCAAAGCTACTTTTGACCATTGGAACTTTTGCATGTTTGGTGTGCAGTGACTACGCGAGAGAGTGTTTCCTGACATGAAGCGTTTGATCGTTCTCGGCTGGTTTGTAAACTCGCTGCACACATAGTGAGATATCTAGCAAGCGATAAAAGTCTCGAGAGATCAAGATATCTGCAACAATATGCAACGCTCGAGGAGCTTCACTGTTAGCCTGAAGAGAGATCCCGACTCTGGATGGTATGCGGTTCGATGCGTGGAACTTCCTGAAGCCATCAGCCAGGGCAAGACGGAGGAAGAAGCATTGGAGAATATCAAGGAAGCCATCGAGCTAGTCCTCGAAGAACACGAGCAGCAAGCCAAAAAGGAAGGCGGCAGGCTGACCAAAGTAAGTGTCTGAGAAACTTCCGGCAATTTAGTTAATGCTTTGCGAACTGATTATTAGTAAATGGTACGAAACTTTCTGCTAGACACGCATATAGAGTGAACGCAATGTCTGAAGCGCCCTCCCTGCAGGAGATCCATGACGAGTTGAAAGAACTCCGCCTGCTCTATGAAAGATTGATTGACAGGCTCATACCCATCGGAGAGCCCACAAAGGAAGAAAAAGAAGCCATCGAAAGTGTTGATGAACTAGTCGGGGAAGAAGAGCTGTTCAGGACCCTTGGCGTTCACGATACAAATAAAGCGTAACAAGGAAAGGCCAGACTACAATACCGCAAAACTTCGATCCAAATACAAGATCAGGCGCGGCACCAAGCTCGAGGTGGTGGACACGAAATCAGGCTGAAGGTGTGGACCTACAATCTGGCAATCATAGCGAGGTTACTGCTCAATTTGAGTAACGTACCAAAGCCTCTTGTCCCTTAAACGTTAAGTATTTCTGATAACAGTTATCATATTGCAGTACCATGCCTTCTAGCTATAACCTTCCCGAGATTTTAAAGAAAGAGATAGATGCTCTTGTGAGGGCGGGCTACTATTCTAGCAAATCCGACGTTGTGAAAGACGCGTTGAGGACTTTTTTGGAGAAGAAAGCTAACATGAGGGCCGCTGCAGCTGTGGAGCTCTACAAGCAGGGCGAGGTAAGTGTTGGAAAGGCTGCCGAAATAGCAGAGATGGGAATAGTCGAGTTCAAAGAACAGTTGGCTGAACTTGGTGTTACCAGAGTGATAAGGGCAGAGGGTGCGAAAAAGATGGATAGGGAACTTGCCAGAATCCAGAGGAAGCACGGATGAAGGTTGTGCTTGATGCGGATCTGCTCAGTACCTTCGCACGAATAAAAAGATTGGACATCCTAAGCAACTTGTTTAATCAGATACTTGTTCCTCGCTCCGTCGTCTCGGAGCTCGGGAAAGCGCAAATCAACACAGACGGCTTCAAGAATTCAGTAGTCGTAAAACTTACTCGGGATGAATTGCTCTCACTGAAGAAAATGGACTCGCGATTGGGATGGGGAGAAAGGGAATGCCTTGCGATAGCGAGGTACAGAAATGTGCCCCTGGCGAGCAACGATAAACTAGTTCACTTGACGTGCAAGGAGCAAGAGGTGGACTATTTCACGCTGCCAAGGCTTCTTAGATTCGCAATCTTGAGGAATCTGATAAACAGAGAAGAAGCAAGAAAACTCGTCGTACTCATCGAACGTGAAGAGAGAACCGTAATCAAGGAGAGCAAGGAAATCTTCAAGTGAGTAGCAGAGGTTCGACGCATTCCTCCTCATGAGCACTCTCGGTGATTGTTTCAGTTGCGTTTGATCGCAATACTTTTGAAGAGAATGAATGTCGAAAATCATTTGTCTCGTTGTTGAGATAGTCCAGTTTCAAAGCCACTTTCTAACTAAAGACACTATCCCCCGAACGGCCGTGCAGTCACTACGCAATAGTACTTTCTGACAGGCAGCGTTTGATCCTTTTTCTTACCTGGCTTGTGATTGCTTGGGAAGTTTTCTTCACAAGTAACTTCAAAACCCTATTCAGAATTCCCTTACCTTGAAACGTCCGTCGTTCACAGTTACGAATTTTCCTTTTACGCGCTTGATTATCTCTTCGATTGCTTTGAGTCTATCTCCGGGATCGGCTCCCATTCTCAACAGTATCACTCCCGTGGATGGCCTTTTACGGCGAAACACGAGCTCTCCAAAATCCTTGTCGTCTGTGATCAGAATTCGCTTTTCCTTCTGAGATGTCGAGAGAACTAGCTCGTCGCCAGCGCCACGAAGAACGTCTCCGGTGAAAACGCTATCGTGCCCAGCCTTGCACAGGAGATCGTGCAGCCTTCTCCCCCGTGCTCTCGTCCACCAGAAAACGCATTTTACGCCTTGATCTCTGGGACTGTATCTTCTCCACGTACCAAGTTCTCAGCGTATTGAATCGCGGCCTCGATGTCTTTTCTTGTGATCCTTGGATAATCTTTCAACAGGTCGTCTATGCTGGCTCCTTGAGCGATCCTGTGCAAAATCGCATCAACGGGTATCCTAGTCCCTCTTATCACTGGCTTACCCGCCATCACTTTTGGATCGACGACTATTCTCTTCAGCAGATCTGACATGGGCTGGCACTCTTCCGCTTTGTATTGCGCGCTTTGCTTAATTATTGTTTGCTTTTGAGACTGAGTTTCTTGTCAAATTTGTGTTGCTCCAGAGGTTCAAAGCCACTTTTTGACTGCATAAACTTGTGCATGAATATCAATCCTGAAATGCTTCAGATGTTGAAAATGGATTTCACAGGTATTTCTGAATCTTCGAGCTTGAGAATGCTGTTACGACAAAGTGAATGCCCCCAGTCCTTTTGATGATCACTACGATCACTTTTTCATCAAAACGTTTTACGCAAGTGATTTCATCGTTTCTCGGGAACCGTTTGTCTGGATCGGAGAGGCACAGGCGCACTAATTTCTCGTCGATTCTTTCATTCTCTGCTTTGCATGCGCGGCGAATATGACAATCATCTTGAGATCATAATGTTTTCAATGCATTTAGCCACAAGCTCGTCCAGCGACACGTTCTTCCTCTTTGAAAAGTTCAGTATCTCTATGCCCACGACCGACATTGTTTCGTCCAAGTCGGCAAACACGCCTTCTTCGATCTCGACAGCGTCCTTCACTGATCGCTCGCCTGTCAGCCGAACGTAGGCGGCGTCCGATTCGGGATCGTATTCCACGCTATACCTTCTCAAGTTGACTTCCACTCAGGATGGCTAACTGGAATACGCATACGCTGGAATATAACCGCTCTCTTCTATGACAGGAGTTTGAACACTAGTTCTGCCTTCTTGGTTAAATTTTCGGTTTGGTGAACTTTTCTGTCAAAAGTTTCAATCAGTCGAATGTTCAGCCTGATCTGCAATGTTTCGAAGCTAGTTTTTAACTAAAGTCATTTTCCCTGAAGACATGTCGCTCGGCCGAAAAAGCTGTTACTCATAAACTTGCTTGTGAGTTCCAACTCTCAGCAGAGTGACCGCGGCATCCTGGACATGACATAGGATCCTTACGCTTTGACCGATTTCGTAGGCATAAAACTCTGACAGCGGGCCCTTCTTCCTTACTCCAATTAGACGAGAATCTTTAGAGGTCTCCAAATCTTAGATGGCGCGATCTACGCCGTTCTTTTTACTGAGAGAAAATAAGCAATACTTGCGTTTGAAGAGGGTCGTAGCACGGATTATTGCCAATTCCACGTTCTGCTACTCAGAGTCTTCCGATCTTAACCAAGCGATTAGCTCTTCCGCGTTCTTAGCCTCCTTGAAGCGTCCTTGCTTGAGCTCCCTAAGACTTTCCTTAACGTCCTTCTCTTCCTGTGGTGTGATTCGCTCGAGTTTGTGCTTCGAGGATGCCTTCATGATTCGGGCATTCGTTGGAACGCGGATGTATAAAAACCAAATTACCTTTTTCTGTCGCATAAATCGTGTAGCCCTATTAGCACGTGATCGCCTAGTTTTTCCGTGCGAGCTCATTAAATATCATTACGAGTTACGTAAACTGATGGTTGCGAATGAAATGTTCCATTTTGTGATCTAATAGAAATTCGTATTGGTCGAGAAAATTCACTCATTTGTTAGCGGTCTGTTCACATTCCTTTGACTTCAAGGATTTTCTTTCTTGATCCATGTGCGAAACCTCATGCCTCTGATGCTTATGCTCTGTCTAAAGTCGGGATGGCGGCGGAAAATAGTAAAACAGGTTTCACTAAATTGCACTTGAGTAGTTTTACTCGGTTCATTTTTCCTCTCCGATTGTTCCTCGATCTTACCAAAACACACCAAAAATTTGGTGAGATATGGTTAGTTGCGACCCAAGTCTCGCTAATGCCTTCGTAATATGTACTCGCGAAACAAGGGAAGAGCAAAACCATAATACCCTTTTTTCGACTTGTAGACGAGATCCTTGTCAACCAACCTATTCAAAAGGTTGAGTAATGTTTGATAATCGCGGTTCTCTCCGAGATTCTTCTGTATGTCAAGCGTTTTCAAATTCTTTTCTCCAAGCCTCGCCATCGCAAACAGTATTGATTGCTCAGATGGTGAACTCCGACTTGTAGCTCATTCCGTGCTTCTCTTTCGCAGGTCTTTTGTAGAAACTTTGACAGTCATTCCTCGGCAGGCTTCGCTCAATCCTTTCTTGAGGTTTTTCTTGAATCTAGGATTCGACAGCATCTCCAGTGTGTCCACAAAATCATCCAAGTCTTCCTTCGTCTTTACTAGCATGCGAAGGGCATCCTTGGCCATCTTTGGATCCTCGAGTATTTTATAGTCCACTTCGGCCATCTTTGACACCTTTTGTCTGGAATCGTAGTTGTCTTGGAGTCTTATATAGTTGGAGTACTTTCGTGGACTACGTTGCGCAATCCACTTTGGGCGGCTTCTGATAGATGGGAATTCGACAACCATCCCAAAGCTACTTTTTGACTAAAGAAACTTTTGCATGTTTGGCGTGCAATCACTGCGCAGAGAATTGAAAACTGCGATCACGCAAGCTGCGCGATGTCCATGATTTCGATTGCGACGAGTTGGTCGCTGTCTTCTTTGTAGAAGAATATCACCAACCCGTCCTCGGAAGGCTCCCCAACCGGGTTACCCACGTGCTCGAACCTGATGTAAAGGTCTCCCTTGGTTCCGTAGTCCAATGCGACGACCTTCCGCGGCAGTTTAAGGCGGTACCTCTTCTCCACCTTCTCCAAAATCCCCGACACGTCGATATCAAGAATTGTGCCCGGGAGCAAGAGTCTAACCGTACCTCCTTCGTTTTCTCTTAGAGTTTGTAATGTAGGCCGTCCTATAAAACATACATCGTCTTCAAACTCGTAATGAAGAAAGTGATAAATGCTCGGGAGCACTACTTGCTTCGTCGTAGTGCATAGGCATCTGGTATGACAGAGGAAGTAGTAGTAACAAGGAAAGGCCAGACCACAATACCTGCAAAACTTCGATTGAAATACAAGATCAGGCGAGGCACCAAGCTCGAGGTGGTAGACACGAAAAAAGGAATACTGCTGAAACCAAAGGCCTCGCTGTACGACGCGGCTGGTTCCGCCTCTTCAGAGGCATCCGTGGCTCAGATGAAGAAGCTTCTTGAGAAGTTAAGGAACGAGGATGCCTAAGAACGAATCCTTGCTTTACGATACGCGGTTTTTCGTGGAGCATTTCTATTCGAACAGCACGAAAACTCTTGCGGCGACCAGGGCGGAGATCGAATCATCCAGTCAGAAATTCGTCTCCGTAATTACGTTGCACGAATTCTACCGGTTGAATCTCGAGAGGCAGGACAGAGAGGTTGCAAAGCTTCGCACGGAAATGATCAGGGACAACTTCAGATCGGTTGATGTCAACTCAGAGATCTCTGTCCAGGGAGCGGAACTGAGGAAAAAGTACTCGATGCCAATGGGAGATAGCCTGATTGCGTCCACGGCGAAAGTGCTAGGATGCATCTGCGTCACTGACGATCCTCACTTGAGGAAGATCAAAGAAATCAGGTCCAGATGGATACGTTCCTGAGTTTCAAAGATACCTTTTGACTGAAAGAACTTTTGGATGGTTGGCTGTGCAATCAACACAAGAGACCGATGGTTGTCAGAACAGTGGTCTTGTTTCATACTTAAAAGCAAACCACAAAGGAATTTGTTCGCTTGAAGATCTGCCTCGTCAATAGTTTCTATCCGCCCTACATTGGCGGGGCGGAGACGTACGTAGCCAGCCTTGCTCATGCACTTGCTCGCAGGGGACACGAGGTCACGGTCTACTGCTCTGATCGCCCTCTAAAAGCTGGAGAGAGCTTTGTTGATCGAGTCAAAGTGATCAGGATGCGCACGCCCTTCACTTTTTACGGCACTCCGATGGTTGTTTTTCCTCCGAGCTTCTTTTCAAGGGATTATGACGTTATACACGCAAACTTTCCCAGCCCCTACCTTGCTGCATTCGCTGCGTTTGTTAGCAAAGTACGAGACATTCCTTCGGTACTCACCTGGCACAACGATCTGCCTCCCGTCACCTCGTTTGCTGGAGTCCTTGTTTCGATGCATGACAAGATCGCTCCTTCGTATCTCAACGTCTACGACAGGATAATTGCAACGACCGGCGTGTACGCGAAACGCTCCGAGATCCTGCGCAGATCCGCGGAGAAGGTCACGGTGATAAGAAACGGCGTGGACACAAAGAGGTTCAATACTTTTGTGAGCGGAGATCGGGTGAGAGAGATGCACCACCTAACGGGGAAGAAGGTGGTGTTGTTCGTCGGCGCTTTGACGACGTGGCACGCTTACAAGGGTGTGGATGTCCTGCTGAACGCCTTTTCTCTCGTGGTAAAGAAGAGTGCTGATTCTTCGCTGCTCGTGGTCGGCGGTGGGAACATGCTCGGATACTACAAGAAGATGGCTTTGGATCTGGGAGTTTCTGATCGGGTCATGTTTGCTGGAAGGGTGGATGATGATTCTTTGCCGGAGTACTACGCCGCCTGCGATCTCTGCGTGCTTCCGAGCAAGGATTCCTCGGAGGGCTTTGGGCTGGTGCTAGTGGAAGCTATGGCGTGCGGTAAGGCTGTGATTGGATCGAGAGTCGGCGGGATAGTTGATGTGATCAAGGATCGGGAAAATGGATTGATTGTGCCGCCTGGTGATGTTGGTGCATTGTCTAGTGCGATGCTTTCGTTGCTCGAAGATGATGGTTTGCGGTCCACGATGGGAAATGCTGGAAGATCATTTGCAGAGAGCAATGATTGGGACAGGGTGGCTGAAAGAGTTGAAACAGTTTATCACGAAATCCTTTGAGTCGTGAGCTCCCTTGGATGTGGAAGAACTAGAGAAGACGTGGGACGAGATGGCAGCGCGCGATCCACTCTGGGCGGTGCTCACGTGGCCCGAGAAGTACGGGAACAGGTGGCGGGTGGATGATTTCTTTGCAAATGGGAGAGTCGAAGCTGAAGAGATTGAGCACCATCTCAGGTCCACTCATCCGAGCGTGCCTCGAAGAAAGGCGCTCGACTTTGGCTGCGGCGTGGGGAGGGTAGCCCAGGCGCTTGCCTCATACTTTGGAGAAGTGATCGGCGTGGACGTGTCTCCCAAGATGATCGAGCTAGCAAAGAGGTATGATAATACTTCAAAGTGTACTTTTGTTGCAAATCCAAAGCCAGATCTGAGCATGTTTGAAGACGGCACCTTTGATCTTGTCTACTCCAACATTACTCTTCAGCACATGGACAAGCGACTGATTGAACTGTACCTGAAGGAGTTTTTGCGCGTCGTGTCTTCTGATGGAATAGTTGTCTTTCAGCTTCTCAGCCACAGGGCTCCCACACTGAAGGCGCAGGTCCTGAGGCTCTTGCCCTACTCGCTTTACAGAAAGATCTCCCATCCTGGATGGCCGATCGTTCCCATGAACGCTATCAGAAAGGAGAGGCTCCTGGGATTGCTCGGAGGTAAGGTCTTGCACGTCGAGAGAGATCTTGGCCGGCGGTCCGAACTGGGTGAGCTACAGGTACTGCGTCTCGAAGTGAGCTACTTGGTTACGTAGTAGAAGAAATCGGTCCAACCTGGTGCATTCGTCGAGTCTTCTATCTTGATCAATTTTCCTTTTTCCTTTAGTATTAGGGCCTTTACTTCGTCTTGCCTTATTCCGTACATCTCCATCACCGGACCTGAACTTATTTTGGTTCTTACGCTGTTTGTGGCGTGTATTCCCTTCTGCATGAAGCGCTTCACTCCCTGGCGTTCGCTCGGAAGCTGGAATACTAGCAGTCCGTTTGGTGAAAGTATTCTCAGGAACTCTATGAGGTAGTTCTTCGAGTATTCTGGTTCTATATGCTGGAGAGTTCTCGCGGAGTAGATGAGATCAAAGTAATCGTCCTCGAAGGCTTTGAGGTCTGCTGTTTCGTTGAGATAGAATTTACAGTTCTTGCAGTCGTCGTTGTACTGTATTGCTAGATCTATCATGCGCTTTGAAATGTCCACTCCGATCACCTGTTCGAAGTGATCTGCTAGGGCTCTCGAGAGCCTTCCTAACCCGCAGCCAAAGTCGAGAGCTCTTCCTCTCTCAAAGTGGATCTGCTTTGTTTTTTCCAAGAGCTCGGAGATCTCCTTGGATCCGGTTTCGAAGAACTCTTTTTGGTTCCAGTTTGCTTTCTCCGTGAGTATGGCAGACATCGGGTCAGAGTCTGCAAATTCGTTCCAATTCTTCTTTGTGTCTTGTAGCCTCAATTCGTGTGAATCTCCGATTTGGAGTCTGTTCTAGTCTATACTCGATGCTTTTGTATTGTGGTTTAACCTTTGTAGTTTACTAATGCGTACTTGTGCTAAAAATATGCTCCCATTCGAATGATGCATATTGCGAGGCTATCTGAATTAACACATTTTAACGTCAGTCAATCTGAAATGCAAAAAGCCAGACCTGTTTGGCGACCCAGTGAAAGCTAGCAAATTGAGATTTCGAACGGTACTAATCATAGGACTTGCTCTGCGGCTGGCTATCGCGCCCTTCTTTGCACATCCTTTCGATGTCTATGCGTGGTACGTGAACGGGCAGAACTTTGTGAATGGAGTGTATCCATTCTGGACGTACTTTGTGCCCTATAGTTACTCGCTCTTTCTTTTTGCTTTTCCAGCGACGCTTCTGTTTGATTTCCTCTCAAAGTTTGTGCCCACGTTCAGCATGCCGATGTCCTCCTTGAATCCGATACTGAATCCTGGCGCTCCGTGGAACATCACTGTGGTTCCAGGGATACTGTTTGATCTGCTGGTGAAGCTGCCTTTGATTGCTTCGGATGCGTTGATTGCTTATTTGCTCTACAAGTTTGTTTTGAAGCATGTAGGTGATGAGAAATCGGCTCTCTTTGTTTCTGCACTCTGGTTCCTCAATCCGCTGACGATATGGATCTCTTCTGGTTGGGGCATGTTCGATACACTCCCAACCTTGTTTACGGTGCTTTCTTTGTACTTTGCTTTAGAGAAGAGGTTTGAACTTGCGGGGATATCGGTTGCTGTCGCGATTGCTATGAAGTACTACGCTGTGGTGCTGGTTATACCTCTCATGATACTCTCTTTGATGAATGATGGGAAGATTAGAACAGCGAAGGTCTTTCTCTATACAGGTCTGTCTTGTGCGATCCTGTTCCTGCCGTATCTGAGCAGGGTGCTAAGTGGTTTTAGCCAGACAATTAGCGGTGGTTCCACAACCGAGATACATTACTCCGGCCTTTCATTCTGGTCTGCATTGACTTTGTTTTATTCCAATTTCAATCAAGCCCTAATCGCATCCTTGCTGGTCGTTGTTTCACTTGCTTTGTCTTACGCGTGGATATGGAAGTATTGGAGTATGCAAGATATCACGACATTATCGACCATTGCATTCTTTCTTCCCGTGGCTTGTCTGCTTCTCTTTTACCAGTTTGTGGGGATGAATTTCTTTGTCTGGATATTGCCTTTCGCCGCGATTCTTTCCATGAAGGATAACTGGGGTAAGAGAGTGTATTGGATCTTGAGTTTGCTTGCACTCGTGTCTAGCTTGTCAGATGGTCTGTTACCGTACTACATGTTACCGATGTACCCGTGGATTGGCGGCTTTCTGGTTCACGTCATGAATATACTGACACCTTACAGAGTAGCTCCAACTGGTAATGTTGCTCAAGGGCTTTCCATAGGGAAGATCTATCTGGCTTCGTCAGGAATTTTGGCGTTCATCCTGGTAGCATTTATGGCGATCCGGATCTCTCTTCGCAAACATATGTAGAATCA
>JAKAPU010000078.1 GCA_021806865.1 archaeon
TCGTTCTTCATTGAGGGGAAGAAGAACTTCGTAAGACACTTGAAGGTTGAGCTTTCGGTGGGAATCTGTTTGGAACGCGAACTTCCAAGAATTGAGGGTGAGGGATCCAAGCAAAACATCAGAGAAGACGGAGATCAGTTTGTCGTTGTTTGCGGACCAGAAAAATCGATTTCGGCTTATTGTGGCGCCACTGTGAAAATTGCACCGGGCAAGATGAGAACAAGCGAATTTACAAAGAGACTGAAGCAACAACTTGTCTCGAAATTGAAATCAGCTGAGGCAAAAGAAATTGCAAAGCGCGTGAACATCGACGATATAATCCGAGTACTACCGGCCGGCGGTTACAAATTTGTTTCTGAAAGATAATGCGCTATGATGTTGACTACTATGATTCATCTTAGTAAGCCCATTTGATCGGTGGGACGCTAGAGAAGATGAGTGAGAGATTTCTCGTTGACGGCATGTTGGGGTCACTTGCGAGGAAACTGAGAATACTCGGCTACGACGTAGCCTTTGATAAGAAATCAGATGATCAGCAACTGCTGAAACTCGCAATTGAAAGTGGTAGAAGCTTGGTTACTGCGGACATCAATTTGTATTTACAGGCAAAGAAACTGAGGATCAATTCGATTCTTGTTGGGGCGCGAACCGAAAAGGAGCGTCTGTTTCAGGTGCTTTCCAGTGTGGGCGTTTCGCAGATCAAGATCAGTTTTGTTCCTCGCTGCTCGCTCTGCAACGGGCTGCTGAAGGACTCGGGCAAGAGCACGAAGGCCGGGAAGGAGATCTACATTTGCACGATGTGCGGAAAGAAGTATTGGCAGGGAAGCCACTGGCGAAACCTCGAATCGCTTTTTATGGAGGTGAATCGTCTACTTTTGGGCAACAAGGATAAGAACTCCCGTGTTGGTTGTTGAAATTTGATGGATGAGACATCTGAAGAGAGTTACGGGTCTGAATTTTTCGAGAAGGACGGAGACCTGCTTATTAACGCAGCAAGAGAATCCATAAGGACATACTTCAAGACCAGTCGTATCCAGGCCCCAGATTCAGTAACGAAGGATACGCGATTCGAAAAGAAGCTTGGATGCTTTGTAACCCTGAAAGAGAATGATCTCGAAAAGTCCCTTCGCGGGTGCATTGGTTTTCCAGAGCCTGTGTACAAACTTGCAAAGGCATTACCCGAATCGGCTGTCTCAGCTGCAGTGCACGATCCGAGATTTCGTCCCATACAGGCTAGGGATTTGCAATCGCTGTTGATGGAAGTGAGCATACTGACAAAGCCTTCCTTGATTCGAGTCGATCACAAAGAACTCGCACAGAACATTGTGATAGGAAGAGATGGCTTGATAATGAAGTGGGAGTACGGCGCCGGTTTATTGTTGCCTCAGGTCGCCGCCGAGTTCAATTGGAACGCTGAAGAATTCCTCTGTAATCTAAGCATGAAAGCGGGGGCGAGTCCAGATCAGTGGCTGTCGCCAAGCTCAATGATATACAAATTTCATGCACAAGTGTTTCAGGAAATCACGCCAAATGGCAACGTAGTTCTGGAGAAGGCATCTAAGAGCAATGCCTGACCAGAAGTACTAGTTGGGATTCCAGTCAATCAACGCAACAGAACGAAATCGCGGACCATCCACTTCATCAAACACATGGTATTGAGCCAGCTTGAATCGTATTTATCTCTCGATCTTCGGGGCAGGACTGGGGCACATATCGAGGACGTACGAAATAGCCGCTCGTCTTGATCGGGATGACGAACTTCTCTTTTCGACTTTCGATGAGGCTTTTCAATTCCTCAAACTGGCTGGTGAGCATGTGATTCGTGCGCCCTCAATCGACCTAGTTTGGAATGAACACGGAGGTTTTTCCGGGCAGGACACGTTTGTCCGTTTTCCTCTTGCAATCTTGAGCTTCATGAGACAAATTGGATTTGAGGCCTCGCATCTCAGACGATTCAAACCGGACCTTGTGGTTTCAGACTCTCGACTTTCTACGATTGTTGCAGCATCAATGAACGAGCTTCCAGTGATCACAATCCTCAATCAGTTCAAGGTCCTTTTCCCGCCCAGATTCAGATTGAGCAAGGTCTCTCGGTTTTACGAGCGGATTGCGGGCGACGTTCTTGGACTTCTCTGGACACTCAGTGATCAGGTGTTGATACCGGATCTCCCCCCTCCTTATACCATCTGTGAAGCCAACGTTTCCGGGAGTGAAGTCTCTAACCGCGCGAGATTTGTTGGTTTCATGTCCCCTCGCACAGTCATTGATGATATAAAATTGGAAAAGACAGTTAGAGCACTTCAGCTAGACTCTAGACCGCTAGTCTTTCTTCAGATAAGCGGGCCGGCCTTAACAAAGTCGCACTTTTCGAGTGTGGCACTCCGGGCTGTGCCTGAAATTGCAGCGAAGTACAACGTGGTGCTTTCTCTGGGAATTCCAAATGGTTCGACTGAGCCCAGGAGAATGGCAAATGGAGGCTGGGTCTTCGAATGGTGCCCCCTGAAGAACGAGTTATTCGAACTGAGCAGCGTCTTGGTTGCAAGAGCTGGGCATTCTACAATTGGACAGTGTATCGATGCTGGAAAGCCTGCTGTTCTAGTGCCAATATACAATCATTCCGAGCAGATCTGGAATGCCGGGAAATTCAACAAGTTGGGATTGGGTCTGGAAGTGAGATCTGAACAATTGACCAAAGAGCGCCTAGTCGATTCCATTGAGCAATGCATCGAAGATTCTGCCTTTCAAGAGAACTCTTTGAAAATGAAAGAGATTTCAAGGAATTATGACGGCATTGCGGGCGCAACCAGAATCATAGAATCTTATCTTGAGCGAAGTGTTCAAAAGCACTGATGATTCCGAGCGTTTAGCACAGAGAGAAACGATTTGACGACCGATTCTGGCAGACCTTCGACGCGAACCCACACGGTGAGAGAGGCGCTCCAGGCAGCGCCTGGAACCCAAGTGGTGCTGATGGGGTGGGTCTCTACCAAGAGTTCGATAGGAGGCATCAAGTTTGCCACTTTGCGTGATGGCACTGGCTACATACAACTAGCCTGTAAGAAGGATAGAGTGCCTGAACAGGCCTTTGCCGATTTTGAGCACACAACACGCGAGTCTGCGGTCCAGGTGACGGGAAATCTTCGAGAAGACAAGAGGGCGCCCGGCGGAAAAGAAGTATCTGTGAGCGGTTTTTGGATACTGGCTCTTGCCGACAAGTGGCCAATCACTCGCAGCGCTGTGCGTTCACCTTCCTTTCTATATGACATGAGGCATCTTGCCATTAGAGGGAGGAAGGCATCTTCAGTTCTCAGGATAAGAGCCGAGATAGTGTACGCTGCATTCGATTATTTTGTGAAGAATGGATTTACCCTAATCTCGGCACCTTCAATCGTACAGAACGCAGTCGAAGGAGGAGCGACTCTCTTCGAGCTGAATTATTTTGGAAAAAAGGCGTATCTTACCCAGAGCGCACAGCTCTATGAAGAGGCTGCTATACTTTCCTTCGGCAAAGTGTTCATATTCCAGCCAGCGTTTCGCGCTGAAAAATCGAAGACAAGCAAGCATCTTACCGAGTTCTGGATGATAGAGGCGGAGCAGGCTTTTGCGGACCAGCAGGACAATCTGAGACTGCAAGAAGAGTTGGTAAAATCGATGGCAGAGAGGGTTCTCAACAACAGGTCGGAGGATCTGAAGACACTCGGTCGGACATTCAAGTTCCCCGAAGTTCCTTTTCCTCGGATTTCATACGATGAAGCTAGGGAAATATCCAGCAAGAATGGTTTGAATTTTGAGTGGGGAGAAGATATTCCAACAGAAGCGGAGAAATTCCTCTCAATGCAATTTGATGTCCCCTTCTTCATCACTGGCTACCCCCTTTCAGCCAGAAGCTTCTATCACATGACTGAAGAAAACAATGACAAGGTCACAAAATCGGCAGACCTGATCGCTCCAGAGGGATACGGAGAGATAGCGACCGGCGGACAAAGAATACACGATTATAATACTCTCATGGACAGAATATCGCGTCAGGAGTTGCCCTCCGAGTCCTTCCAGTGGTATCTCGATCTGAGAAAATACGGCATGCCGGTGCATTCCGGTTTCGGGATTGGGGCCGAGAGAACGACTAGGTGGATGTGCGGGCTGAAACACATCAGAGCCGCGAGTCTGTTTCCGCGGACAATGAGCAGGGTCCAACCGTGAAATTCCCAAACGTAATTATAGAGCGGGAGCCCACTTTCTTAGACGCGGTTTAGCTGGATAGTTTTTTCGATGGCAAAAATTGAGGACGCAGAAGATGCATCTCGTGCACCTTCCGGAGATACCGAGACTGTCGTCCAACTAGAAATTGACGAGATCGAAGGAATCGGCCCCGCCACCAAAGCAAAGCTAAACGACCTTGGGATTGTGACCATACTGGATCTCGCTGTCAGATCACCCAGCGAGGTGGCAGATGCGATGGGCTCGGACTTGTCCAGAGCGACCGAACTGTGCAACAAAGCTAGGGCAAAGCTTGTAGAGCTAAATTATTTCGAGGATGATTTTGTTTCTGCTTCAGAGATATACAAGAGACGAAAATCAATAGACAGAATAACGACAGGGTCAAAGAACCTCGATGATCTACTTGCGGGAGGAATCGAGACCCAAGCAGTTACCGAATTTTATGGCGAGTTCGGTTCGGGCAAAACACAAATTTGCCACACTCTCTGCGTTCTTGTTCAAACTCCAAAACAGCAGGGTGGGCTGTCAGGCAAAGCCGTTTACATCGACACTGAAAACACCTTCAGGCCCGAGAGAATTGCGGAAATAGCGAGAGCAAGGGGCCTTGATCCGGATGCCACTTTGGATGGAATCATAGTGGCGAAAGCATTCAATTCCTCGCACCAAGAGTTGATACTGCGTGAGCTCGGCGCTCAAGTTCGTAACTGGGGAGTGAAACTTGTTATTGTTGATAGCGCTGTAGCGCACTATCGCGCAGAATTCCTTGGCAGGGGAACACTCTCCGAGCGCCAGCAGAGGCTGAACAGGTTTATGCATTCGCTTGTTAGGACAGCCGAAGTCTACAATCTTGCGGTTGTAGCGACAAATCAGGTCCAGTCATCTCCTGATACTTTCTTTGGAGATCCGACGAAGGCAACTGGAGGGCATGTCGTGGCCCATACAAGCACCTATCGAATATATGTGAGAAAATCGGGCAAGAACAGAGTTGCAAGGATGGTCGACAGTCCCTATCACGCTGAACGCGAAACTATCTTTGTCCTCAACGAGAGAGGTATAGATGACCCTGCTGAAGAAGGCACTTCGCGGAAAAGAAACGCAAGTTAGCTTCACAATTAGACTGCTAAACTGCAACACACGAATGAAGCATTGGAAACTTTATAACGGCTATTCAAAAAGTGTTTGGAGAACATCTCTTGCGCAGCCGTTCCGTCACTTTCCTAGTGCTGTCTATTTTGTTACTTCTGGTGACCCCAACTCTATTTTCCTACTCATCGGGGCCTGCCGCAAGCGGCACGAAGATTCTCGCTCCATCCAGTTCTCAATACAGTGAAAGCCTCTCGATTTACCTGACCTCTAGCGAAGCACTCTGGAAGACGACTCTTTCTGGTGGCAACATCTCGATCGGCTCGGTGTCTGTTCCACAATCAGTCTCTGGCTACTCTCTCACTTTGACCCATTATGCAACGTGGAAGCCGCAGTTTGAGACTTTTACAAAGTATGGGTTTGGATTGCTTGGTCCAAGCGAGCCGTATCCTGATGCAGTAGTGCTTGCGGTTAACACGACGTCTTCCGGCGATGCGTCGGCGCTTGCAAACTCTCTGAGCCAGCAGTTCGCTCTAGACTTTGTCCCACTATCCTCTGGTTCTGGTTACTTCACATTCCTTTCTATAATGTCGTTTTCGACAGAGCTGAACACCTACTTCTGGAAGCTAGTGCCGCAATCGATGGGTGGTTTCGCTTCAATGTTTACTCAGCAGCAGTTGACGTCAAGTGATCTTGCTTTCTTTACCATTAGCTACGCTTCATCCTACTCAATTTCGTTCGGCGGACTTTCGCCTCTTGCAAGCACAAATTTCCAGCTTTATTCACAGCTTGGGCTACAAGCAAGCTCCTACAACTATTCGTCTTACGCCCAAATCTCTACAATCGCGATACACGTGCTGGGCGGATTGGTGAGCAACTCCAGTCTTCCATTTACCAATAACTACTCCAACTTTTCTTCGTCTTTGTCAACCAGTTCCGCCGCGAACGGTGGATCTAAAGTCGTGCCGAATATCAATGCCACACTTGACTTCTCCTTCCCTACGGTTCAGGCGTACCGTGTAGTGACGCCTTCGCTCACACCCTCACAAGGCAGCGGAGTTTCTGTTACAATCTATGTGAAGGACGTCAGCCCGGTTGGTACTCCTAATGCTGCCAACGTTTTCGTGAACGACAGCTGGATTTACTCGCTGAAGAATGATTTCAACCTCACTGTCGCTCAGACATCAGGCAAACAGAATCTGACTTCTGGACAGACTATGACCGTGGCATATGCTTTCTCCGTGCTTGCTTCAAGTGGCACATTTTCAATTCCTGCTACGCCGGTTAGCTGGCAGTTTGCTGTTGGCAACCATACCGTTACACAGAATGTGCTGCTGAACCCAGAAACACTT
The DNA here is from genome assembly GCA_021806865.1 of archaeon. Next base: position 6,654 of record JAKAPU010000078.1, read on the forward strand.
GACGTAGGTGCAGCAAACACTCCAGTCCTTGAAGCCACGGCCAGTCTTAATGGTGGATCTATCCAAGCAGGGCAGCCGCTTTCAGTCAATGTCACGATAACCAACAAGGGAAGCGGTGCGGCTTTCAACCTGGCTTCGGCTGGCTTTACGAAGCAAAACCTGCCACCAGGAAACACATGGAGCTTTGTCACAAACACCACTTCGAGTTCACTCACGAGCACTAGCGCCAAAGTGAATTACGGGGTGACATGGGTGGATTCGAACGGAGTGAAGCATAACGCAACCACGAACACCCTGAGCACCGTTTTCAGTTTTGGAGTACCAGGCTCTCCAAGCGTTTCACTCTACAAGATTGTCAGTTACTCTGCAAACGCGGCGAATGTTTCACTTACTCTGTACGACAGCTCGTCGAATTCAATTTCAAACCTCACGGTGCTTGACTCAATTCCGTCAGGGTTCACTTTCGCAAAGTCTCTGAATGCTAGCAGCCTGCACTACAGCAACGGACTTGTTACGCTCAATGTCAGCTCGCTGGCGCCCAGTCGGAATCAGACATACACTTACTCTGTTAGTGTTGCGAACAACAACTCGAACTATGTGTTCCTTCCCGCTAACGTAAGCACAATGTGGAATGGATCGCCACTGGTTCACTACAGCAATGGTTACGCTCTGCCGCTCGGCGTGGTTGCGACAAAATTCGCGACGCCTTCGCAGGCCTTCCAAGGCTCGAGTGCAACGCTCACTCTCGACCTGACCAACAATGGAGCACAACCCGTCTATCAGGCGTACCTCAACGATACATATGATCCATTCCTGCGGGTGTTGAAGTCGAGTTCGAACTATACTGCTCAGCTCAATGCTGGACAATCAATTCAGGCGAGCATGAGTGTCAACTTTACCGGTGCACCAGGGCTGTATAACTTGTCCTCGCCATCCGCTACTTTCATTTTTGCTGGATATAGCAAGAGTGCCATAGGTCGCGTCTCGCAGGTTTCGATCTACAGTTTGTTGCAGTCGAACATTACATATTCTGCGTTGAAGGTAGAGGAGAACCACAACATCAACCTAACAATCACGATTACAAACCCTTCAAATGTGACAGTCAATGATGTGTCGTACTCGATGGCAGTGCCCGCTGGTCTCAGGACCTTATACGGGGGCTCATCGAACTTTACAGTCTCTACGATGGGACCAAATTCAACGTACACGCACTCATTCTTCATAATCACAAGTGAACCAGATGTCTATCAGTTTAGCAACGCCACCCTCACCTTCTCATACCAGGGCCATCAGCTCAAAGGAATAGCAAACGGCCTTTCGCTGAATATAGCAGACGATATCAAAATCAGGTATGGAATCCCTGTCATTATAGCGCTGGTGATTGTGCTCGCCACTGTGCTCTATGTCCGCCGGATCTCAAAGAAATAGCACAGTCTCGCGCACCTAACCTCATGTTCAAATAATCCGCCAGTCCGTTCCATCTTCGGATTGAGCCGGGCAGCGGATGTCAGCGAGAAGAGCAGGCGAATACTGCAGCAACTCGGTCTGACTGATTATGAAATCAAGTCATACATCAGCTTGCTTGCTAATCCCGGAGTACAGGCTAGCGAAGTAAGCAAGGACTCTGATGTACCGATATCAAAGATATACGAAGTACTTGGTAATCTTGAACGCAAGGGTTGGGTAGAATCACAACATACTAGGCCAACAAAATACTACCCAAAATCACCATCTACGGCGCTTCAGGCGCTGAGGTTGAAATTGCAGGCGGAGATGAAGGCAAATGAGGATCAACTCATTTCAGAATTGATGCCGCTGTACGAAGCAAAGGAAATCCAAGAACACCCCGATATCTGGATAGTCCGTGGTGATTATAACATACTAGCCAAAGTGAGCGAATCAATAGAGAGATGCAAAAGAGAGTTGCTGGCAGTAGTGCCTTCCGCCCTAAATGATGTCATCGAACTAATCATTCCAGCTCTATCTGAAATCCATGCATCGGGAATAAACGTGCGGCTCCTTACGAGCGACCAGATAAGCGAGAAAACCGCTTCGAAACTCGCGTCGCTTGCAGATCTTCGCATGAAGGAAAACATGTTTGGCGGCGGAGTGATTGTCGATGCCAGAGAAGTTGTGCTACTTCTTGGAGGAAGCTCGGGAGCGAAGGAAGCACTTGCTATTTGGTCGGATCACGCAGGACTGTCTTCGCTTGCAAAAAGCTACTTTGAGTTTCTCTGGGCCGAAGCTCTTCCCTGGCCCAAGGTGCACTCGAGCTAGCGCTCTCTCTTTCCTTCGATGAACTCTAGAAAAGATTGTTTCGCTTCGTTGTACGGCATCTGCACAGGAGGGTGCTTGAAGCAGTATGCGGAAATGCTCTCCAAAGGACCTTTCACTCCCCGCTCCAGTCCGACTTTTGTCCCTCGAATTGCATCGACCATTACTCCGGCGCTGTCATATGCATCGATAACGTGTAGCTTAAGGTCTATTGTCAGGGGAATGTTTCCAAAGTACCTGCCCTTCAGCCACACGTAGCATATCTTGTCGTTGTCCAAGAATTCCACGTAATCGCTGGGACCTATGCGAGTGGGAACCTCGTACGGTGACATCGCCCTTACGGCGCTCGTCTTGCTTATTCTCTTGTCAACAAGCCTACCTTCTTCGAGCATGTTTAGAAAATCGGTGTCTCCTCCGATATTCAACTGGTATGTCTCGTCGATCTTCACACCTCTGTCAACACAGAGTTTCACTATTGTCTTGTGAAGCACTGTCGCACCAAGCTGGCTCATGACGTCGTCACCAGCAGTGGGGAGTCCTGCGTCTACGAATTTTTGTTGCCACGCGGCATCGGATGCAATGAAAACAGGCATCGCGTTGATAAAAGCAACTCCCGCCTTGATTGCTTCACTAGCATAGAACTGAACGGCCTGCGTACTGCCAACAGGAAGATAGTTTACAAGAATCTCAGCACCAGCGTCTTTCACTGCCTGGGCAACGGAGCTAACTTCTGGATCACTGGAAATCTTCACAACTGGTTTCAGATACTTGCCTATTCCATCGAGTACAGGTGCCCTCTGAACTTTCACTCCGAGTGTTGGAACTTTGGAAATAGTGACAGTATTGTTCGGCTTTGCAAAAATGGCCTCTGAAAGATCCTTGCTCACTTTTTTCTCATTCACATCGAAGGCGGCCACGACTTCGATGTCTGATGGTCGTATACCTGCGATTTCATACTGAGTCAGACCTATGACTTCTTCATTGGGCTTGCCATGTTCTGAGTAGTAGTGTATGCCTTGGATCAACGCAGAGGCACAGTTGCCGACACCTGCTATCGCGATCTTTACTTTGGCCATGTGATTACAACACCGATTATCTGACGGTCTTAATTGTTACGATATGCAACAACACGATTTCATTTATCGAGGTCTAGTCGATCTGCAAACCTGTCGAAGCAGCTTTCTCATTTGCGTTTTCGGCAAAAATTAAAACATTTGGATTGATCCGGTCGATCGCAAAGTCGATGCGCTTTTATATCTTCGAGCGAGCCTTCTTGCAAGCTAGTCAGCACGATTGTAAATGATCGAGGAAAAATCTGCCGGAGCCGTTGTTTTTCACGCTGGCTCTGGTGGAAATGGCAAACTCTTCCTCGTTTTGCACTATCCTGCGGGGCATTGGGATTTTCCAAAGGGTGCAATCGAGAAGGGAGAGAGTGAAGAACAGGCGGCAAAACGTGAGATCTTTGAAGAGACGGGGCTCACAGTCAAGGTATTTGCTCCTGGTTTTCGGAAAGAGATTGAATATCGCTATCGCAGGCCGGACGGGCTGTCACACAAGCGAGTTGTGTTTTTCCTGGCAGAAGTCATAAGCACCGGTGTAAAGATCTCTTTTGAGCATTCTGGTTATGAGTGGCTGACCTACGAGCAGGCGCTAAGAAGGCTGACTTTTGACAACGCACGCAACGTCCTGAAGGACGCTAACTCTTTACTGAGTCCGAAGCAAGCGCCTCGCGAATCCTCTTGACTGCGGCTTTTGGATTGGAATCGCCAACTATTGCTCTTCCGTAGATCAAATAGTCTGCCCCGGCTCGAAGCGAGGCAACAGGATTCCCTCCCTGCGCTCCAGATCCAGGTGAGATTATCTTGATTCTGCTTCCTAGCACCTGCCTGGCTCTTGAGATTTGTTCCGGACGAGTGGTTCCAAGGATTACTCCGTCAGCGCCCCAAGAGACTGCTTTTTCCAAGAAGAGTTGGGAAATCGTCCTTCCGTCTGCGAGCTTCAGTCCGTAACCTTCGCCTGCCCCAGCGTGGCTCATGAATCCAAGGGTGATCACTCCCTTGTTCAGCCTGTGCGCTTCCGAAAAGACCACATCCAGTCCGTTCTCGTAACCAACGAAGGGATTTACTATTACGGCCGAAAAGCCAGAAGCCCAGAGATAGCTCGTCGCTACTCTGTTTGTGTTGTCGATGTCGTTCAACTTGATGTCTGCGATTACCGGCAGTCCGAATGAATCAGCTAGTTTGTTGAGCTCGGAAATCTCGTTCAGCGAAAGTGGTAGCAAGAGATGAAAATTGATCTTCACTGCGCAGATATAGTCCGAGGTAGCCTCAACGATTGCTTTCGCATCCTTCAAAAGAGAGCTGGTGTCAGATCTAAAGTCTGGATCTAGCGCAAGGATTAGGCGGCTATCTGCTTTCTTCGACTTTTCATCGATTAACTTCAGGAATGAGTTTTGAGCGCCAATCTCTTTGGATTTAATCTCCTGGACCAATTAGGGTTCAACCAACGGGTGC
>JAKAPU010000079.1 GCA_021806865.1 archaeon
GGAGACCCAACCAGTCGCAGCGAGTAGACTCAGAAATTGAGGATTGAAAGTATAAAGCCTATACTGCTTCAAGCACTTATACTGATGTCGCAGCGAGTAGACTCAGAAATTGAGGATTGAAAGTTGTAACGATCAGAGACAGTACGGCCGAGTATTCGGTCGCAGCGAGTAGACTCAGAAATTGAGGATTGAAAGTGAACGGAGATGAAAAAGTAAACCGATACGCAAACACGTCGCAGCGAGTAGACTCAGAAATTGAGGATTGAAAGTGAGATTATGCCATTTGCGAAGGATGTTGCTGTCAGGTCGCAGCGAGTAGACTCAGAAATTGAGGATTGAAAGACAATTCTGCAAGCAGCATCAAATTCAGTATCTGGAAGTCGCAGCGAGTAGACTCAGAAATTGAGGATTGAAAGGTCTAATATTCCTTCTCAACAAGTTTCAGTGAGAGTGTCGCAGCGAGTAGACTCAGAAATTGAGGATTGAAAGGATCTCCCTTCCCCTGTATCCCTTTCTCGCTGGGATGTCGCAGCGAGTAGACTCAGAAATTGAGGATTGAAAGGTAGCGAGAATCAAAGCAAATGGTAACATAGATTCAAGTCGCAGCGAGTAGACTCAGAAATTGAGGATTGAAAGTCTTTAGTTCCGAAAACGCAGGAGAAATACACAAAGAGACTCAACCAGACAGCCTTCTATTTCCAAAGGTTCGGCCGAAAACTTGACACTAGAAGATCACGGAATTTCATTCGAGCTCACTACAAGAGTAGTTTTTGAATCAATTACCAATAAGCTACCTGCCCATCACACATTTAGGAAATTATCGTCACTGTGCCCTTTTCTGTGATGTTGGCCATCCCTTTCTTAGAAACAATTCTGCATGCCTTTGCGTCTTTGTCGCAAAGTGGGATGATGTATACGCTGTCGGTTTCTCCTTCGACAAACCGACCAGCCTCGTTTGATAGTATTTCTCTATCATTTGGGTTGAGATCTCCGAGGAACCCACTATACTGGATTCGATGAAGGCCGTAGTTTTGAAGCAGCTTGGACAGGTCGGTTCTTCGCTTGTCGTCAGTTATGTCGTATATTGCTAGAGTAAGCATTATTGGCAATTCTATTCACACAGACAATAGGAATTAATACCTTCTTAACTGGCCAGTATGCATATGTCCGAAGAACAGGCGCCTACTAGCAGATACAAGGGCATTGCGAACCTCTTCGCCTTATCCGCGCTTTCGTCCGAAAGCTATACTCAGATAGATAGACTTGCGAACGCATTGAATCAGGAAACTGTTCGGCAGGTGGTTTACGAGATCTCTAGGAATTTGGATGTCATGAAAAGACAAGGAACCCTTGAAATGCACGATGAACTAAATGAAAAGGGCTATCACCAACTTGTTGCAACGGTAAGACAGAAGGAAGCTCAGCCCGCTAGATACGTCTTCTTTGGAACGGCTAATGATGAGACTTGGAGAAACTTCTTGGATGAAGCTTCTTCCAATCTGTCTATTGCGAGGAAAATTGGCGCATTTGCTATGAGCATCGTTGCAACACAAAGATTGAGGCGAGCTTAGAATTTGATTAGTCTTTCACTTAGGGCGATATTGAACCTGGAATCATTGAACGGTGTGGAATCAATAGGCAATTTATCTCGCCACCGAGTTGCCCCCATGGTTACACGAAACAAGGATGGGAACTACGGCATACGATATGTTCCAGTAGTCTCTGGCGAATCCATTGGTCACGGATACCAGGAATGCTTGGCAAGTATATCGGAACAAATCGGATTGAAGGTAGGCGAAAGATCAAAGAGAGGAGAATTTGTGAAATTTGCGGAGAAGAGTTATTTCGATGATAAGTCTCTGAAGGAACCCAAGAAACCCGAGGAAGCTCGAGAATTCGAAGCAAATGTGCTCTTGCGCGACACGGTCGCTGATGTCGGCGGCTTTCTTTATACTGGCAAAATCCCTGTTAAGAGAAGTTCCCGGATACAATGCGGATACTTGATCCCTGCAGCTGATGCGATCGAAAGCGCAGCACTGGAAGCCCAATTTCATGTGAGGCACGTACCTTCCGAACCGCCGAAGTCGAGTTCAAGTGAACCATCTGATGGTCAGGGAGAAAACTCCCAGACAACCGCGAGCCTAGGCCAGATTCCTTACAATGTTGAGGTGGGCTCTGCGCTCTATACAATGTCGCTTGTCTTGGATGTCGAGCAAATCGGTAAGCTCTCTACTGCCTACGGAGCAAAGGTGGCCGAAGAGGCACAGCTTGAAAGCCAAATAACTTCTAGGCAACGAGCAGCGTTATTAGCTCTCCTAGAGCTCCTTTCAAGTTTCCGGTTTGGCGCAAGGAAGGGGCGATTTCTCCCAAATGCGGAGATTGTTTCAGCAGTTGCCGCCATCTCGCGCCCTAACCTCTTTGTAGTGTCTCCAGGTAACTCGGTGGACTTTATCAAGAGCACACTGGAAAGATCTCAACACTTCAACGAACTCGCAACGAAACTTGGAGTGAATCAAGAAATTCACCTAATCTCTTATAATAAAGAGTCTGCGAACGTTGATGGCGTCGAGCAAGTCGGGAGCATTGAAGCTCTTATTGAAAGGTTGTCTGTTCTTCATGGGTTAGCTTCATGAAGATTCTAACTTTCAGTGCTGTGTTTCACTGGGGGCACAGCACTAAACTTCCTGCTGTCAGCAAGGCTCAGCCCTCTCTCAGATTGCCTCCTCCTTCATCTATCATCGGTGCAGTTTGTATGCCTCTGGCGAGGGAGATGGGATTGGGTGAAGTGATCTATGACGGCGAGAGCCTCTCCAGTTCAACTGCTTTTTTTGCAAAATTGTTCATCGCAGCTTCGGCTCGCTTTCGTGGTTCCTCCTGCTATTGGGAAGACATTAACAGGACTCTTATTCTTCAATTTCAACAACCTCCAAGGCGCGGCAATCCAAACTACACATTCGGGGCGATTCCCTTCGGCAAAGTCTATTGCTCTGGGGCCTCTATTGACTTTGCTCTGTTGGTTGATGAAGCAACTGCTAGGGATCTACTTGGAGATTCATGGGAAGGAAAGATTCAGCTTGCGGCTTGGCAGGTTTCGAGAATCGGAAGCAGGGAGTCGATAGTATCAACATCCCATGTCAAGCTTCTTGAAACGACCAAGAATACCTTGAACAAAGTGGAAACCGATTTTTATTTTCCTGCGGACGCTGCAGTTCCGATTCCCGGGAGTGGTTTTCATCATGAGAATTTCTGGGAAACTGTGTGGGCTTTCGGGTCGGACGCAAAGCAGGTTACATATATTGTTCCCGGACTGAGTTCGCTCCGTGCCGCAACGCCGATTTCCGTAACACCTCGCTGGACCGCCTACATTGCGGATGATGTGACGCTATTTGAAAAAGCTGGTTGAAGAGTACCATGACTTGATGGCATCACTCAGATTTAGCCCAAGAATATGCTTGGAAAGAGCTTTGTCGGATTTGGATGAAAAGATGGACAATGCTCCAACTCTCTTCTTGCAATTGCCGACTGGTTACGGTAAGACTTCCGTTACCTTGTCGGCTCTTCTTGCGTCGCAAAGTGGTAACCCCTTCATCGGCGATCGGATCATCCATGTCTTGCCACTCAGAAGCATTGTGCAAGACATCAAAATGCGAATAAGCAATGATCTTGAGAAATTGGGTAAATCATCTGAAATGATAGCAGCCCAATCAATGGGTTCCCCTGGTTCGCCGTTCTTTGCTAAACGTCTTGTAGTAACCACCTTGGATACCTTTTCCTTGAATCTTTTCAAGCTTCCAGCTTGGGAGGTTACGAAAGAATTCAGAAGTGGAACATCGCACTTTGAAGTCCCGAGAGGATTTGTCTATCCCGGAACAGTTGTATTTGATGAAGCGCATCTTTTTTCATTGACAGAGAGTACGAGACCACTGACTATCTTGCTAACATCAATGGAATGCCTTGCAACAGCGGGAGTTCCAATCATTGTGATGACGGCGACCTTGCCCACTGTAATTCGTGAGTATCTGGCGAGAAAGATGGAGAATAGAAACTCATCGCCAATCGCATACTCCTACTCAAAGGGGGATGACAAACAGTTTGAGGAAACATCTGGAAAGCGATGCATAGCCACGACATTCATAGATTCGAGCGAGCTGGTTTCTACTATTCTCGAAGTGGCCAATAGGTCAGATGGTAGAGTTCTCGTCGTTGTAAACGAAATCAGAAGAGCAATTGAGCTCGCGAAATCAAGCGTACTCGCACCGTTCAAACCCGATCTCATTCATGGAGGCCTGGTCGAATTTGAAAAGGAAAAGAAGATTCATGATCTCCTGCTTGATCTGTCTTCAAAGATCGTAATATCGACTCAGGTAGTTGAGGCAGGGATTGACATGAAAAATATCTCAATATTAGTCTCGGACCTCGCGCCAATGGACAGGCTTGTGCAGAGGGTTGGCAGAGTTGCAAGAAAAGGAGGTCGCGGAGAAATGTTTGTTGTTATTAGAGACGAGGATCTGCAGGGGAAGGGAAGAATATATGATCCAGCATTACTCAAGTCCACGAAGGACATCATTTGCAAAGAGGACAGTACAATCGATTGGACTCTTGATATACAAGGCTTGGTCGATAAGGCTTACTCCAACATAGATGTCGAAGAAATGATAAACCCTTCACTGAACCAAATCTTGTGTAACATCGACGAAGACGTACTGTGTGAAGCTCATGATACAATGCAGCTGTTGAAGGGTATGGGCAGTTTTGTTAGAGACACGGCCCTTGTGAAGGCCTTCGCACCACCATACATTTCGGATGGAAGAGTACGTGCTGGTGGATTCACTTCGGTCGAGTCATACAAAGCTAAGAAAATTTTCTTGGGAAACATGAAGCTCGTGAGAGAGTCTTCGGTCGTTTCATTGCCAGAAAAGCATGGTTTTCTCGCAAAATCAGATCCACTCCTGTTTCCACTTCTGCTGGAGGGTGCAGGATACGATGGCATAATCTTGGATCACTATGAGCCATGGATAGGGTACCAAATCGAGTAGTGCAGGTCGAGAGCAGAATTTGACCATATGCGCCTTTCCTAATCAGACATTGAGAGATCATTTGATCGGATCGACAAGAATTGCCATGAAATACAGCGAGAGACCATATTACTTGCAGACATCTGTCAGTAGACTAGGAAGAACAGGGTGTAGCATGCAGACTAACGAATTGAGGTTGTGCATTGGCCTTGCTGCAATGCTTCACGACTATGGAAAAGCACTGCCAAAGTATCAGATGCAGTTCCACGACAACTGTGTACTTGATAGCAAAAAATCTCATCCTTCTTTCTACTTGCACGAGCTTTTCTCAGCTATCATTGCCTTAAGAGTTTGTAAAGGACTTGGTCTCTCTAATCCTTGCACTTTCCTAGTTTCTTTCCCAGTGCTTCAGCATCTTCATTCGATGCGCTCGGTAGGGAATGTTCTAACGCATAGGAACCTTCCACATCTAATGGACGGGTTTGATATTACCGATCTAGCTCTATCGAAATACAGCGACGAGCTACGCCTGATTTTCGACGAGATCTCTAGCTTAATGGAACTTGGTGTTAACTCAAGTGCAAAACAGACATGGTTTCATGACATTCGGAAGGAGGAACCAAAGGAGCTGCTTGACTATTTTATGGGAATGTCTTCACGGAAAGGTGAACGCTGGTTAAGGCTCTACGTGCTTGTTCTCAACCCGGTTGTAATCGGTGATAACCTAGATTCTGGAGAACATCGATTAACGGAAGAAAATCAGAATAGAAGAGCGTTCACACTGGAGCTAAAGACTGCTATCGGTGAAAATACTGATTGGAACATCTAGACCTTCAGCTGCCATATGACGGTTTGCTGCTCAAGCAGTACCTGAAGACGTTTCTTTATTTTCTATCAGGAGCAAATCAAATCTGGAACGGAGACCGGGTTACAATCGAGGCGAATCATTTACTAGATCCTTTGTCGAATGCGGTACGGCTTGCTCAGCAACGCTTGCAGGATTCAAGAGGTGTAGAGATACCGCAAAGCGGCAATGACAAGAAGAAGCTAAATGTGCTTTACCGAGCACTTGGAGTGAAGTCTTCATCTCAAACTCTTGTTCGGGATTCATTGTCAGCTTACCTGAATCAGCTTAAGACTTCTGGAATAGAAGAAATGGCTACTGCGCTCGGAGCATGGAACGATGGATATGAGAGAGACGCACAAATCGCACCAATTGATCCGATAGAGATTTTCAGAGCTGAGAGGTATGAGTACGGGAGGTCGCAGGGATACGCCGGAAAGCGTGACAAGCGAATTACATTAGGACCACACAGCACAATGTTAGGACTTACAGGATACATTCTTTCGAAGCAGAAAAGTAAGATAATGATCAACAAAGGCAAGCGCGAGTTCTGGACTTCAATTGTCATTCCGAATGATCCCAGATTGCGTTCCCGCACATTGGACGCAACTCTCTATGAAGCACATCTCAGGGGAATGAACGACATCTATTCCGAAGGGATTCCAGGGGTAGCTAACAATGAAGCCCTTTCTCTTTGGTTAGGTTGGCTTTGGCGTAAATCTGCAGAACTTCCCGAGGAATTTGCAAATGTCACGATTTACCTAATTCAGGAACCCGGTGGTAACAAGCCGGCATACGTCCGAGCCGAACATTCTCTCAATGTCTCCCAATTTGCGAAAATCGCTAAACATATTGAGGATTCTCCCTCAGAAGCTTCCGCAAGAAACTATCAAAAACTCCTGAAAGAAGCGTTGGTCTCCAAATCCCCAGAGCAGAACTTTGCTTCTAAAGTCTGTAGGTTGGCGTATCTAGCCATTGTGGGAACTGTGGAACCAGAAGAACTAGTCTACGTAGCTAGTCGTGAGAGCGTAGTTGGATTGGCAGCTCATTCGAAGATACCAAGAATGAGGAAAGTTGCTGGCAAGGTTGCTCTTGATATTTCGTCTGCGATTGAAGATGCAAAACGAGTAGGCTAGCTGTCATGTCATTGAGTTTTGTTGTGAAAAGCCTCTATGAGCACTTTTTATTCACGGCTTGAAAGATGACTCCCGTTGCTCACCTTTTCGCGATTCAGTTTTGATGTTACTTTCCACGCAGGCGCTTCTCTACCTTACTGGATGGGGTCAACATTTAGGGGCGGCCTAGGACAGCATCTTTCTCATTCCGTTTGCATGGGGCAGGATTGCCATTATTGCAAGAGTGCGCATTGCCTATTTGCGGATGTCTACACACCGCGACCTGAAAAGCGAGGTCACGCCCAGCCTCCAAAACCTGTCATAATTATTCCTCCATTTTTCGGAAGAAGCGTCCAGCTAAAACCCGGTGGTCAATTAAGCCTTGAGGTCGTTATGTTAGGCGACTACGTCCAAGCTTTCCTTCAGCTCGTTCTTGGAATGTTCTCCTTGGGGGAGGAAGGGATAGGCCCAGACAGGCACTACGGCAAGAATTGTTTCGAAGTTGCTAGTGTGAAATGCTTGGAGTCGGGAGGTTACGTTTTCAAGGATTCAAGAATTGATTCTTCCAAATTTGCGACGAGGGACATCAAGGACCTCGAACCGCTTTGTGACAAGGATGGAAAAGAGGTTGTGTTAAGGTTCAGAACACCATTCACTGGTCCATTCCTGCCCCGAACTGTCGGCTATGTAATGCGGCTCATTCGTAATAGACTTATTCTGTTTGTTAATGAATACGGCTCTGGAGAAACATTACCATCAGTTCACGAGAAAACTGATGATGAGGGAGTGCAGATCGAATTGAAAGAAATCCACAGGCACATTCTGCTACGAAAGTCATCTCGCAGTGAAAAGGATCGCTTCATTGGATGGACAGGGCTCCTGTCGATTGAGGATATCTCCCAGCTTTCATTGGAGACGAGGTGGCTGCTAGCTTGCGGTTCCATCCTAGGGATGGGTCCCGATTCCTCTTTTGGCTCAGGATTCATTGAACTCTTGCGAGCAGAGCTCCCTAATGTCTCACCAAAGACGACAGAGAATTTGCATGTATAAGGGATTGAATGACACTAGATTTACCTCAAACTGACAAGGAAAATGTTCTTTTCGTTAGTAAGGAATTGATTGCATGGGAGTGATAGATGGAGAATCGGTGGGTTGGATTAAGCCAAGGACCGCCCTTGTATCCACAGAGTAGGAACAATTCGTGAAAGATGGTGGGCGGCGATCTATTACTTGAACTATGCCACTTGTATTCCAAAAAAATATCATCTTCCGCTCCCTCTCACTTACCGCTGCGCGCCCTTTCGCTCAATGACTGACCATCGATCAATTGTTTTCTGATGGAAGAGGGGCGACGATGAACAGGAAGACGGCAACTGCTAGTTTCCAAAATCGTTCTGTCGACGCGATTCAATCTATCCATCGACCAATTGATCCATCGCATAGATCGATGGTTCGATCGATTTATCGAAGATGAGCGGCTCTTTCGGCAGCAATAGCTATTGAAAATCGATCAAAAAAATTAGCTTGGAATTGAAAGTACAGGGGTAACTTTGGACACTCTTTGTCTGGTTTCCATCACCCTGAACTTTGCCAATAATCGTATTTCAGAGCCCGCGCTTTCGCATGTCTATGAAGAAAGTTTCCACGTTAAATGATGTCATCAATTGCTCTTTATGAAACCCCATTGAGTGGAAGCGAAAGAAGCAGAAAGCGAGATCTAGTGGAAAACATCAGGTCTCTTATGGTGTACATGCTCTCCGACATCGAGTATTCGGATGAGTATTTCTCCCTCCTTTTCGTTGATGTCGACAAGAAAGCAAAGAACCTCGCTGACGGCCTTTTCAGAACTGAAGATCGTAGAGTAGCTATATACGGGCCAAGAGGAGTAGGAAAGAGCGCAATCCTCCAGGGCATCGGGTTTGTAGGCATCAAAGAGCACAGTGGGATGAAGCTCCCAATTGTGGCAAAGATCAGCGAAGCAAGGAGCGTCACATCTGTTGCGAAGCTCGAGGACAGATTCTATACAGCCATAGCTAAAGGGATAGCCCGTGTTCCAGATATCCAGGCCAAATGGTCGAAGATGGCAAAAAGCGAGAAGCTCGCCAAGCATTCAGCTATTTTTGCTTCTGCAGTGACAGGCGCGGCCGCCTTTTTCATTCACCCATTGTCTCTAGCGTCCGGCCTTATTACCCAGACGATAGGGTCAATCGTGAGGCCATCTAACTACAGGTCCCTCGATGAGCTTCTAACCTCGTCTTCAGTGAGACCATCGAGGCTGACCGATCTTTTGATCGCAAGACTTCGCGACGAAGACATCGAGCCAGTCTTCATTATCGACGAGCTTGACAAAGTTGCCGATCCTGACATCGTGCACAACTTTATCGAAGGGAACCAGTCCTGGTTCGAGGGGAAGAACGCCGTCCTGACGATATCTTACAACATAGGCGAATCGCTGAAGGAGATTGCGACTGCTTCCATCTCCCGAATTGCTGCGACGGAGCCCTGCATGGGCCTTTCAAGTACAAAAGATGGAAGGGACATCATCTACAAAAGGGCTAGGCTTGGTCTACTGCATTTTGATCATGATAACAACACACTATCACTGGACAGGTACGAGCAAAGTGTCGAGGAGAAGGTTCAAGAGATCATGCCTGAGAATGATGCTACGGACATTATAGAGCGCACATTTCCTAATACTTCGAGGATGCTCAGACTGACTTACTCAACACTGGACGAAGCCGCAAAGCAGGGATGTACCATTAGAGAAGTTCTGGATGCATTGTCGTCGGGACAGAGTGAAGGGCAGATACAAAAAGTAAGAGTCACGAAGCAACGCATCAAGATTCTGGAGAAACTTTCAAACGGACCCCTCACACTTACAGAACTCGCTCATTCTCTGACGGTCGACACCCGTCCACTTTTCACCACCCTAACGCTGATGGTCCGAAAGGGACTGCTTCACACAACTAAGGAAGGTGCAACTCGCGTGTACTATCATTTGACCGAAGAAGGCAATAGAATTCTGCACTTGTCCACCTAACGACAATCAGAAATTCCGCACTACCGTGATTTGTAACCATTAGATCTTTAGCACTTTAACATTCACATAGTTTGTACATCGAGAGAGGGAGTAGGACCAAGTCGTTGCATTAACCTTACAACATGAAAGTTAAAGACCGCCAATTGCAGTAGATTATGATTTTGGAGCACGTTTCTTATAGTACCATAAACAACAGTTTATGAAAAGGTCGCAGAAGAGACGGTCGAAATTGAATTTGTAATATTTCTGAGAAAGCTCCGACTTAATTTCCTAAGGACAGTAGGAGCGGGTCAACGCAACTCTTTTCTCTCTGATATCATCTAACTTCTTCCTCGCGTCGATAAAGTCTAGGAATCGAATTGCAGAATCAGTAACAGAGTAAAGTGCGAACGACCTACCAACTCTATTTGTGAATTTCCTTCTTACGTAGCCAGCATCAACCAAAAGGTTGAGATGGTACGCGAGGTGACCGGATTTGACATTTACTATCTGTGCTATTTGATTATTGAAGAGGGGCCCCCTTGTATAAAGCACCGCTATTATGTCTCTGCGTGTCTCGTCAGCGATTGCCTTGACTCTCCTCTCAGCATCCTCACTTGCGATTGCTACGCGCGATCGCTTACTCTGTAGCCTAAACAATTCACTTGTCTCTTTAACATAATACGAACGTTCATCAATATAAATATCTTGATTACATCAAGAAATCTTTACTAGTTCCGGGGAACACCACACCCTTCCCGGCAAAAGAAAAAGTACTACTTGATGAGCCCTGTGCAGAGCATTGAACGAGCACGAATAATTTATCTTTGATCCCAGTTCTAACTCTCGTGTCGCATCTTGGCCCGACAGCTGCTCCACCAAACGACGCAAAGCCGCTTGGCTTCATTGCATAGCTGTTTCGGCTCTCTACTTTCTCTTCATTTGAGAATGAAGGAAGAAGGAGCCAACCCCTAGATCAATTTCTAGGAGCACCCGGTCGACAAATCTCTCCTCTCCAGCTAGGAGAAAGAGAATTGTCCCAGGATCTTCAGGGGCAATTTAGTCATCTTCGTTAATCTAATGCTCAATTTGGTTAGAGCATAGAAAATCGAAGGAAACATCCCTGTAGTTCAGTCACGTTTCGCCGTCCATTCAGAAGGCGGTGCATCCACCTTCTGGACATCATGTCCTCTTTGCAATTTTTACAAAATGGACATG
>JAKAPU010000080.1 GCA_021806865.1 archaeon
ATTTAGTAACACATCGTCAGATGATGCCGGTCTACTATAGACTCGTCGGTAAACTAAATCCGCTACCAATTATGATTCCTGATAAGAAGCAGAAAGGGGTGGTGGTCTCATTCGATGTTGAGAACTTTCCGTACGACACAGATGCGGTTGGTGATGTTCCATTAGAGTACTCAGATTTTATGCCGAGATTACTTCAGTTGCTTGAATCATACTCGGTAAGAGGGCATTTTTTTGTAAGCGGAAGAGCAATTGAACTTTATCCCGATTGCTTCAAACGAATGGTTGAAGGCGGCCATTGTCTTGGAGGACACGGGTACATGCATGAAAGAATGACTACCCTTTCATCTGAAAATCAGAGAGCTGTTGTCAGGAAGGTGAAGGAAATCTGTAACCAACTTCTTGACAAGCAGATCTTCACTTGGCGCTCGCCATTTGCCACGTCTAACTTTAGTACTTACGAAGCATTGCGCGAAAATGGCTTTGTACTATCTAGTAGTCACGATTCAACGAGCGCTTTTTTGCGAATTAGGGGCGTGTTGGAAGTTCCTTATTCACTTGCGGATGGAGAAATTTTGGGCTACAAGAACCCAGTGCACTGGAGCAAGTTGGTTGATGCATGTAAGAAAGAAATAACCGACAAAACTCATCCCCTTTCTGTGTTAGTAATTCATACTAGGTTTCACATGGCTCACGACCCAAAATTGGAAAGTGTAGATTGCCTTCTTAGCTGGCTTGAGACTCGCAAGGATGATATGTGGATTGGGAGCATGGACGAGTTACTTCCTGAGCCGCCTCGCAAGAGAACATAGTATACTTTGAACATTATTCTCTACGCAAACTAAGACTTTTGACTTTTGCTATACTGTAATTCTTTTAGCAAGTGATTAGTACAGGAAAGCAAAAAATCGGTAATTAGATTGAGGATCGCGATAATAGACGATGCTGGCTTCGGCAGTGGGAAGCCGGGTTTGTTTGGGAAGGAACTCTATTCAGAGTTACTCGCTCAGCTAAATGAGGAAATACTTCGAAATGAAGTGTTTCGCATTTCCCTAGGGGGATTAGTTGATGATGGAAAAAGTATTGCTGTTATCGGCTCAAAGAGGCCAATCTTTCGAACGCTATATGACGAGGTTCTTATCAGCAAGCTAGCTTCCGTTCTTCAGAAGAGTTCAGTAGATTTGATTCATGTTAACATACTGAACGCACGTTATCCCAGAAGCATAGTCAGACTAGCTAGGAAGATCGGCAAACCGATTGTGTGTACTGTTCACAATTGGACATATGTGTGTCCTACGGGTTGGGCTGTAAAGTTCCCGGATATCAGATTATGCAAGCCTGGACTTCATTTCGCGTGTGTTAGGACATTATGGAACCTTGCAAAGATAAATAATCGCGGCAGGATCAATTCGATCTCTAATGGCGTCAATCAATACTTTTCACTTCGGCATTTAATCAAGAATTCCGCAGCGGTCGTATCGCCTTCCGAACAGTTAGCTAAGGCAATACGAGAGAACATGGGATTGAATAATGTCTTTACGATTCCGAATCCTGTTGCAAAGAGTCTGCTTGAACTCAAGCCTCAATTTGGAGGTGAAGCATCTGTTGTGTTCTGCGGAAGATTAACTTTCGAAAAAGGTGTACATTTGGTGCCCTCAATAGCTGAGCGGAATCCAAACATAGCGCATCATGTAATCGGGTCTGGCCCGCTCGCTGAGGTTATCATGAAAGCGTGCTCAAGTCACAAGAATATTATTTATCACGGCTTTGTCTCCGATGAAAGAAAATTCGAGATAATTCGAAAATGCAGTTCGGTTTTGATGCCCACTCTATGGAGAGAGACGTTCGGTTACACCACAGCCGAAGCGTTTGCACTTGGAAAACCGGTCGTTGGTTTCGCTCTGGGAGGAGTCCAGGAATTAGTTGAAAGTTCAGGTTGCGGTTATGCCGCAAGATTGAACGATATCGATGATATTGTGGAAAAGATTAGAAAAACTGTCTGTGAACAGGATAAATCTGTAGAACAGGGAAAGCTGGGCAGAAAGTACGTAGAGAGCAAGCTAACGATGGGCGCTTACGCTGAATCACTGGATTCTATATATAAAACAGCAACCAGCACACAGTCCGCGCGCATTCGCGCACGCTAATATTCCATACGTTCCATTTGCTCTATGCTTCACACGCGCTCACCCGTTCATCAACGTGAAACTGTTACAATCTTCGGAAGTTCTTCAGAAACTAAAATTGCATCCAAAAATATCTATGTCGTGTTCCACTAATGGAATTACGCTCACAGTAGTGCCAGATTTAGCGCGGCCAATTGGATTCCGACTTGCCCATGATTCGGATTCAGGAAAAGAATCCAATTGCACAAACAATAAGAGAGCATCCTAAAATTGTCTAGTGTGACCAGTCAATTCTTTGGTTACCAATAAACACCGCAAATCTTGAACCCAAGAGCTGCCCTAGGTACCGAAGCCAAAAGAACAGGCCGCCTCAACACCACTACCCGACCAAGAAACGGAATTCTCGACGAAAGCAGAAGCTATAATGTCCAAGTCAAATACGGACACAGCCTATGAGACATTTTCTGAAATGGGATCAATGGTGCTTCAACCTATGCTTTCTTGAGATTTCCTCAGGTCTGGAAGTTCTCCATTTGGACTGGAGACATCAAATGGAAAAGGGCATGAACAGATATCAACTTCAGGAGAAACAACGATTCGATGAATTCATTGCAACTTTGAAGAACAGGAGCATTACTGACGACAAATCACTCTACAATTATTTGTTTTGACCTACATGAATACGAGGGCTGGAAAGTTGCTAACCGAACCAAATGGTTGATTTGTATCATCGTACGCACTTTGTTGACTATAGAGGCCTAAGCGCATACAGGGGCTCAGCACACCGAACGCTTGGGCCATAACATACAGCCATATGAAGTGCTAACGATACTCTGAGCCTAGGAAAAGTCCCTGCTGGGATGCCCTGCGAGAACGAAAGCCCAACCAATTTATCAATCCAGGTCCATTGACATGTACGAATATGGACAGACCATTCATATTCATTGCGGCGCCATTCGAAGCAGGCTCCGGAGGTATGATCAGGGACCAAAGAGTGCTTCCACACCTAGCCCGGCTCATTATTCAACACACAGGTTCAAAGGTGTTTGTCGAAGTTCCTTTTTCGCACATTCGCTTTATGATGGCTGGTCTCGCAGAGTCCATTGGTGTAGATGGAGCAGAAGACGAGATGTTGAGAAAAATTGAGCAGTCCGTGGCTGTACTTCAAACCAGTGGCATCACTCTCGATGTTGCAGACTGGGTAGCTATGGTTCACCGAGCTGCAGCTTCTTTGCGTCGAATCCGCGACAGTTATTCGTTACGAATATTGGATCGGAAAATCTTGAGTTTTGGACCATTCAATATTCCTTTAACCGAACAATATGATAGAGCCACATCTGAAAATTCAAGACTCTTTCGTACGTACGGCGGCAGGCCTTTTTTATACTCATGTCACGAAGACTGGACAGCCATAAGACTCACGCAGTCCTTAGCGAAGAAATTCAGCTCAGATTGCGCTGTCCTTTTGCAAAATTCTCCCTACGGATATGGAGGGATTCATTCACACAAGATTTTTACTGACTTTTCGTCACTAATGGTTTACGACAGAACTAAGAACCTTTACAACAATTTGATAAGGGAAAGATATCTAAGAGTCGTGCTATCAGTTTCTCCTGCACCGTTAACAGATGCCTCGCAGTTCGATCAAGTAGTCAAGCGTTACAAAGTACCTATCAGAATTCTCAATCCAGCTGTGTCGTTCGATAAAAAACTAATGGAACACAGGTACAAGGTGAAGACCTCTGACGCTGTTTTCTTTGCTCGCCTGAGCCCAGAAAAAGGAATTTACGATCTGTTGGCCATCTGGAAAATTGTAAATACACTCTCGCCTCGCTCTAATCTGAGAATTTATGGCTCCTTTCATAGTGATAAACACGCAAAATTCTTCGTTCAGAGATTGAATTCGCTTCGAACTGATTGCTTGGAGATGAAAGGTTTCGTTCCAAACAGAAGGGATCTCTTTAGAGAGGTTTCTATGGCGAGAGTATTGGTATACCCTTCATACAGTGACGCGTTTCCATTAGTTATACTTGAGTCCCTGGCGCTGGGCTTAGCTGTCGTCGCATATGATATTCCTGCGATAACCCATGCTTTCGCCGGACTTGCGCCTGTCTTTCTTGCTAGGCGTGGTGATATTCGTGGTATGGCGGAGCTAGTTTCCAAGGTTATCGCAATGACTGATGATGAATTCACCGCTTTACATCAAAATGAAAATGTACAATCATTTCTCAAAACTCATGCTTCATGGGAGAAGGTTGCTGAGTCAGAGTTTGAAAGTCTAGTTCCGTTTATCACATAATGAGATTACTCAAGTGTGAAGCCTCAATTTTCAATTGCTTCGGCCTGGTTATGCGCATATTTCAAGAGTAGGTAGAATAGATCTCTTGCGTTTGGTGCAACAAGATTCATACCCTTTCGTCGTAGCCTGAAATTGTGATTCTGGTCCTCTGTTGAATAACCGAGCAATCGTCCAATTCTTGAGCGGCCGAAAAGCTAGTGGCCCAGACTGTCTGAACATTTCGTCTTGCATGACGAGGAGATTCTTGGGTTTGCATGCCAGAGCAAATCGTTAGCTGGCCGCTCTCAACTAGTATGTGTGCAAGTCAGTATTCATTTTTGCTTGTTATCAGAACATCAAACGGTATGTCTCCATTGCGCAGCACAGTTCGCAGTCAAAAACGAGACAAGCCTTCCTACGCCCAAAACATTGATGGCTCTCCTCATGTTGTAGGCCAGCATGTTGAATCCTATTTCACCATTGACTTTTCTCAGACCCTTCAGGAGAAGGTACCCATGATTGAAGACTCTCTTTATGGTTCCGAACACATGATGAATTCTTTTGTTAGGAGGCTCCCGGCAGGTCATGTATACGCTGAGGCACACTTTATTGTAATAAAAGACGGATATATTTGATTATAAGGGGTTTTCCAGAAGGCAATGAGTAAAAGTACCGCTCTGCCTGCAGTGTCCGTTGTCATTCCAGCGTACTATCCTGGACCGATCTTCAACGAGGCTCTGGCATCGATCTTTAATCTTGATTATCCGAAGAATTTGATCGAAGTATTAGTCGTTTCGGTTCCTACCGACAACACTGTGCACGATTTGGTGCGGCAATTTATTTCTGAAACCGGTCTCAATGTGAAACTTCTCATTGTTGACTCTAACGTTGCGTCCGTGAGGAGAAATCATGGAATCCGTAATAGCAAGTACAACATAGTCCTTGTTTCAGACGACGATATTATTTTACACAAAGAAACGCTAACCAGAAGCATTGAAATCATTTCACATGACGGGAAAGTCGCAGCGGTCGCGTACGCGGTTGTGGGAGACAGACAGGGTTTTGTAGACCGTCTGTATCATATGAAATTCATTAACGCAAGACTCCAAAATATTTCAACGGCGACAGCTTGCACAATATTCAACAAGAAGATCCTCGAGGAAGTGGGGCTTTACAGGGAGGATATGGGGCCACCACTAGGCATCCATGAAGACTGGGAACTTGGTTCAAGAATCCGGAAGAAGGGCTTCAAATTACTAATTGATGGAAGCATCTACTCAACACATCTTTATGCTTCCCGACCTAGTGCTCCAAATAGAACAAATCAGGCGATTTCTCCGAAGAAGAATCTTTTCACAAGTTATGCTGTAGGCGCACGAAGGAATTACAAAACGTTTTTCGCTGTAATGAGATCTAGTGCATTTAGCCAAAGGCTAGAATACTCAATTTATTTTCTTATCCCTATAGCAATCTTAAGCCTTCTTTTATTCAGCCTTCTGTATTCCGTATTATTTCTGGGTGTGACTTTAGGCGCAATTGAATCGAACAGTCTGATTGAACAGCATTACAAAATTTTCAAGATCAGATACAGGCTTCTTTACCCTCTTGCCACGGTATTTGTGAGAATTGTTAGAGTATATCTCTCGGCTCTTTTCTTTGTAATCCACTAAGAGTTCAATCCTAAGGGCTACGACACAAGGTTGAACGAGAAAACTTCTATTCAACTTCCTACATTTTGTACAAACACCTTCCTAGGAGAAGATCTTATAGATTCACGAGGATTGCAATTAGGCTAGGATCCTTCAATGGAGGAATCTACCCGCGGCAAGCCTGTAATCAGAGGCATGTATCACCTCTTCCTTGGCAACACGGCTTATCTCATTATCACTGGCATATCCTCTATATTAGTAGCCAGGCTTTTAGGACCACAGAGCTATGCTCTGTATGGCCTCGCACTTCTAGTGCCTAGCTATCTCTACTCTGCGATCCACATCAACACTTCCGCTTCAGCAGTTCGCTTCTCGGCAAAGTACCTTTCGGAAGGCGATCGAGAGAAAGCAGTATCTTTCGGATACTCAACATTGCTATTCCAATTTCTTTTGGCGCTTGCTGCGTTCTTGATTTCTTTACCATTTTCTGAATTGATAGCAACCGAGGTTTACAAAAGACCAGTGCTCGGGGGCTACATTCCGGCCGCAACCGCATCAATTCTGGGGCTTGCTTTGATGAATGTATCATCTGGTCATTTCCAGGGGATTGGTAGCATGAAGAAATCCGCCATACTCAGCGCACTACAATCACTCATCAGGCTCGTGGTTTCAGTGGGCCTTATTGTTTTGGGCTTTTCGGCATTTGGCGCTGTGGTTGGCTACAGCGCAAGCTACATAGGTGGCGGTCTACTCGGCCTAGGGTTTTTGGTATACGCTCGAAAGAACATTATACCCAGAGATTTTATTAGCACGATTCGTACGAGTCTAAAGTATTCGTTTCCGCTATACGCACCAGGGGCTCTTTCACTGATAGCGACACCGTTCGCTGAAACTCTATTGGCCAATTTCGCTACAAACGAGCGGTTTGGAGGTTTCTTGGCAGCGTACAATCTATCAATACTACTAGTTTTTTTTGGAACACCCATTTCGACAGCTCTGTTTCCACGTTTCAGTCGCTTGGATAAAAAATC
Source organism: archaeon (assembly GCA_021806865.1). The sequence continues at coordinate 7,082 of JAKAPU010000080.1, forward strand.
TGACGATCTTTCACAGACTTATTCATCGGCCGTGAAGTATACTACGTTGTTTATTCTTCCAGTAGTGATTGCCATGATGGTATTTGCCACTCCATTGGCCTCATCTATTTATGGAACAAAATATGCTTTTTCTGGGCTCTATTTAGCGGCTCTTGCAGCACCAAACCTGCTTGTTGGGTTCGGGGCTCAGAACCAACTCCTGAATGGAATAGGCGAGACTAGGAAAACTATGGTAGCAGGCCTAGCGAGTACAATAGCCTACCTTGTTGGCTCAATCACCTTTGTACCTTTCTTTAGCGTCTATGGAATAGCATTTAGTTCAGCTCTGAGCACCATCGTCGGGTTGTTGGTGAGTAGTAGAATGTTAAGACCAATTCTTAAGAAAGGGATACTGGTTAGATCTGTCTCTAGGATCTACGTTGCATCCGCGGTTGCAGCGGTTTTAGTCTATCCACTCACACTTCTTAGATTGCCAGCTGTTGCCACAGTTGTGGTTGGAGTTTCACTTTACATCGCAGTTTGTATCCCGCTCCTCGTCGTGACGCGGTCGCTTACGAAAGAGGACCTCTCGACTTTGGAGGCGTACTTTACAAGTGCTGGTTTCTTATCACCTCTATTGAAGCTACTATTGAGATATTACCGATTCTTTCATGGGTTTTACCAATAATGACTTAAGACACGAAACGCGTCAAACAATCACGTACTGACTTCTAGGGAACTTCAAACCTTGTCTAGTGACGGCAATACTGGAAAGACAAATGCAAAGACCAATATTCGTCATGCCGAATATATTCCAAGAGCAAAATAAGATATGACTGATTGCTTCAGAGGACAAATTTGTCCATCTGACATACCTCTAGATCTTGAATGGGTTATCCTTCTTGTGCTATTACTTTTTGCCAAGAAGCAGACAAGCCAGATTAGGTTCGTCGCCCTTTGAAGATGCCACTGCATCTGGAAGTGATTCCCTAACATAATGCCGGTATTTCAGCGATCTATTGCTTCGTTCTAGATAGTAGTATGCTTCCATTTTCCATTCAAAAATCTTTGCAGGAAATATTTTCTCCAGTCTTTCAATATCATAGTGCCTCTCAAAACGAGATTCGAGTATGTGAAACCCTTTCTTTCCTTCGAACGGTGCCGTGAAAATTATACTCCCGTGAGGATTCAATATCCTGTGCATTTCTGCCGCGCATTTGATATCTGCTTCTAGGTCTTCCTCGTCCTGACCATAGACACTCAATCCAATATGTTCCAGTGTGGAGATGCAGAATATCAAGTCAAAGCGAGAATCAGGGAATCCAGTATTCTGCAGTTGCCTTTGGTAAAACAAAAGTTTAGGGCTCAGCACGTTCGTCGACCTAATGTCGATGCCAAAAACTTGCATTCCCTTATGTAAAAGTTCGTAGTGGAACAAACTTTCTGCCACTCCAATATCTAGAGCCTTAAGCTTCGCCTTTCCCTTACAGGCTTTCATTATTTCATTTAATCGAGTGATAGCCCACGGATACTCGACAGAACGTTGGCTATCGATTCCAAACTTCGTCATGACTTGTTTGTTTAGAAGAAGAATGTGGAAAATTGGATGGCCAAAGTTCCTCACTAAGGCAGCACTGAATGGATCTCTGTCTATGTTATTCATTATCAAATCACCTTGAGTGTTCCGTTTCGCATGTGGACCCATCCAAACAGTGATTATTCACCATGAATGCTCCCACTAACTCCTTCTTTAGAAACTCGCTTAAATTTGTAGATGTATACATTTCGTACATTTGTTCGCAAGAGGGGTAAAGGTTCTCTGGTCTGCTGGCCTCGCAAGAACATAGTGGTGTACTACGGAGACTTCTTGTCGAACATCAACCTGACTGAAATGCTTCAAGTTCATAGCAGGAAAAAGGCAAATGTCACACTCGTGCTTTTCAGCGGCTACGTACTCCCAATGGGAGTAGCGGAAGCGGACGGTGGTCCAATCATCTCTTTGTATAGTAGACGCTGTCAGTGATTTCTGCGCAACCGAAGCACTAAACCATAAATTGGACTCTCTCAGCTTGCGTCTGGCCGCCGAACGACGAGGACCATGTGGTCAACAAGCTCTGAAGTAGTGTTTGAACCGTTCGCGTGCTGGTAATGGCACGTTAACCTGGACCACTGTTTAAGCAGAAGGCAACATGCGTTCAAGCGTTTCCTGAATTTTCCTTCGAGCGTGCGCATCCTTTCCCGTTAATTTTCCGCTAAAATTGCGTTGATTTCTACTGATTGTCCGTTCAATCGATTTCAACGGAGTCTGAAGGGATTTAACGTTCGACATTGTAGTTGACGTTGGGTTCTGTCGAAGGATTACTTAACGCTCATTTTCAGTCGCGCTGAAAATGAGCGTTCCAAGCGATAACGAGCTCGTAGTGATCCCGCTTGAAGGTAGGTTCGAACTGAGTAAGCTTGGCATATAATTTGGTGCAGCAAGATTATTTGTAAAAAGAGTATGTTGTTGGATCTTATCTCTAACAAGAAAACGTCTGGTACTGCTCGTTGAGAAATTGAAAGTCTATTCCTTCTGAGTGGCTACTCTGATTCAGAGTCTGTTTGGATTGTGGAAATGTTTGCTGAAATACTCAGCCTGCCTGACACGGTGATTTAGCGGCCTCCTAGCATGTAACAAGAGCCCTGGATCTCGCTTTTAGGATAAAGCTCTGCCACTCCTGCGGGGGATCGTCTGCGCACTCACTAGACCAAACTCTGTGAAACCGCAAAACCCAGTCGGAGCCCGTAGTGGGTCCGCCTGAGTCGTGGATCGCAGACTCTCCGCAGCAAATATGGCCTCACAGCGTCGATTTCTTGCTAACCGAATACACAGTATAGATGCGAGTTGACACAAGTAGTCACCACGCGGCCGCGCGCGCGAGAAATGCCGCGATCAATCAGGCCGCGTAACGCGAGAACCGACCTCGCGATGCGCGGGAAATCACGCAAAACGCGACGAAGGAATAGGCAGAGGGCTGTTAGAACTTTTCCCGAGTCAGATGAGCATACAGAAAGGGAGCTATCGGTTGGTACCTCAAGATGTAAATATCTAATTCGACAGAACGAATCGGAAGTTGCCAGTAGTCATTCTTACAGGCCCTGATGGAGCAGGCAAATCCACTCACGCGCGGCTGCTGGTAAATTATCTTAGGGAGAACCGTATCAAAGCACGACCATCATGGATAAGAGCATTACACTCCCTCGCGTTGGTCGTCTCAGAGTTTCTAATTCGTATCGGATTCTATCGAACAATTTCAAACCCTTTTGGAAATACGCGCCGAATCATGAGCATAACCAAGATTCCTATTCTCCGCAGATTCTGGCCGTACTTTGAGATTCTCAATATGCTTCCGCTCGCAATGATTCGAGTAATCATTCCCTCTCTGTTTGGATCGGTTGTCGTCTCCGAGCGCTATTCACTTGACTCTATTGCTTCAATTGCTTGGTTGACTGAGGATTACGAATTCATAAACAGTCCAGCCGCGAAATTCCTTTTCCGCCTAATTAGGCAGAACTATTGCTTGATCGACCTTGATGCGGATTATAATACAATTTGCGAGAGACGTGGTTGGATCACCGAACCGAAGGAGTTCATCGAGCTTCAGAGGACGTACCTGGCAAAGATGTCGAAAGTGCTCCCGATGCGACAAATTCGTACTGCCCAATATAGTATTACCGAAACCCAATTCCAAATCCAAGAGATAGTCTTGGATTGGATCTTTAAGCATGATAAAAGAATGGCCGATAAGCTACTCCCTCTACTCAATCAATCATCGAATGAAAATACCAGACAATCTGCACAACTCGTTGAATCGAATGTAGTGCAGCGAAGACCGCTGACGATATTACATCTTGCCCACTACTATGGTGGGGCAGGCGGAGTGACAACCACCTTGAATGAATATGCACGATTTAGTAGACACAACCACATCGTTCTAACCGCCTCGGACGTAGCATATCAAGTCTCACTCGGCTCAAGTAATTTGAAAGTAATACGATTACGCTATCGTAGAGAGGGAAGTTATCCCAGAATCAG
>JAKAPU010000081.1 GCA_021806865.1 archaeon
TTCCGATCTCATGTTGAAGAATTGGTCAGTTCCCGGCTGTTCAACTGTGGCCCACAGACTACGGATTCCTGAAGGAAGGCTTCTCTTGAGCTGCTTCTTTTGGTCCGTGGAGAGCCTTTTGCTGACGAGGTAGAGCGTTATTCGCGCAATCCTTTCCGCGCGCTCTGTGCTGTTCAACTGAAGTCTCTGATCGATTTCCTTGATGAAGCGCTTCTTTGAAATCGATTCGCGATCTAGCCTCATTACGCCGTTGTTGCGCCCAAATACGTCCGCTTTTCTGGCTCTCAGCGTCACCACGCGGTTCCCCATAACAGCAATGGCCGCATATGGAAAAGTTAGGCGCCTTACTCTCTTCTTTCCTCGAATCACGACGAATTCGTCGTTGTTCAATTCTCTGACTCGACCGGCAGTTATGCCGTCGCTGAATCTGACTTCGCTACCCAATCTTGGAATCCTTTGTTGTTCTGTACTTCCAACGATTACCAAAGCGTCTTTCTTGCTCTAAAGACCTTTTCAAAAGGCTTGCTAGCAGAAAAATATAGAACATTTATCCTAATTGTCAAAGTAAGTAATCTTGAAATGTAGAGCGCACTTTGTGGACAAATCACCAGAATATCCTGCGATTGTTGAATATTTTATAATGCGCTCTATCGGCTACCATCTCTCGAGATTCGAGGTATCAGATTTGTTGCTGGTCGAAAACTCGTGGGCCAATACCTAGAATAGTCTAACCATTACCATATTGATTGAAAGTGGCGAGCTGGGCTAGTTTGAGTTCGTCCCGTTGAGAAAACCTTCAGATTCTGTTCAAACAATCTTCAAAAGATCACTGCAAGTGTGTTTTCTTCTGAGGTGTCTCTACGAAGCCTCTCTTGATGAAATCAGTTCGCAAAATTTCTCATACGCTACAATTGAATCAGGTGTGATCTCGTTTCGTTTAGTTGCGAAGAACGCACTGCATTCTTCGATTGACAGAAGTTTCATTTGCTCTACTTCTCTTCTGTCGATGACCGGATCCTCCACAGCAGTACATTCATAGACGTAGTTCATCTCATACTCGACTCTGGCTCCAGATTCAATGCGAGGAGCGAGGAACTTAAACAAATAGACTGGGAGACAACCCAGACCTAGTTCCTCCTCTAATTCTCTTTTCGCGGCCTGGTCAGGAGATTCTCCTGCCTTCACGTGACCAGTGCACGACGCTGTCCACAAACCAGGAAGCCAATCATCATTGTTGCTTCTTTGTTGAAGGTATATCTTCGCGTCTGGGGATTTCACGAAAACTGAAATGGCCCTGTGCAAAAGACCAAACCGCGTGCAAAATTCCAACTCTCTCGTTTCAATAATTTGATCACTTTCGTCAATCACATCAACTAATTCACTGTTTGTCAAATCGAAAGCCACGACGAGTAGGAAGTACAAAACGATTTGGAACGATTAGAAGAATCACTTATTTTCAATTCGTCTGACAAACATTTTAAGTGAATTTTGGGTTGTTTAGTGTAGTTTCTAAGTGTTTGATGGAATGAATTCGAATGAAGACCTTGTTAAGCAATTAACGTCTGCGAAAGTATACGATCTAGGTCAGCCCTATTGGTGGGGAATGCCAGTTCATCCAGCCGATCCACCTTTCTTGATTTATCTTTACAGATATCACGAACACACAAAGAAACTGTTTGAGACAATCGCCCCAGGCCTTGGATTTGCCGACTCACTGGAACTTGTCACTACTAGCATGCACTCAGGTAGTCACCTAGACGCCTTCTGTCACATGTCCCGTAATGGCAAGTTGCACGGCGGAGTCAACGCAGCAGAAATAGAGACCCATACCGGCTATTCAAAGATGGGGGTTGAGGAAGTTCCTCCAATTGTCAAGCGAGCAGTTCTACTAGACCTTCCTCGGTACAAGGGTCTTGATGTCCTTCCCGAAAGATATGAGATAACTCCTGCTGACATCGAAGGCGCTATCAAGTCTGAAGGAGTGGTAATCAATCCAGGAGACGCGGTGCTGGTCCGAACAGGATACGCAAGATACATGACAATCGACTCTGATGCGTATCTTCACAAGTTTGCTGGCCTCACCGCGGAGGGAGCACGACACTTGGCTTCAAAGAAAATCTCAGTTGCTTGTTCTGATAATCTTGCGTTTGGAGTTCCAAAACCGTTCGAGCTGCATCAAGTATTCCTTGTTGACAACGGGATCTACATGATAAAGAGCTTGAACATGGAGGAACTGGCAAAGGATCGAGTGTATATCTCGACACTGATCGTTTTGCCACTCAAGATACGAGGTGCCACCGGATCATTGGTCAGACCCATCGCACTGGCGTCCCTTTGATGGTGAAATTCAGTGGTCGATTCCAAGTCAATAGCAGCTTCACTCGACAAAGAGAAATTGGTTCAGGATTCTCTGGATCTCGTCAATATTGACAGTCCTACGGGCAGAGAAGGAGAAGTCGCAGAGGCATATGCGTCCAAACTCAGAGCGCTCGGAATGAAGGTGGTGCTGCAAGAGGTCGAACAAGGAAGGTACAACGTACTAGCAACACTTCCGGGCGAGAAATCAAGTGCGGCCACGTTAATGTTCAATGGGCATCTTGATACATCATTTGCTGCAAGTGAAGACCCCGAGATTCTCAAAGCGATTTCTCCCGTCTACAGTTTCAAACCTCCCTGGGGAAGGCGTGAGGGCGACTGGATCTACGGGATGGGAGCATTCAACATGAAGTCGGCTCTGGCGGCCTATGCTGCTGCGGTAAGGACTATACAGGACACAGGACAGAAGCTTCCTGGCACCATCGTGATTGCAGGCGTAGTTGGCGAAATTGAAAAGACGCAGGTTGATCAGTATAAGGGCCCTCAGTATCGAGGATATGGCCACGGAACCGCATACCTTGTTGCCCACGGCGGAACAGCCGATGTCGCAATCTTGGGAGAGCCGACGGGTCTGAGGTTGATGTGTGCGCATAGTGGAAGTTGTTGGTTTAGAATCGGGTTAAAGGGGACTCTAGTGCACACGGGTCACGCGGCAAAGGTCACAAATGTAATTCAACAAATGAATCGTGTGATATCCGCCTTAGAACAGTGGATACCCGATTATCAAGAACGATTCAAGTTCATGGGTGTGAAACCAACTATCAACATTGGTTCGATAGAGGGAGGCTGGCCCTGGAGAGCGTCACGGACTCCGGGTTTCTGCAATCTTTACGTTGACGTGAGATTTCCACCTCGGTATCATGCGCTCGATATAAGACAAGAAATCTCGAACGTTCTCGAAAAGGTGAAGGCCTCGTATGGCGTCAGCGCGGATCTTGACATATACGTCACTGACGAGTGGGCCGAGGTGTCAGACAGAGAGTACGTGGCAGAGTCTGTCAAGCGATCTCATGAACAGGTGTTTTCCAAACCGGCGGAAACAGTGTACTTTTCGTGGTCTTCCGATGCAAACATACTGACACGCCATGGGATAATCGCAGTAAATTACGGACCTTCAGGCGGACCAGAAAAGGAGACTCGCGGAACCATGTACATCCCGAACTTGGTTGGATGCGCTCAAGTGTACACTATCTCCGCTTTGGACATTTGCTCAAAGTCGAGAGAGGAAGTAAGAAGAAGAGAACAGTGATCTTGAGAGCCTCAGACCAGACGAGTGGCGACTATCAGTCAGAGGTCGCCCAGCTTTCTTTCACGACCCCACTGCCGATCCTGAACGCGTTGTAGATCTTTACAGCATAATCGTCGAGCAACCATATTTGAACACCTAATTAGCAAGGAAATCTGAAGCAAATCTTGCTCGTGAAAGGCTGACGCGAGCTGCTAACACAAGGCTCGCAGCAATTCCTCATTGTATTGCATGCTCGCAGACACTAGACAGCTGTGTTCCGCGAGATGGATGATACAGAGGAAAGAACCACAAGCACAGTAGTATGAAGCCATCTCTTTCGAACCTTCGCAACGGAAACAGAAAATGGTTCTTCCCACAATTCTAATCTGCTGCCTTACTTTTGGCTCCATTTCTTCCAGATTATCCTCAACGTTCTCGGCAGAAACGGCGTCAGGCTTCTTGCTTTGGGTTCTCAAGGCGATACGATGAGTAGTTGTCCGAAATTTCACCGAAAGGGTCAATTTTGTAAGGCCACCGGCTCACAAACCATTCACAACTACAGAAAGACACTTACGCATCGAGTCTACAACGGGTTTACAGTTAAGTTGCCCCTATCCAAGAGGCCCAAAGGAACATCTGAGGCCGAAAAGCTAGCCGAAATAAGAGACCCCATTCACGGCTACATTTACGCCACCGAGTTTGAGCGGAGGGTTATCGATACTAGGACTTTCCAAAGATTACGCAGGATCCGCCAGCTGGCCGGTTGTCATTTGGTGTATCCAGGCGGACAACATTCGAGATTCGAGCATGTCATCGGTTGTATGTTCTTGGCAGGAAAGGTCAGTGAAGTGCTCGTAAGCAGACGAATAGGCCTGAATTCGGAAGATGTTCAGAAGCTTAGGCTTTCCGCGCTACTACACGACGTTGGTCACGGACCCTTTAGCCATGTGTTTGAAGAGGTGATGGCTTGGAACACAAAATTTACTCATGAAGACATGAGTCAGAGAATAATCAGGGAAACGGAGATAGGTGATGTCATTGAAGAATTCGGATACTCCAGAAGAGAGATTAGCGATCTGTCGATTGGAAAGTCAAGGAAGGAAAGAAGATTCATGAATGACGTGATAGGAGGAGGCCTCTCTGTCGACATAATGGATTACCTTCTACGTGATTCGTATTTCACAGGAGTGGAATATGGCGAAGTGGATGTGCACCGGATCATTAATTCATTTGAAGTGGTCAAGGATAAGCTGGCAATTTCTCAAGCGTCAGTATTTGCTTTTGAAGCGCTTATGATAGCACGATACGAGATGTTTAGGGCCGTGTACTTTCACCGGACCGTCAGAGCCGCAGAACTCATGCTGGTCAAATCAATGATCTTAGCTGACAAGCTGCTTCACCTCACCAATCTGACCTTGGATAATTACCTAGGGCTCACTGACGAAGTGACATTGTACAGAATCACAAATCTTGATGCGGGTAATGATAAAGACTTGAAACTCGCAAAGTCCTTAGCCCTTGACTATCAATCAAGAAAGCTTCTGAAATGCGTCTTCGAAAAAACGGTGCAAAGACGTGACAAATTTTTGGCGTCCATATTCAATCAGAAAGGAATAAGAGAGCAACTTGCATCTCAAATCGCTTCGCTAGCCAAGGTGGATCCGATCGATGTATACATCGATGTGCCCACGGCGCCATCAGTGCCAATTTCCTCGACGCGAGAGTCTTTACAAGATCTGACCATAGTCAGCAGGAGAGAAAGGGGAGTTCAAACCCACAAAGAGGTAAGTGTATCCGAGCTCCCTCTTCTTGGCACAATCTCTGGATTCATGGACATATTGCGTGTGTATACTACCGACGTTAATCGATCGCGCGTGCAAAAAGCAACAGAATCATTGTTTGGAAGCGAAGGCTACGAAATGAAGATCTCAATGTAAACCTGAAATTCACCATTCGGCTCTTTTCTCATCCGAGACTAAAAGCAATACTTTTCTATCTTAACAGAAGCGAGCAACGGAACAATGAAAAATTCAAGCGTAAGGAGATCCGCTCTTTTTGTTCTCTTTTCAGTAATTCTGTTCATTCTTGCAATTATTAGTGCGGAATATCAGGCAATTTTCATCTCATTGAGTCTGGCAGTGTTTGGCGGATTCATGATGCTGATATCGACCATGATTCGCGAGAAGAGCCACTCGCGCGTCGAGGACAAAGAAGAGGATCTACTCGCCTAGATCGAGTCAAGCATTTCTTCGAAGTTGCCGAAAGATATTCCAACAATGTCTCCGAAACTTCTCATTATCTTCTTGCTGCGTTTTCCAGATTCCGCGTTCTTGTTTCGATCGAGTTTTACCAAAAGCCCTATTAGGAGTATTGCATTTTTGGCCCGTTCTTCAGACCCCAGGTTCAGTTTCAATGCTTGGAAAACTCGTGCATCAACGCCGTCCATGTAGACGGTTAGGCGCTTACGCTCCCGAGTCTGAGATATATCTAACAAGACTGTCATTACGAATGCGCTTATGAGATATATATCTGGCGGTCAATCTTTGCTATTTCGTTCGTATCTTGATCCTAATTCGTTTCGTAACTGTTGAATGAGTTCTTCAAGAGATTTTCCTTCTCCGAGAATCTTTTCTTGCCTAGCCAATTCATCCTTGATCTTGTTTTCGACCACATATGAGCCAGAACCAAACATTGCGACTAGACTAGTTCTAAAGTGCGAAGGATTTGTTGCGATTTTTCTCACGTCGACAGAATGTTCAAGCTCGAGCATGTAGAGAAGCGATTCAACTATAACCTCCCCTCCGAAGTGACTCAGCCCCTTCTTGAGCGCCTCGAACAGATGCTCGTTTAGCACTGCTTCCGAGTCAAACTTGGATAAGCCAGTGATCCTTTCACGTTTCTCGTTTGGGTTTGACGAATCCAGCGTCCCGTTTCCCTCCTTTGGTGTTATGAGTCTCTTTGGTATCGATGCTTGATTTCAATGTAGATTTCAGCTGATCTGACGAAACCCTATACAAATACAAAGCCGTGCGGACGGCAAAAACACTACATAGAGCTGTAGCTATCACAAGTGACTCTTGCACCGCAACGATGTGCGGGATAGGAACTAGCAAGTCACTTACGAGTCCGAGGAGCGAGGAGAGGAATAGTGTGGAGAAAGCTAATGCCAGGAATTTACTTACAATTTGGGGCTTGCTTACCGCAACGATTTCCACATTCTTAGTCGTCCGAGTCATTGCGAATGCCGAATAGACAGTTCCAAGCAAGATCACTGTTGCCGCTGCTTCCAGTGCCAAATCGAGTGCGTTCATGTAGGTTCGCTTAAACGAGTGGCATGATTTTTACTCTTTTCTAATACAGTTTTTGGGCGACAATTATTCCGCCGTGTACTCTTTCTGTACTCATACTGGTTCTAAGCGCATGTACAAGCAAGGCCTAGTTCCATAAGGGTTTCAACCAAAGCATTCAATACCTCCTTGCAAATGAGACGATCAGGCGGCCATGGAAAAGAGAATAAGGATCTCGACCCAAGGACGAATCACAATCCCAAAAGTCATGAGAGATCGGCTAAAGTTGAAGGACGGTCAACCAATTGTTATACGCAGCGATGAGGCTGGAAGAGAGATTCTCCTCAAGATTCAACCCACGATCACCGAATACTAGTAAACGAGTCTAGCGCAGCAATTAAATCCGTTGATTTTCTTTCCGTTTGCGAAAGGGCGAAAACTTCTGACAATCAGAAAGAAACTAGAGACTTCACATCGCTCTCAAGCTTTGGGTCTCTCTGGAATTAGGGAAATATTTGAGAAAGCTCAAAAGATACCAGACGTAATCAGACTGGAATTTGGCGAGCCCGACTTCGACACCCCTTCAAATATCAAGAATGCTGCGATAAGGGCCATAAACAACGGATTCACAAAATACTCCTCTAGCTCTGGCATTCCTGAACTTCGCAATGCCATATCGAACAAGCTCAAGAAAGACAACAAAGTCGAATACGATCCCGCTGGAGAGGTCGTTGTCACTGCTGGCGCTACAGTTGCCATTAATCTCGCACTTCAAGCGACGCTAGATGTGGGCGACGAAATACTTGTGCCTGATCCTGGCTGGGCAACTTATGTCCACGCGGTTAATCTTGTGGGGGCAAAGCCGGTTTTGTATCCGCTTCTGGAAACGCAGGATTTCCAATTCACTCTCGAGTCGGTTGAGCGCAAGGTTGGGCCGAAGACCAAGGCAATTTTGATCAACACGCCCGCAAATCCAATGGGCTCGATTCTATCACGGAAAAGCATCCAAGAGATAGCGGAATTTGCCATTCGCCACGATCTATATGTCCTTGCGGATGAAGTTTATGAGAAATTCTTGTATCAAGATGAAGTATCGAATGAGCACATTAGCATAGCCAGCCTGAATGAAATGAAGGAAAGGACAGTCACAATAAACGCTCTATCGAAGACATATGCCATGACGGGATGGAGAATCGGTTATGCTGCGGCAAGCGCGTCTGTCGCAGGAGCAATGACACGAATCAATGCTGCCGCCAGTTCGTGTGTTTCGACGATTACACAGTATGCGGCGCTAGAGGCTCTTACGGGACCTCAAGATTCCGTGTTCAAAATGATCTCGGCTTTCTCTGAGAGAAGGAAGATTCTGGTAAAGGGGTTGAATGAATTCGATGGATTCAGCTGCTCAATGCCCAAAGGAGCTTTCTATGCATTTCCCAACATCAAAGGCACCGGAATTGGCTCAAAAGATCTAGCGATGAAGATTATTGATGAGGCGCACGTCGCTACTGTCCCAGGTTCAGCATTTGGAAACCAAGGTGAAGGTTACTTGAGGGTCGCATATGCGAATTCTGTCGAGAATATTCACGACGCTCTCGAGAGAATGAAAAAGAGACTTCCTCTCAAGTAGTCGCTGAAGGAAGCCGATCAATCCGTCTCAGTCATGGATTCTTTCAGGTTCCAAGGGATTTCAGCGTAGACATCGTCGAACATCGTTCTGAGTTCAGGTTGTCCCAAAGACTCGGCCTTACTCAAGCTGGCATTGATCGCAGACTCGGCTTTCCTTCGGAGTTCAGATTCGTCGGCATTCGTCCAGTTGAACTTCTTTTCGAGGTAGGCGCGCAATCTGGAAATTGGATCGAGCTTGCGCCATTTCTCGACTTCTTCTTCAGACCGGTACTTCTTCCAATCATCGGACGTGGAATGCGCGCCTAGACGGTACGTGACACATTCGATAAGAGTTGGCCCCTCTCCCCTACTTGCAATTTCCGTAGCCTTCTTTACAGACGCATACACAGCAAAGAGATCGTTCCCATCAACTTTGACGCCTTGAAAACCATATGCTCTGGCCTTGATGGCGATACTTTCAGATGCCGTCTGACGGCTAAGCGGTACAGAAATGGCATACTGATTGTTTTCACAAAGAAAAATGACAGCCGCCTTGTACACGCCGGCAAAATTCATGCTGCCATGGAACTCACTGGAAGAGGTAGCACCATCACCGAATGTCGCAAGGGCCACGGTGTTTTCATTTCTGTATCGAGCAGCCATTGCAAATCCTACGGCTGGCTGAACATGGCTCGCAATAGGGGCTGCGAGACTGAATATTCTGTGGTCTTTCCACCCAAACGCATTTGGAAGATCACGCCCTAAAGAAATGTCATCCTTGTTTGAGAAGAGTCGATTCATTATTGAGTCTAATGGTACCTTTTTCTGAACGATCATTCCCAGATCTCGATACATCGGAAAAATCCAATCCTTCTCTTCAAGGGCGAGAACTGCACCAATCTGCGTTGCTTCTTGACCTGCGCATGAAACGTAAGTTCCCAATCTTCCCTGTCGCTGCAACGCCACAACCTTTTCGTCCAAGATTCTGGTGAGCACTATGTTGCCATACGCATCGAGCAGCAAGTCTTTCGATATGGAAGGCTCTTTGGCTGAGAGTGTTCCATCTGGTTTCAGAATTTGCAGCATTTGACCAGATTCATTCATTTTAGACATCCTTTGTTGGGGTTTTTCGGATGATAGTCCGCTATAACCATTCAGCTTCCAACTGCTTTTGTAATACTGACTCCCTTGATTCGCATCGCCGGTGCGAGAGTGGGGGTGTTCACCTCCCACCATTTGATCCATTCCCTTTTCTTTGAAGTCAAGTCTATGTTTTCGAGCTGGCGTGGTATCGAGTCACTTACACGCAATCCAACGACTGGTTCGGCGATTTCACCGTTAACAATCTTGAAGGCAGCATCGCGTGGAACTGTCGAGTACTCTCCAGCTCTCATATTCTGATATCTCGTGTACCAGTTGTTAGTAATCAGTAAACCGTGTTTTGTCTCCTTGATCATTTCTTCAAGACTAGAGTCTCCGTTACCAAAGACAACCGTGAATGGTCTTGGAATAATGATTCCGGCATTTCCGGTACTACTTTTGCCAGCTTTCTTCGCAGTGGTACTGTTGTGCAATATTGTTCTAAAGTAGCCATCAGAAATAATCTCATTCCTGCCTGTAGGCATTCCTTCATCGTCAAAAATTCTGCCACCCAGACCTCGTTCGTAAACTCCATAATCGGAGACATTCAGAGTATCAATTGCAACCTTCTTGTCCAGTTTGTCGATCAGAAAAGAATTACCCATATCGATCTCAAAGGAAGACGCATTTGAAGCGACAGGGAGAATATTCGCAACTACCGTCGGCGTGAAGACAACATCGTACACTCCTTCTGAAACGCTCTTTGGCTCAATTGCCATTTTCGAGTAAATCCCGGCCCTTTCTCCGGCTTCCTCTGAGTTGAATTCCGAAATGTGGGAAGAACAGGAAAGTCCATGACCCGACGCATTGTCTTCGCTGAATGCCCTGACATTCAGAAGAATCTGAGAGTACTTGTCGTGACCGCTCGCTCCCGAAGAGGTGACGAGGTAGATTTCGCCGTTTTCAGTATTCAGTGAGCCACTGACACGCTTCGCACCTTCTGTGAGTGCTCGATCAATGGATTGTTTCACGTAATCCACGAGATTCGATTCGGCCACTTTCGGGTCAAAATTCGAAATGCCAGTGTACTGGAATGGACCATGTGGCAGAGTTGCGTAGTCCGGATTTGGAGGGAGTGACTCGCATGATTTTACTAGGTGGCCGATGAATTGTTTTAAACCCGACTCTGTCGGATTGTACGTGGTTCCGACGATTCTTTTCTTATCTTTCCCAAGATAAGCGTCCAGCGTAAGATTCCTGACGTTGTTTACAAGAGTGATTGCGTTGCTTGCAAATCTCACTTGCGAGTCGTTTGATCGAGAGCAAATTATCGAAATATCATTACATCCGAGATGTGTCGCTTGTCTTAATGCAATCTCTGCGATATTTTCGAGCGTTGAATCCTCTGACATTATCTTGCACCAACTCGGATTTTCCTCAGTCGCACATGCGGGGCCCCAAAGAACACGGGAGCTCCTTGCATAGGATCACCCTTTCCGCAAGTACCGCAGGAATACTCTATATCTTTGGCTCTCGCATCAATGCTACCCCAAT
>JAKAPU010000082.1 GCA_021806865.1 archaeon
GGTTCGTTCTATTACGAATAGTCCTACGAATACTATGAAACCGCCGAGGAAAATGCCCGAGACGACATCTAGCGGATAATGCATTCCGACATACACACGCGAATAGCACACCATAGCCGCTTCAAGCGCCAGAAGCAGAGCTAGAGTCTTCCTCCTGAATTTTTCGAGTGCAAAGATTGCACCTATTGAGACCATTAGAGCATGTCCCGAGGGGTAGGATGAGTCTGTGTCAATTGGCACTCGCGTGATAATGTTTGCGACCGTCTCAAAAGGTCTGGGTCTGTACATCAAGAATTTCATTGCTTCACCAGCGACGATCCCGGCTATGAAGAGAACAGCGAGTTCTATAGCAAGCATCTTGGTGTCTCTCTTTCCAAAGAGGAGCATCAATCCGACTACTGGAATCCAGAAGTACTCTCTTCCGTATTTAGAAGCAAGGATGAAGAGTGAATTCAGAGTTGACCCAACATTCATGTGGTTGATGTAAAGTGCTAGACTAGAGTCAACACCTTGGGAAACTCCAGAAATCACCAGCCCTGTGATGAGGAGAAAGACTGCGAGCATCGCAAGACCAGCGACAACACCTAACAACGACTTGCGCAGTCTGCTAGTTACCGAGTCATTTGAATCAGGATCAACAACACGCTGATCTTCTCTACTCACCGATTCGGGCTGAATTATGGCAGAGTTGACAACTCTTGTAGCGCCCTTTCCTCTTCTTCTAACGTACCATATCCCAAAGAGTGAGACGATGATTATCGTAACCAATACTTCAATTGGAGTGAAAATTGATTCCAGGTGGCTCGCGAGTGAAGTAGAATTCTGTCCCGCGATGAACCCGAGATAGACCAATATTGCATCCCAGGCTAGAATGCCGATGGCTGAGAAAGCTAGGAATTTGCCCATCTTCATTCTTCCCGTTCCTGCGGGGAACGCTACAAGCGTCCTAACCAGGGGAACAAACCTAGCAAACAATACTGCAAAGCTTCCATATTTACTGAACCATCTCTCACTAGTTTGCAAATGACTCTCGTTCAACCTGACAAATCTGCCGTAACGCAAGACAGCTGCCCTTCCCAGATAGTACCCAACTGCGTAATCAACCACCGTTCCAATCAAGCTCCCTGTGCTTGCTATAACAACCGTTGTCCAAAATTCAAACTTGCCAAGATAAACAAGATAGCCTGCGAGGGGAAGCACGACTTCGCTTGGAACGGGTAGCGTCGCGCTTTCAGCAGCCATCAGAGCAAATACTCCGGCATAACCGAAATGCTCCATAAGACTTAGAACAAGATTCAGCAAATTACTTGAAAAAGAAAATATAGTAAGGGAAGTGCTTGCTGGGTCCGACGAGGCAAAAAGAGAAGCTATCTGTTGCTGGAATCCAGCATCTGTAACTATTTCACCGAGCGCCAACCCTCCGAGAATTACGCTAACGAAAAGCAGTAATGCTCCGAAAGCTCGGAACAAGTCTCGTACTATCCCAATACCAGGGGCTTTGAAGATGGAAAGCCATGATAGGGAGAATAATGTGACAGAGAAGAGAGGAATTGCTGTCCAAGCAGCTGCTAACCCGAAAGCTGCAAATTGTCTCACTTCAGTGTCATGGATGATCGAGAGCAAGCTGAAGAATGGAAAAGAACTGAACTCACCGGCAAGAAATGTTGGCAGGACGAAAATTAGCGAAAGAATGAAGATTGAGCCGAGCGAGCCAAAACCTAGGAAAAAGATGCTTTTGCTGTTGAACAAGTAGGATCGTGTCTTCACATCATCATTGTACTTGATTTTTAAACGCTTCATCATGAGGTTTTCTTTGCAGCATTAACCCCGGGCGAAAATCCATCTGAGTACCATCCAAACCAAATCATCGGAAGCACGAAATTGGCACTCCTTGAGAATTGAAGAAGTAGCTTCTCGCCTCAATGTGGAAAGCGCCGAACAAGGTCTTTCCCAAGCAGAGACTGAGAAGCGGTTGACCAAGTTCGGGCCCAACTTGCTTCGGAAAGAGAAGCACGAACCCTTCTGGGAGGAATTTCTTGAGGAAGCAAGGGAGCCGATGATAATCCTGCTATTTGTGACTGGTGTTTTCTATGGAATCATAGGCGGACTAGAAGATGCGATTGTCATCGCCGCAGTCATAATCATCTTGCTTTTGGTAGAGGTCACAAATGAGTACCGAGCTGGAAATGCGATAACATCTCTTCGGAAACTCGCGGAGCCTTCAGCGCTTGTCAGGCGGCAAGGGATGTACAAGGAGATACCGAGCGAACAGGTCGTCCCTGGAGACATCATTCTCTTGGAAGCAGGCAGACGAGTTCCTGCCGACGCCCGAGTGATAGAGTCACATGGGCTCGCAGTCGATGAATCTCTTTTGACTGGCGAATCCGGATCTATTGAAAAGTCTGGTGAAATTATTTTGCCAGAGGATACGCCTCTTGCTGATCGATCTAATCTCGTATTCGCTGGAACGATCATTCTCCGAGGACGGGGAAGCGCAATTGCAGTTGAAACTGGTGCTTCTACCGAACTTGCAAGGATAGGGAAACTAGCAAGTGAAGCAAAGGCTCCGCGCACCCTGCTCCAGCGGACCATGAATGAATTGACAAGGTGGATGGTCATCGTGGCGATTGGGTTTAGCGTTGCCGTTCCTCTTCTCGGGTGGCTCTTGGTTCACGAACCTCCACAACAGATGTTTCTTACTGGTCTCTCCCTTGCATTCGCTACTATCCCTGAGGAGCTTCCAATCATCATAACGATAGTGCTCGCTCTTGGCGCATATCGCCTTTCGAGACAGAAAGCAATCGTGAAGAAGCTACAAGCAGTCGAGACATTGGGAGCGGTTACAGTGATTGCATCCGACAAGACTGGTACCCTCACAAGCAACAGGATGGAGCTGACACAAGTTTTTCCAGAAGAAGCAACTCGACGAATCCTTGAGATAGGAGTACTATGCAACGACGCAGAAAAGAGCGGGCCATTTGATTTTGCGGGAGACCCACTGGATGTCGCCATAATGGTGGCGGCGGAAAAAGGTGGCATGCATATTGATTCTATCAGGAAAAAATTCCCGCTAACCGTGGAGTTCACCTTCGACAACGAAAGGAAGATGATGTCTGCAGTTTACGACCGGGATTCGACTTTCTTTGTGGCAGTGAAGGGTGCCATTGAAGAGGTACTATCGCATTCAAAGTCTAAACTCGCTAATGACAAAGTGGAGAGTATGTTGACCGACCAAGAAAGGAACGAGATCCGTCTAATTCAGACTAGAATGGCTTCAGAGGGACTTCGCGTCATCGCCTTGGCTCAGAAGAAAATGATGAAAAAGGAAGGTGAAGTATCGCAGCATGAGGCTGAAAGCGATCTGGTCTTTGTAGGGATGGCTGGATTTGCTGATCCCGCAAGACCAGAGATCAAGGATTCCTTGGTAATATCGTCTGCTGCAGGAGTCAGGACAATAATGGTCACAGGAGACCACCCTTTGACAGCAGTTTCGGTAGCAAAGCAGATCGATCTTCCAATGGATGGAGACTCCAAGGTGCTCACTGGGCAGGAGATAGACGCTCTCTCGGACGAGGAATTGCAAAAGGAAGTGGAGAAAGTGTCGGTCTTTGCTCGAGCGACTCCAGAGCACAAACTCCGCATAGTCAAGGCACTGCATAGCGGCGGCGAGGTTGTCGCTGTCACCGGGGACGGAATCAATGACGCCCCAGCTCTGGCTTCAGCTGACATAGGGATAGCGATGGGAATGAGGGGAAGCGACGTGGCACGAGAAACAGCAGACATTGTGCTGTCAGATGACAATTACAGCACAATCGTTAGGTCGGTCGGCGAGGGTCGGACACTGTTTTCGAACCTGACAAAGGGAGTCCGGTACTATCTGACATGCAAAGTTGCACTAGTTTCAGCGACACTACTTCCGGTGCTTCTCTTGGTCCCAATTCCATTCGCTCCCATTCAGATAATTCTGATGGAACTCTTCATGGATCTGGCAGCTGCTGCGACCTTCGCCTCCGAGCCCGGAGAGCCAGATGTGATGAGAAGGCTCCCCAGAAATCCGAAAGCAAAATTCTTTGACAATCAAATGGTTTCCAGTATTCTAATTGGAGCAGTCGGACTGTTCCTAGCTGTCACAGTAGCCTATCTGTTTACATGGCATAGCTATCATGATCTAATCAGGGCGCAGACAGTTGCATTTGCAACATGGCTCGTGGGCCATGTCCTTCTCGCGCTAAACATGCGTTCTCAAAACGTACCCTTGACGAAACTGGGTTTATTTTCAAACAAGCTCATGGTTCTCTGGGTGTTGGCGACTTTGATATTCACTGGCATTGTAACTTCTGTCCCGGGCCTTGAGATTGCTCTTAGAACGGTTCCTCTAGCGTTGAATGATTGGGCTTTGCTGTTACCGCTCGCACTTGCTGTTACTTTCTGGATAGAAGTTAGAAAGTGGTTAACGAAACCAACTAACCAAAGTGTAAGCTAGCATTATGAATGAACAATCCCTAGATTGAACTGAATCCCCAGAAAGTATGACTCTCGAAGGTTCTCAGTAGATTTAATTTTCGTATTCTCTTGAAGAAATGTGGCACCGCCTAACTAGACGGTTCCAATCGTAGTCCACGCCCAATAGTAGCTGGTGGCTGGTGGATGCCAAATAGCAGTAGTCACAGTGTTCGGAGTGGCTGTCGCTGCGGAGTAGGTGACTGAAGTATTCAGGGTTGCACTGACCGTCTGTGTAGTGGGCGCGTGCCATATGGCTACTCGTTGCCACTCAGCCGAATAGTATCCCGGATTCCACACTTGACTTGTTTGTGTCGTATAGTAACCGTCGTGCCAGATTGATATCCAATAACCTGGGACATAACTGTAAGTCCAGTAGCCTGGATGATACGTCGCAACAGTGTGTGTCCCAAACCAAGGGATGCACACCCACTGAGGATCTTGAGGCATGGAGTTCCACGACCAGAAGCAGAGCTTGTTCTGAACCTGCTGATAAGTGTAGTAGCCAGGGTGATAAGTTCCGACCCAGTATCCCGCGATGTATTGGTAAGAATAGTAACCAGGGTGCCACACCTGAGTTGTAACGGCAGAGTAGTAGCCGGGGTTCCAGACTTGGTAGGATTCCCAGATGTATGTGTAGTATCCAGCACTCTGCTTGGTGCAGGTCGTTCCTTCAAGGGTGTAACCCGAAGGACATGTGTACCAGGTATTGATAGTCTGGCATTGAGTTCCAACCAGTGTCCCTCCATTAGGGCAGGAATAAGTATAGTATGTGGAAGTCGAATATGTGTAGTGGCCAGGAGTCGTTGATGAATACTGCTCGTTCTGCTGGACTGTCCATGAGGCTGTTTCGGTCACCGGAGCATTCATTGTCACCGAGGCCTGGATGTTTGAGCCGGAATAGGTACCTGAGAATGACTGAAACAGGTAGCGATAACTTCTCGAGGTAACAGTGCTCGGAGACACTCCAAAGTTGGCATTGGATCCTGAATCATACCATCCCGATCCAATTGTGTTTCCTACTGGAGTGTTGATACTTAGCTGGTACTGCGTCGAGTAGGCGATTGTCACCGATGCAGCCTGAGACGAGCTTGTCACAGAAACGCTTCCCTGCGTAGGAGTCGCCACGTACCTCACTCCTGAACTTCCAGCGATTATCGCTGCGGTGCTCCAAGAGTACGTTCCTGACTGCGAAACATTGAACGTGATTGAGCTGGAAGCCAGAGCACACTGGTTCTGACCATTGAAGGTGACGCACCACTGTATCGATGAAGGGAGAGGGTCGTTCATGAATTGCACCTGATAAGTAAGACCGTTTCCGTTCCCTACCGGAGCAGTTTGTGTTCCTGAGAGAGGGGCGAACGTGTTACCGTTCAATGTGACTACGTATGCGTCAGCAGCGGGTACGCTACCTGTGGAGAGTGTGACAGACCCCTCTCCCGGCACAGTTGCGGAGACAGATTCTTCCTTTCCAGTGGAGTTATCTACGATCGCGGTGATGTAAGAAGTGTGAGCCCAGTTGCTCCTTATGCTGAGCTGGTCTGAACTTAGAATGGAAACGATCAGGTTCTCGGAAAGCTTCATGCTCACCTCGCCCTGAGCTTGGTGCCCGGAGTTGAGCTGCGAATTAGGCAGTGCACCTGCCGCGAGCAGCACACCCGTACCTGCAATAATCGTTATGAAAAGTAGCAGACCGCCTAGTACACCAGATACAGCCTTCTTCTGTCCGCTCCTCTTCGATGCGCCGGTGAAGAACATGCTAGAGTAAGGAGACCGGAATTTAAAACGGAAATGGACAAGTTATTTCACATCTAGGTCACGATGAACGAATTCCCAAGATCCGTGATGATGAGAAGGCTCTGGCCTTTGCTCACTCCACAGCTGTTCACATTGATCGTATTCTGGCCGGCAGCTGGTACACCCAGAGGAAGACCCGCGCATGAGGAGTAGACCGCGCCGTTGCTGATATTCACGACATACTCGACTAAAGAACTTCCGCCCCAGTAGCTCGACACAGTAATTTTGTCGTTAGATGTTTGGATGTTTGCTTCAAGTTTCTCCTGGTTCCTTTGCAAGATTATCTGGTCTGCGGCATTGACAGCTGTGTTGTACTCCGAATACGATGAATAGACTGCGGAAAAGTATGCGGTGAGGAGGATGGAAAGCGCGAGTATGAAGAGCATGCCGACAACCGATGCTATTGCACTTCTCCTTCGCGCTTTTTGTCTCCCCATACTCATCTTGATCCGATCAATTATCAGGTGCGATACCGTCAAGATAAGGCTGATGGCACTCTTCCCTTGAACGTCTCATGAGGACGCATGTGGTTATACCAATATGCGAACAGGTGGAGGAATCTATCAATTCGCTCGATAGCCCTTGATGGATCTCTAATCGGAAAATTGTTGAAGAATCTCCTTGTCCTCTGCTTGAATGTTCGATACCATCTTTCAATGTAGTTCCTGAAGCCGAACGTCCTCTGGATGTTGCACAGACCGAGTGACTGGAACGCGTATTTGTACCACGGTGCATGGTCCGTGATCACTACTGGCGTGCTCCTGCAGGATTTGAGAGACTGTTTAACCACGTTGATTGTGGAGAGGGATGATATCGACCTGCTTGCGAGCGAGGAGACGACCTCTCTTCGTTCGAGATCTAGGCATATTGTAACAAATGCCATCTTTCCATTTCTCTTCACCTTGGTCTCATCCAGCAGAATTGCGTCCCTCTCCTTCTTCCGAGCTAGTTTCTTTCTTGCGAAAGCTTCCTCAAATTTTAGCATCCACTGCCTGATTGATTCCTTGCTGACCCTGAATTTCCTCGCTATCACTCTTAGCGACAGCCCTTCCATGTAGAGCCTGATAGCTTCAGCTTTGATTTCCCTTGAAACCTTATTTCTCACGAAAGATCTTACGGTCGAGTGTGGCTAGGTCGAACTCGTCTTCCGTATGTTTCGTCACCAAAAACATTGGAAGACAGTTCCCCGGCCATATCCATTTCCCTTATCTGGCCGCTATCTCAGGTGCAACGAAAAAGTAGTAAGGCCCCATGTCAGTTACGAGTGTAATGTTGTAACCTGCATTGTTTTGAGGAACGCCCTGCAGACTGACTGTCACATCGTAGAGCCCTCCTGGAGCAATCTGGGTCGCACCGTTGCATGTCCCGCTCTGGTCAAACTCGCAAACAGAAGGTTGGTTATTGGCGGGCTCGTTGTTTACGGCGCTAGCTTGCACCGTGACAGGCTCGTGTCCATAGTCGCTGACGTAAATATTTGCGGTCTTCCCTTGAATGTATGAATAAGGGCTGGAAAGTAGCGCGAGTTGTTCCTTTGCTGCCTTGTTTGCCTCGTTGCTCAAGTTTCCTGAAGAGGACGAAAGTGCAGGAGCATATGCAGACCACACAGCAGCCGAGAGAGTGACAACTATGATCAGAAGAATTAGGGCGCCAAGTATTTCAGAAATTGCGGTCCTCTCGCTCCTTATTCTGAGCAGCATCATGTCCTAGCCTCTTATGTAGATTCGCTACGTGACTTAAAACGAGGAATATTGAGGTCAAGAATCAATTTGCAACAACGTTTACTGTATCGGAGTATCCGTTGCGAGAAGACGCACTCTGGACAATAACGGGATACGATTGACCGGAGGTCACTTTGAGCACGCCGCTTTGGACCACGAAATTGAAGCCCGAGGGAGAAGTTGAGATAACGGAAGGTACATCACCATTTGGTCCGAACACGGTAACGCTCACGGCCTCAGATGCGCTCACTACCTTTGAACCTGTAGAGACGACGAGCGTTCTCCCTCCATCTCCCTCAAGAGTTATCGACAGCGGAACAGCCACCGTCCCGCTGTTCAGCACACTGATTTCGAAATATACAGAGCCGCCACCTGAGGAAAGCATGCTTGAGGTCACTGTAAGGCTTGCTTCTGTGCGGCCGGTATTCATGTATCCCGCTGCTATAGAGTAGGCAAGTGCGGCTGCGGTGATCGTGATCGCCATGAGAACAATCGTCGTGACGATGTTTGAAACAGCCCTTGTCTTGATTTTCAGCTTCTTATCACGCCCCTGGAAATCAAGCCATCTCGCAAATCTCCCCCAACTCACAGAAGCCTTGGGCATCCATTTGTCGATCATCGTTTGGATGTAACAACTACATTTAACGAGGCCTGAGATATCAAAGTGGAGAGGGAGAAAGATTTGTTGCCTTCTCCGTCCTTCATGTATGAAACGCAGATGCTTTCTCCAAGGATAGAACCATTTGAGGCTCATACAATAGAGTACGAAAAATGGTTTGACAATCATGCAAAAGTGTACGAATCTGAATTGCAGGCGATACGAACGGTCCTCCCAAAGTTTGATCGGGGCCTTGAGATAGGAGTTGGGACAGGCCGATTCTCGCAACCCTTCGGGATTCAAAATGGAGTGGAGCCTGCAAGAAACGCATTGAAACTCGCAGCATCGAGCGGAATCGAGGTTGTCGATGGGGTCGGGGAAGCTTTGCCGTATCGCAGCGAGAGCTTTGATCTTGCTTTGATTGTTACGTCGATATGTTTCTTTTCAAATGTCAGCCTCTCCTTGAGGGAATCTTACAGGATTCTCAAACACGGAGGATCCTTGGTAATTGGATTTGTTGACAAAGACAGTGAGCTTGGGAAGATGTACCAGGAGAGGAGCGAGGAAAGTCCATTCTACAGCAGTGCGAATTTCTATGGAGCTAGTGAACTCAAGGAACTTGTATTGAGGGTCGGGTTTGTGGATCTCGTTCCTGTTCAAACGGTATTCAAGAGCTTGAACGAGATAAACGCAGTTGAGCCAGTTAAGCAAGGGTACGGCGAAGGTTCCTTTGTAGTGCTAAGGTCGAGAAAGCCCTCTAGTTGAATCGTAGGATCATTCGAGCTCATCATATGGGATGTCTTCAAGAGCTACGCATGACATGGGCAAGCTAAAGCTCATATGAACGTGAGAATTAATCAGACCAGGTATGACCAGTTTGTGTTTGCCTTCAAAAACCTGTTCGGCTGTGGGGTAGCGTTTTGCAATGTCCTCCGCAGGACCAAAATCTTTGATTATTCCACCCTCGACGTACAATGATTGACCAGTCAAGATCTGAACGGTTCCTGTGACCGTCAACAGCGTTACATTTCTGATTAGGATTGAATTCACAGTCTGGGGGTATCTCTGTTGCTTTTATCCGCTGTGCAAACACATGCAATCATCATCGCTCACAACCAATAAGTAAGCAAAAGAAAAACGAGTGAATAGTTTGGTCCTTCTACTTTCTGATAGTGATTGCAGATCTGCAATTGATATGAAACAATCTATTGAAGTAATTCGTCAGGCATTTGTCTCCGATGGGAAAGAGCAGACCTCCTCTATTCCTCGATCCCGAATCTACTTGCGTGGAGAGCAGAGCGACGAAGATTTCTGGCTCAATGTCAAAGCTGGTGCAATCTCAAACACTGGTTATAGCGCAATCAGAGTCGATGGTGGTTTGACAAAATCGCTTCAGGGAGACAGGGTTGATGTTTCGAGGAAGTCTGGTTTGGTCTTTCTCTACAGTCTTCGGACAGGCGAATTGCTCGCAATATTCCATAATGACTACCTACAAAAGCTGAGGGTCGGCGCGACAACTGCAGTTGCAACGGACGCGCTGGCAAATCCGGAAGTGAAGAACATGGCGATACTCGGATCAGGGCGACAAGCAAGGTCGAACCTAGATGCTGTATGCTCGGTCAGGCGACCGACCAATGAAATTCGCGCGTACAGCCCGAACAGAGATCACTTGGCGAGATTTTGTCTTGAGATGAGTGCTCAGCTTGGCCAGAAGGTGACTCCTTGCAATTCCTCGTCGGAAGCAGTGAAAGACGCAGACATAGTCACCGTCGCCACAAATTCGAAGACCCCGACATGCAAAGGCGCAGATCTCTCTCCCAACGCGCACGTAAACTCGATCCTGAGCAGTGACCGGTTGATTCAGGGAAAAGATGTAGACGACGCAACATACGAAAGAGCTGACATCATCGTCGTGAATTCAAGAAACCAGATATATTTGGACGATCAGCATCCACTTCGCGAACTTTCGGACTCTCCAAGGAATGGCAAGAGAATAGTCGAGCTGGGAGATTTGCTCGTCTCAAAAAACGAAGGAAGGCTGTCGTGGGATGATTTTACTTTGTACGACAACAACGTAGGTATGGGAATTCAATTCACGGCAGTGTGCGGTTACGTCTTTAACAGGGCCATTGAGATGAACCTTGGCAAAGAATGGCCAAATGACCTCTTTGACTTGAATGTCTACAGATCGGGCCAAGCCGACATCGGCAATAGTTACAATGCTTTTGGAAAAGATACATACAAGAGCAGCATCTGACTTTGCGGCATGGAAACATCGTGCTGGATGAAAAGATGAACCAAGGCATGCTTGATCTCAGGA
>JAKAPU010000083.1 GCA_021806865.1 archaeon
TTTCATTGGCTACTACACTCTAAAGTCCGACCATGAACAAAGGGAATATGCTGAATTTCAACGCCCGACAAGAGCTCAAGAAACACGAATTGATCCAGTTAGTTACATCAAGAGGAAGGAAAACGAAAACGTCTTGGTTGCGGGGAGATCTGGAGAGGGCAAATCCAGATTGATGAGGTTTCTGATCTCCAAATTTGATTATCCTAAACTGATTTTCTGCCTCAAAAGAAATGATGAATACCTAAAGATGCACCTTCCAACAATTGACATTAAGAGGATTAACTTCACCCCTTTTCAATTTGCAGAAGATTTCACGGCTGCTTATGCTGTAACTTATCCGCTCGATACGGTCGGGATACAAGCTGGACTGGTTCCACCCATTTTATCCAGCCTTGCTTCAGAGTGTGCAGACTGGCAAGACTTCCGAGAGGCACTGGCGCAGCGACACAAATCTATCAAAGATAGAAACCAATTAGCCGCGCTATCTGCTATTCAGCCCAACATTGACGAACTTGATTACAAGCCCGAGAACAATATCCCAGTTTCATCAACGATACTATTCAAGACGATGCTAAAGAAAAGGAATCTAGTCATCAATCTGTCTAGACTAAACGAGAGAGCTCAGGAGTTTTACGCCGAGATACTCCTAAGACAGTTTTACTCAATTCTGAAGTCAAATTGGCTACCAGATTTTCCAGTCGAAAGAGTTGTCGTATGCATAGACGAAGCTCATAGACTGACAGAGCGGAGTTTTCAAAAGTATCACTCTAAAATTTCGGAATACGCTAGAGAAATCCGAGATGTCGGAGCGATTTGGACGGCGACGCAGAACTATTCAGATTTGAAGGATGACATAAGAAACCAATTTGCAACGCAATTTCTGTTCAAGACGACTTCTGCAGACGACCTGCAGGCTCTCAGAACTATCAACCCACTATTGAATTTGACAGCTTCTGGCCCATTGCTGAAGTATGCGTTTATTGACGTTCAGAGGTTTGAGCATGACAAGATCGAGGCTTATGGTTATTATGACCGCAAAAAACCCATTTCGGAATCGCCGATAGATGACACCATAGCCCAAGAAGTTACAAAATTAGCCCAAACTGAATCAAACGCCTTCGACAAAGAAAACGCCATAGACCTCACTTTGCAGGAACTCAAATCCAAAGCACTAACGACATACGAGCTCGCAAAGATTCTGAAAGAAAGGTGCAAGATTGAAATCGACTTGTCCAAACAAAAAGCAATGGAGATCATAAATGAGCTTGGTCGCATGGGGCAAATAACCAAATTTAGATTTGAAAATGAGCATGGCGAGAACAGGACTGTCATTTTTCTAAACTCAGACCAACAAACTAACGAAACACCTCTTCACAAATATCTCGTCGATTATGCAGTGAAGGTTCTGACCCAAGCAGGCACACATATTTTGAATATCGCGGAGTCAGGGAAATCGTTGGCAGATATAGAGACAGACACAGCATTGATAGAAATTGAGACGGGATTGAAAAGGAAGATCGATGACCTCAGGGAAAGAATAACCAGCTCAAGCAAGAAATGTATTGTTTTAGTTCCCAGCTCTGTTTTCTTGACCGATCCCCTTTACAGGTCTTTGAGTCCTGCTACCGTTTGCACAATGAAAGACTTGCTAGAACATGTTTCGAAGGTTTAAGACGAGATGTCGAACCATTATGAAAGTCTGATCAATGTCTCAGTCTCGGACATCATAGGGAGCGATTCGTATTGTTTGACATTTCACCGTGATTTGCTGAACGACAATAAAATGAAAGATGTCAAAGAGCTTTTGAAAGATGAAGAAAGATGGAAAACAATCTGTGCTAAAGAACCAGTTACACTTAGAAAAGTAGATGGAGGGAAGTTTATTATCAACACGGATGGGAATCATCGGATAGTTGCTTTGCTAGAATCCAAATCGAGTGAAAAAACCATCTTTGCAAGATTGGTAGATGATCTGGGCGGAGCATTGCCCGAATATCCGTTATGTGGATATGGGAGCTCGGGCTGGAGATTAAGGTTCCATAGACTCAGGCATATGCTTGGAAGGTAAAGTTATTGGATTTTTTTCACATAAATGGATTAATGTCTAGTTCGAGACCCAATCTCCTTTTTGTAGTCTACGAACAGATTCCCAGAGCCTCGTTATTATTGGGGTTTTCTTTAGTCAACGCGCGGCATAGGAATTCCCCGATCTTATACTGACATGATGGACGGTGACTCTGTACGATCAGGCGGTCTTCTCTGAAAGTTCCGCGTTCATCTTTGCTTCAATGCAAGGAATTCTCCGTTACCTATCCGAAGCGTCAGCAAGAGATATCTTGTCGAATCTTTCACGAGTCTGAAAAAGTCAAGCAGCTCTTCAGGTTTTGGAGAAAGCGCATTATCGACCACAAGTACTCCTCCGATTCTCAGTACTCGATCTATTTCATTCCAGTAGCTTGTGTATTGAGGTCTTTCGGCGTCCAAAAAAATTAGATCGAAAGAACCGTTGGCTTGACTTAAGGAATGAGCGTATGTCATCTAGATGCACATCTATGTATTCGGAGAGATCACTTCTTTCGAAGTTCTTCTTTGCGAGCGCCACCTTCTTCTGAGATACCTCCACAGTAGTCACGATTCCTCCAGCACATTGCGCCGCATCCGCCAACCACAAAGTCGAATAACCATTTGAAGTTCCAATCTCTAAAATCCTCTTAGCTTTAACTGCTTGAATGAACATGGAAAGAAACAACCCAGTATCAGGAGTTATGTTGAGCATCTGCTCGGCATGGACCTTCACTTTGGAATCATGCGCTACTCCCGATTCATACATCTCTCTGAGCATGTCCTGTAGTCTTTCATTCAAGAGAATTTAATCGCAAAACAGCTTGGCAAAGGACCGTCAAATATTCCTTTTGAACATGTTCTTCGCATTAAGAACAGAATCTCACATTTGGAGACAACAATTGAATCGAGTTGGTTTCTGATGCGAATGAGCTTGATAGATTCAGAGTTGGTTCTATTTGCGTGAATCACATCCTGAGACGAAATTAGGTCACTGTTGTGTTTTAATCAAACATATCGAATTCGGAAACCGCCAGTCAGCCTCATCCGCAGCGATATTGAAGTCTGATCGTCCAACACGAAGCACGGTTCAAGCTGGTTCGGATCCGTGATACTGCATAATGAGCCAGCGGCTGTTTCTTTTCTCGAAAACTGCGCTGAGCCGATAGGGTGAGACTTCGCTCTTTCCATCGTGAGACTGTATGACCGATCCCATGCCGCGAACCAAGCGACCTGATCTTTCATCGATACTATCAGCCAGTCCCATTTCCACGAGAATGAGTAGGATCTTGAAAGTACTCTCTCAAGGAAGTCTTGATCTCCTCCGGCCCCCCAGCCGTTTCTCTCGCCTCACATCCGATTGAAACAACATCTGCATCTGCTGCGAAGAGTTCGAACACCGCAGCTTTTTGCTTTCTTGAAACAAGATCGCTGAACGTGTTTAATGCTGCTACGATCTCTGATTCAACCTCAGGGCTCGCTTTCAACGAGTCCCAAATCGCTCTAGATAGGATAATATTCCTATCACCTCAAGCGAGATCCTCAAAAGGTAGCATTCGATAGGAGATTATCTTATTACGTATAGACAGATTATTCTAATTGGGCAGCCTTAGACCACCACGCAGGGAAAAAGGATCGATATCTTGGCACTGTTGGAAACTCTGAACGTAACAAAGGACTTTGGAGGACTAGTCGCAGTAAAGGATGTTTCCTTCAGGGTTGACCAAGGAGAAATAGTTGGGCTCATTGGTCCTAATGGAGCAGGCAAAACGACGCTTTTCAACATCATAACTGGTATGATGAAACCTGACGCAGGCGACGTATTGTTTGAGGGAAGAAGCATCACGAAGCTACTCCCTCATACGATTTCAAAGATGGGGATTTCTCGCACTTTCCAAAGTGTCAGACCGTTCCTAAACCATACTGTCAGGCAGAACATTGAAGTGGGCGCGATTTACGGTCGGCAATCAGCGGGCGACAAAAAATCAGGCGCCAGAGAGGCCGAGGTGGAAGCAGTACTGAAGATGCTCAATCTCAAGCAAAAGGAGAACGCGCTTGCAAAGAATCTGCCAATCGAAGAGAGAAAAATGGTCGAAGTCGGTAGAGCACTTGCCGCAAATCCAAAGTTATTGATGCTCGATGAACCTATGGCAGGCCTCAACCCATACGAGATTACCCAGTTTGTAAATCTAATCAAGTCATTCAAAGAACGCGGCATTACTGTGCTTATTGTGGAGCACGTCATGAAAGCGATAAGCAGCGCGTGTACACGTGTCATCGTCCTTCATCATGGAGAACTCCTTGCCGAAGGAACTCCATCAACAGTCCTGTCAAACCAGCAAGTAGTGGATGTTTACCTTGGTGAGTCTTACACTGCAAGCAGAAGCACCACCGCTTGAAGTGGATTCAATCAACGTCTCGTACGGCGACGTACGAGTCCTCTGGGACGTGTCGTTCAAAGTCGAACAAGGACAGATCGTATCGCTCGTCGGGTCAAACGGAGCCGGGAAGACCACGATATTGAAAACGATAGCTGGTATCCTAAAGCCCACTTCTGGCAAAATAAGATTTGGAAGTAAAGTACTAAGCGGACTGAGTACAGAAAAGATAGTGAACGAAGGCATAGTTTACGTTCCCGAAGGACGAGGAATATTCCCTGAAATGTCTGTTGTAGAGAATCTGGACATGGGATCGTACGCAACGCATGCACGAAAGCACAGAGAGGCAACTGCAGAGAAGGTCTTCAATATGTTCCCGAAGCTAAAAGAGAGAAAGACCCAAGCTGCAGGAACTCTTTCAGGTGGCGAAGCTCAAATGCTCGCAATAGGCAGAGGCATGATGGGTCTTCCAAAAGTACTCATGCTCGATGAGCCCTCGGCCGGTGTCGCTCCGATTGTGGTAGACAAGATCTTCTCGACCATCGAGAAACTTCGGGAAGAAGGTATAACGATTCTGATCGTGGAACAGGACGCAGGGCGTGCTCTGAGACTGTGCGATGCGGCCTACGTGCTGGAGACTGGACGCGTCAAGTTGAATGGCAGGGGAGAAGAGTTACTCACGAACTCGTATGTGCGACAAGCATATCTCGGAATGTAGACGCACCTTTACCTCTTTTCAATGGCTTTTGGGATCTGCGTGGGTTCTAACTTGCGACGCTTGCTGAACCTCATGTAGGATCTTCTAGCGAGTCCGATTATGCCATCCGGTGCAAAAAGTCCAACAATCAGCAGGAAAACACCTTCGATTGCGGATTCGTAGTAAGAGAGCCATTGAACAGAACTGTTTCCGGTAATGAATGAAGAGTGCAACGTTGCATCGAGTATGATATAGACTCCCGAGCCGACGATTGGACCCACAACTGTCCCGGTTCCACCAAACATTGCAAAGGTCACTGGAATGAATGCCAAGCTTAATGAGAATACACTTCCTGGAAGAACGGTACCCTGAGACCAAGCGAAGAGCGCTCCTGTGAAGCCAGCCATGGTGGCACTGATAATCAATGCAAATCTCTTGATCAATCTAGTGTTGATCCCAGAAGCTTCTGCTATGTCCTCATCCTCACGAATACTAGTTAGGGCGAGCTCTAACCTGGAACGCGATATAGTGTATATGATTGCGATTGATACAATAGTGAACCCGAGGATTACGTAGTAGGCGGATATGTAGTTCACCGGTACAAAATTGATTCCTCCGACCCCATTTGTCCATTGTTGCAGGTTGGGAGATTCCACCATGTAGAAGGCAAGGGGAACAAGAGCTAAGGTTGCAACAGCAAAATAGAAGCCTTTCAACCTGAACATTGGATAGCTTGATAGAAATCCAAGGATAGCTGGAACCAGCGCAGCCATTGCGAGTGCGGCTTCAGGGTTCCAGTTGAGAACGTGGTAGAGTATTGCATAGACATATGCGCCCGCGCCATAGTATACTGTGATACCGAGATTGACGTAGCCCATCAGCCCGCCCAGTATGTCGTAACTTTCCGCAACGACGACATAAAGCAAGAAGAGGTCAAACACGCTATCTATGGTGTATTTTCCTGCTCCGAAGGGGGCGACCGATCCTGCTATTCCAAGGATCAGCAGCCCAAGTACAATGTTTCTGTGTTTTTTCAAACTGGTGAGAAGAAAATTTGTCTTGTAGGTTGATGTCGACTGCAACATTGCCTCGCCTACTGACGACTTCCCGCAAGTCCTGTCGGTCTTATCAAGAGGACAACTATCAAGACCAGTATTGAGATTACGGGCGCCCAGTAGTAAATGCCACTGAACGAGATATTCAAAACCGGAATATAGATTGAATTTACAATCTGTGATTGAATCATAGTCTGGAGTACGCCTATAATCAAACCCCCGACCAGTGGTCCCCAGTACGACTTTGTTCCTCCGAGTACCATCACTGAAAGTAGAGAAATTGTGTATGCGATTCCGAATCCTGGACTCATGGTGGATGTCATAGCAATGGTCACGCCGGCAAGAGCCCCAAAACCGGAACCTATCGCGAACGTCATTATGGAAACTCGTTGGAGATTCACTCCCATCAGAAGAGTCGATTCTTTGTTTTGCGTTATGGCACGCATTGCTTTGCCAAGATAAGTTCTGCGTGAAAAGAAATATAGCAGTACAGTTGCAACAGCGAGCGTAATCAATGAAATCATCTGCACGCCTTGAACAAAGACCCCACCGTAATTGAAGGTGAGTTGCTGCACAGGAGCCACAATCCTGAATATTGATTGCCTGAACGGAATGAAGAGAGGCATGTACTGGTATCCCACATTCTCAATAATGAAAGCAGTCCCAATCGTAACAAGTATCGAACTGATGAGGGCGTCAGTACCGGATCTTCTTAGAATATACTTGATGAATATCAGTTCATAAACTGCTCCGAGAAGCGCGATAAAGATGAATGAAACGAGCAGTATCCCAAGAACTGCAGTAAGACCATATTGAACAACCGAAATCGTTCCAGCAACATAAAATCCGATAAAACCTCCAAGCATCACGAAATCTCCGTGAGCAAGATTAAGAACGCCCAAGACTGAAAAAATCAAAGAAAGTCCCAACGCAGCCAATGCATACGTGGCCCCATACAAGAGCCCCGCGATTATTGGCTGCGCGAGAAGGGTGGCGAGATTCAGCATATCTCGGCCATTTTCGCGAGTCCTTTATTTGCTCTTTCCCGAGTGGCGACTACCCTACGGGTGCACGTACGTAGCGTTTGCAACGTTGGAGGGGTACACCGTCTGGATTTCGTTATTCTGGAACTGCACTGTGACCAAGCCTATCGTCCCATAGCCTTGCGGCTGGATGACGAGCGGTCCGCTGATTGTGTTGATGTTAAGGTGATGCAGCGCATAGTTAAGTGCTGCATTCTCGCTTGTCGTGGAACTAAAGTTCGCTGATGGGATCATCCTGACTGACGCATTGATCATCTGGAAGATTATCCATCTGAGTTCGATGTTCTGGTAGTTGTACCAGTTCACCGGAGTCTTACCTGCTGCGACTGCGAGTTGTGATGCCTGCTGCATAGTCTGCTGGAATAGCGCTGTTCCAGGATTGCTTGACGGAAATGAAGGAGTCCAAAAGACATCGGATGTGATGTTTGCCGTAGAAACACCAGCTGCCTGCAGAGCGCTTGCGAAACTTGCCCCCCACTCGATAGTGTGCCACTGTTTTGGAACAAGGCCCTGTGCTTCTGCCTGTGTGATGAACTGGGCACAGAACGGACCGAACATTGCGCAATAGATGATGTCAGGTGGCGATGTGCCATTGACTGCTGTCTTTAATGCCGCAATCTGTGCTGAAAAGTCAGGATTTACAAAGTTGGGCTGCAACAATTGTGTGTAAACTGTTTTCAGTCCCTGAGTATGGTTAGCGAGCCAAAGAGCGCTGTTGTAGTCATCAACCGCCCAGCTGATTTGCCAGCCAACGAAACCGATTGTTTTTGCCCAGTGGGTGGAATTCAAAAGCTGGAAGTACGAAGCAGACCAAGCATTTGTAGTGTCTTGTGCCCAGTATGGAACCATACTCGTTACTGCCCATGTCCAAGTACCATTCCACATCTGTTTCGTGCTTGCTTCTGCCATTATCAGTGGAACTTTGTCCTGTTGAGAAATCGGCAACAATGACAGTCCGATGTCTGCGCTATATGGACTGACGAGGACGTTTGCACCACTCTGTTCTGCATATTGGTGGTAAAGCGAAACTGCTTGCGTAGTGGAGCTAGCATCGTCACCGGTGATCACGTTCACCAAGTGATGATGACCGCTGGCGTCAACAAGGCCACCGTGGCTGTTGACATAGGCTTGCCAAGCCTGATTCAGATACAAGTAGCCCGAGTCGAGCGGCTGGTATTGTCCTGATTGTGAAACAGTCATTGCTATAGTAACATTTGGTCCGTATGCTGTCGTCGAGGTCGAAGTAGATGTAGTTAAACTACTGGAAGTTGAACTGCTTGAGGTCGTAGACGTAGTACTGCTCGTAGTCGTACCCAATGAGGTCGCTGCGAAATATCCTACGGCAGCAACAATTATGATTATGATTACAATTGCTGCAATCTGTGAGGACTTCATATCTCGATCGAAGGCCATTCCACATTATTTATCAATTTGGGTGGTCAATCATGGTCACTGAAAGCATGAGTATTCCGCGTTGAAGTCCCAATAGCATTGTGCTCTAACTCAGTATGTCACGACTTATCCTGCTTCAACAGTTGACAATGGACTCACAGAGAATTGAAACAGAACAATTCTCATTTGCCATACTATGGAAAAATTCCCAATAAGCGAGCCCCCTTTTAGCAATCGTTACTGCAATATAGCTGCCTAACTTTTGCTGGTGAAATCCAACAAAGACCGGATCTTCGACAAAGAATGCAGAAATATTTAACGTCTGCGGCATGAGTAGCATAAGACAAACCCGAATTAGGTAGGTGCAATGTCTTCATCAGAGCACATGCGCTCCAGAACCGTCTTTACGGTGAAGACCATCGAATGTGTTGCGTGCACCCCCTCATTCAAGCGCGAGCTTGGAAAACTGAGAGGTGTCAAGTCTGTTCGTCCTCTCATCATGCTAAACCGTATAGAGGTCGAATTTGATGATCGGGTTATCAGCAAGCAAGAGATAAGAAGTAAGATACTTGAAATTGGAACCAAATCAGGATTCGGTGGAAAAATTGTGTTTCACGAATAGTTTGATTCACGCGTCATATCCAGCGGCGGACCTTTGATTTGTATCTGGCGTAATCCTCGCCGAAACTGGCTTTCAATAACTGTTCTTCCTTAGCTACAATCAAACGATCTACCAGAATTAGGGCGATGGCAAGAAACGGCAACGACCACAGTGTTTCGAAGATAAGTGCAATACCTGTATATCCCAGAGCAAATGAGATGTAAATCGGATTCCTTGTGAAGCTGAAAGGGCCATCCACGACGAGTCTTATAGGGAGCTTTGCTGGATTGGGAGATGTGCCAGCTTTGCGCATTTCTCTGAAAGCTGAAACTGCCAGCAAAACAGCAGACACCAGAAATATCACCCCAAGCGTCACGATTGGCGTTCTTGGGGCAGAAAATCTAATTGGCAGAAGCAAATTGAAAACATATCCCAACAAAAGAAAGGCAATGAACACGAGAGGCGCAGGTACCTCGATTGCGCGTTTATCTTTGGCCGACATATTGTGGTAGCTAAAACACTAGACCCGTTCAATAAAAGTAAGCTCCCCCATCCATTGCTATTTGTATTACGTTAGTCTGGAGCAGTCCACATGCTTTCGACATTGGTCGTGCGTCTTCCGTATCGGTGCCTCACGGGATTCTCCGTAGAATCTGCATCCGCGATTGACCCTAGATTTCAAATTTGAGGATCGTATAATCGGTTTAATTTTCTAGAAGCCCTACAATCCTCTGAAAGTGATCGAGTTCGAAAGTTCTAACGGCATTTGCACTTTACCTGTTCGGCGCCTCCTTGTTAGTTGCATTGAATCTAACAAATATACTGCCGACTGACTATCTCTGTGGGATGGTCATCGGACTTTATCTGTAGCACTTTTCTATGCCTTCGCAAATGCGATCAGGAGCGGAGAGAAATTGGATAGAGCCGAAAAATCCAAAATGCGTGAGACCCTCAAGTCTGTTACTGAGCAAGAGCGGCGGATGACGCCGAGCGAAGAGGAGAAGAAGCCAGAAGAAGTCGTTTCTGCCTAGATCTGAATTTGCCTGTTTGATCTAACACCATTTCAGTTATTCGAAGGGACATAGGATACCAATGGATGCGGTCGCCGGGATTTGAACCCGGGTTCTCAGCTCTGCTCGCCAACATATGGCATGGAGGGCTGACGTCCTAGACCAGGTTTTCCCATCCGACAGATGGATGACTGGACGACAACCGCAAGAATTGAAGAAAGAGAAAACTACAAAGATATATGTACTTTATTTGTGCTATCTAGAGCTCGCGGCACCTGAGAATTTCTTCACAGCGTTATCCTTGATGGCGTCCACCTTCGCTGCAATCTCTGATTCCTGCTGCTTTGCCAATGCTTCAACCTTGGTACTTACGTTTTTGAATTTCTGACTTATCTCATCTTGGTTCATTGTTCTGCACTCACCTCTTCCATTGCTTCAGAGCCCTGTTTCTTGTGCTCCAAAATCTTCTTGACATGCTTCAAGCGCACGAACTCTTCTCGTTCCCTCTCCTCCAGAGTCGCCGTGATGAACTTGATTGTCTCCTGGTACCCTGGAATAATGATGTACTCAAGGGCGTTCAGTAGTCTCTGGGTCTTTTCCAGTTCGGTTGCAAGCCTGAAGATCGCGTTCTCCATTTCGGCGGCCTTAAAAATGCTAGGAAGTACATTTCGCATC
>JAKAPU010000084.1 GCA_021806865.1 archaeon
GTCTTTGAGAACAATCCAAGAGCGATTCATCTGTACGAAAAGCTGGGTTTCAGACAGACCGGCCGCTTTCCGAAGAAGGTTATTCGCGATGGAAAGTTCATCGACACAATAATCATGAGTACTGAACTAGGATGAACTAACACCAGACTTTCATACAGGCAGATGGAATACATGAGTTCGGGTGGGGAACGAACCTAAGATAGAAGATCGCCTATCTTGCTTTTCGAAAGAACCGCAGCATTGTTCTGACAGAACTCAAGCTATTGCATGTCCTAGAATCTAGCCCAGTCTCGTGGTGCAGCCAAAAAGCTATGAGCTTTCGCTTTAGACGTATCCACAAGATTAAGAGGTACGAAATACGACCCACGTGCTGAGGAAGATGGCTTCTAAGAAATGTCCGCTGTGCGGGACAAAGAACGACCAAAGCAGCTGGTCATGCAAAAACTGCGGCTACACCTTTCTTGATGATCTCGGCACCACCGAAGCCAGGATGCCTTTTGAAAGCACGCTTCCAAAGACCCAGAACGAAGAGCAGAAATCATGGGATGCGAACCCTACTCCGCCTAAGACCGTAAATGACACCTTTCCAGTGTCTTCACCACCGACACAGACAGGCTCCCCGCTGTTCGTTGTTTCCAAGTCTTTGCTTGCATCGGTAGCTCCTGCCATGGTCTATCTCGTATTCATCTTCTTGCTCATCGGCGTACCAGGTTCCAGCCTTCTATCCTTGGGCATGATTCTGGTATTCGTTCTGGTAGCCATGTTGCCTGTTCTTTTCACTACAAGAAAGTACGAGTTCTACGAAGATTCCCTTCGGATGCACAAGACCATCGGTGGAGATTCCGAAATCCCGTATTCTGAACTTGAAATGTACGATTATCCTGCTGGTCGCAGGCCCCGCATAATCCTCTCCGCAACTGGACAAAGAAGGCCTATCGTGATTCAGGGGAATCCAACCAACAAAGAACTGGGCCTTGATCTTAGTCAGTTCCTTGGCAAGAAACTAAAGAAGAGTACCACTCAATCAGGGAACCAGCAAACCAATCCGCCCTCTGACGCAAGATCCACAAGTACCGATGAAGGTTCTACGAATATGACCTGAGCATCTGCAGGTAAAAGCGCTCTCTTCGTTCTGACATGAGAGTATCTCTAAAGGTCAAGAGCAGAGATTCCGATGAAGACTTGACAGAGCCAGGGATTGAGATCGAGGGAGCTAACAAGTGGCTTACAATCATTCAGAACGCGGCAAAGCCGACGAAAGTTTACACGGAGAAAAATCAGGGAGTTCCGACGCAGACTTACCAGAACCAGCCTACAGGTTCTGGATACTCTTCGGTAAATGCCGAAAATTTAGCGAAAAATGGGCGCTGGATACTTTCGGTTGATGAATCTCGAAGAGCAGACCAGAATCTCAAAATTAGAGATTCTGGGAGTGTTTCACTTTGAGTGGCGAAACACCCATAATTTTGCTACTAGGATTTATATGGATAATATTACAACTAAAGAGATCAAAATTGCCACATCGTAATGAAAGACATGATCAAGCAAATCGATTTCTAGCTTACATTGTGACTTGGATTTTAGTGATCACCTTCATTCTTAGCTATTCAAAACCTCCTTTAAGCTATTACTTGACAACGCTAACTAGCGTTGCTATTGGCGCTGTCGTGTTTTGGGCCTATTTCGGAGACAAGATTTCTTCAAGACCATCGAATTTGAAAGTACACGGTTTGTTAAGAAATACCAATGTAATGATCGTTCTATCGTGTGGTATGGAGGTGTTTAGTTTGTTTGGATTGTATCTGGATTCCTATTTTCTTGGTGAATATAATTTTGTTTCATCTCTTGCAAAGTTAGCGGATTATACGGTAACTCTTTCGCCAAGCTCGGCTTACATGGGGATTATCGTAAATAGTTTGGGTGTGACAGTAGCCTCTTACACTCTTGCTTTAGCAAGTTACAGAAGAGGGCTGTTCCGAGCCATAAAGAGCATACAGTAGATCATGATTTCTTATTTGCGAGATATTCTGAGAGAATTACTCGCATCGTCTCAGGAATCGAATCCAACATACGCCTCTTTCTCTCCTTCTCTAGCTCTTTCTCAAGTTCTTCCGTTATTGAGACATTCCATTTCTTCATCATATCCAGAAGTCTGGACTCCTAACCTATATAACTCTATACTCCCCAATGGAGAGAATAGTTATATAGGTGCTTTTGCTACCCTATTGGGTAAGATAGAGATATGCCAACCGCAACCGAGCTTAGACAAAACAAAGGGAGACAAATCTCCATGATGGAAGACGGAGTAACACGATACAGCGACTTGGAATATTATGTAAAGTCGCAATCTAAGGAAGGAAAGCAGTATAATGTTTCTCGAAATCAAAATGGTTGGTCTTGCTCTTGCCCCGATTTCTCAT
This sequence comes from archaeon, assembly GCA_021806865.1. Next base: position 2,421 of record JAKAPU010000084.1, read on the forward strand.
ATCGAGGCTGGACTTGCAAGCACATCTATGCGGTTCAATTTTCGTACAATTTGAGACAAGAAGTCAAGCGAAATCTGGTTCTTGAGCCAGTGAACGTAACACAATGCCATTTTTGCGGTTCTATGCAGATCAAGAAATACGGAATACGCAACAACAAAAGCGGAGCTATCCAGCGTTTCATTTGCGAGTACTGCAAGCGAACATTCTCGGTCAATGTTGGCTTTGAGAAAATGAAGCACAACCCGCAAGCTGTTACAACCGCTATGCAACTCTACTTTAGCGGAGAGAGTTTAAGAAACACACAGAAATCCTTACGCTTGCTAGGCGTTCAAGTTTGCCATAGAACCGTGTACAAATGGATTCGTAAGTACTCAGAATTGATGCAAGCGTACGCGGACAAGATTCAACCAAAGGTTTCTGACGTATGGAGAGCTGATGAGGTCTATGTCAAGATCAAGGGAGATCAGAAGTATCTTTTCGCTTTGATGGATGATGAAACAAGATTTTGGATAGCTCAAGAAGTAGCAGACACGAAAGAGAAACACAATCCAAGAGGGTTATTTGCAAACGGAAAGGAGATAGCGGGCAAGAGACCAGTTCGGCTAATCACTGATGGATTGGAGAGCTATCACGATGCTTGGAAAAAGGAGTTTAGAACGATAGCTTCACCTCAAGGAGAACATATCAAAGAAATCTCTCTCAAAGGTCAGATTCACAATAACAAAATGGAACGCATGAACGGAGAGATCAGAGACCGAGAACAAACTATGCGTGGATTGAAACGGAAAGACACGCCGATTTTGACGGGTATGCAGATCTATCATAACTTTATCCGAGAGCACGAAGGATTGAACGGAAAGACTCCAAGCGAGGCTTGTGGAATAGAGATCAAAGGAGAGAACACTCATCTAAGGAATCAGGCTGTCCCTTCGCCTACATGCTTGCATCTCGGGACCTGCGTTTCGCTACTTATCAATCTAGCGTCTGAAGCAGGGCTAGCTGAACAGACCTGCCAAGTCTTTTCCGCATACACTCGATAAACGCTCTAGCGCAAATCTAGGCGTACTCTGACGATTTAACGGAGACCGGGCACCACACTCAAATGGAAAAGCTCTATGGCTCAATTCTCTCCAAATGGTTCGGCCTGCAACTCCATCCCAATTGTTCCGCTAGGCTGATGATTCGCCTCCTCCAGCGAGGTCGAGCCTCGAGATCTTTGCTTCTGTTAATGCCTCGTTCTCCCACTTGTAGTTCTGTTCCGAAATCATCATGTGATGGATCATGCGAGCTAGCTTTTTCATCGCTAGCACATGGGCATAGCTCCCGCGACCCGTCCTCTCCTTGACTCGGTTGTAGTACGTCTTGAGATTCGGATTGTAGAGCATGGCAGTGTCAGTCATTATGCCCAGAGCCCATCTCGCAATGGAAGGTCCGTCCTTGGACATTCTCCCTCTCCTCCTGATATTTGCGCTGTCCTTGCTCTCTGGAATTATCCCGAGAAAGCTTGCAACGTGATCAAAAGACGGAAATCGGTGAGGATCTCCTATGTACGAGGAGTAGAGCGAGGCGAGATAGTAATCTATGCCGGGCACAGACATTATCATCCTGACGTATTTGTTGTCCTTCGCGTTCTTCATTATCCGCTGCTCCAATGGCTCGCATTGTTTCTTCATGAATTCGAGTCTGTCAATCATGGTTTTGAGCACTAGATCTCTATCATCGTTAAATTTGAGCGATGCAATTGCAACCCTCCTTCTAGCTGAGAAGTTATCCTTTGTCTTTGGGAGAGAGTTGAACACTCCTTCCCTCTTGAGATAGCTTATGATTCTGCTCTTGATTCTACCTATCTCTGATCCTAGCTTGACCCTCTGAATCAAGAGGTCCCTTTCTATCTGCTCCTCTTGAGTCAAAAGATGAGATTCGGGCAACAGACCTGCTAGATGGAGCTTGGCTATCTTTAAGCTATCAGCCCTGTCATTCTTTTTCTTTGATCTGACTATCCAAGCCAGTTCGGTTGGGTGAGCTACGGTTACATCATCGTATCCTAGTGCCTTGAGCATTCTCGAGAACGGATATGCCGTGCTCGTAGCTTCGAAAGCTACTCTCGCGTCCCTCGGAACTTTATCTGAGAACAGGGCGTACCCCTGCTCATCCATCTGGAAGGTGAATCTTTCTGCAATCTCTCCAGCTGGAGAGAGGACGGTAGCAAGGCTGTTGCTATCTCCCAGGTCGATTCCCGCGATTACACAATTGTTGCGCATGCTTCGAATAATCTTCTTATTCTTATTTCTCATCATTTCTCTTCCCACCTCATTTTGTGAACAAACAGGTAGCGACTCCAATGCTGACTGGAGTCGCGAGGCGAAGGGGCAGCCGTACAGGAAGCCTTAGGAGTCAGTCAAATGGAAGACTTTGATCTAGAACGCAAGCCTCAATCATCAACCGAAAGTATCCAAGGAGAAATTAGAGGACTTTGCCTAGAAATCAATCGCAGAGTATCCAGAACCAGCCTACAGGTTCTGTTAAGATACCGATTGATATTTATCGGCACACTTTCCAATTTTTTCACCAACCGAGTTTTAACAGATTGCAATAAATACCTAACAATATCAATTTCTACCTGTTACCTTTCGGTTGATAGACGAGCATGGAGAAAAAGAGGCTATCAAAGATTTCTCTCTTCGTCGCTGAATGCGTCAGCATTTCGATCTTTGATCAATCAATCGGAGACATTCAATCAATCTTTCGTAGCGGGAGTATCTTCGCCTCTCAGTTGTTGCTACTCAACGCGGGAGTATTCGCTCTCATAGGAATTACAGGGTACTGGATTTACATGTCATTCGAAAACAAGAGCGAAACGGAAGCAACCAAAGAAACAGTAAGGAAAGAGCTAAAGGAAGCTTCCCGTGATTTCTACGATGACTGGCCTAGAATCCGAGCAGTAGTGGCTGAGTACGCTATGGCTCCTTGGATGCAAAGAAACAGGCTAACGCAGATTGGCACCTCATTCAAGAATAGCATCTTGCATGTTCAAGAGTCTTATTCCCCTTTCTACGCTTCGATTGTGTCGAAGGACGATGTATCGGAGGAGTTTGTCCAAAAGCGTTTGGAAGCTAGAAAAGTGCAAGCTACAGTGGATAGATTTTCAGCTCTTAGCGATAGGGTTCTTGCCTTGGGACACATGCTCGAAAAGATAACTCCTGATTTTAAGGATGAGAAAGGTTGGACAAAGATGGGAGAGAAAATTCTCGATGCAAGCATGTACAAGACATGGACTAAGAAATATCCCGATTCTTCGCTGACCAAAGATCTTGAGAAGAGGAAGAATGTTGTAATCCCGATTTTGATTACGGGAGACGAAATTCACTCGGAATTGGAGAAAGAGCTAAATGAGCTGGAAAAACTATGATCGTTAGTCTGCTTTCTTTGATAGGTACTCACTCAAGATCATTCGAGCTGTTTCTGGAATCGAATCCAAAGCACGTTTCTTTCGTTCGCTCTCTAATCGTCTTTCCATTTCTTCCGTTATGGTCAACATATACCGCTTTTGCGTATCATTCACCATCAATCCATAGCAAACGCTATCTTAATATACCTATTGCTTGCTACCTAATGATAGCGAAAGATGTATGGCAACCGCAACCGAGCTTAGACAAACGAAAGGTAAGGAAATCTCCATGATGCAAGACGGAGTAACTAGGTACAGCGACATGGAATACTATGTAAAGTCGCAATCGAATGAGACCAAACACTACAACGTTGCTAGAAATCGGAACGGTTGGTCTTGCTCTTGCCCAGATTTCAGCTTTCGCGGTTGGACTTGCAAGCACATCTATGCAGTACAATTCTCGTACAACTTGAGACAAGTAGTCAAGCGAGAAATCGTACTGCAACCTATCGCCTCACTCTCTCAATGTCAATTTTGTGGTTCGTCTAAGCTCGTAAAATTCGGCGTTAGAAAAAACAAATGTGGTGAAATCCAGAGATTTCTCTGCGAATTCTGCAAGCGAACATTCTCGCTAAATGTTGGCTTTGCTCACATGAGACACAACCCACAAGCGATCACGATGGCTATGGACTCTTACTTTAGGGGAATGAGTCTAAGAAATACGCAAAAGGCTCTTCGAAACATTGGTGTGAAAGTCTCTTACGTTACGGTGTACAACTGGATAAACAAGTACGTTTCTCTAATGGAGAAATACGCGAGTAAGATTCAGCCTAATGTCTCTGATGTTTGGAGAGCTGATGAAATCTATGTCAAAGTAAGAGGGAATATGAAGTATCTATTTGCGTTAATGGATGATGAAACTCGCTTCTGGATAGCTCAAGAAGTCGCAGATACGAAAGAAAAGCACAATCCAAGAGGCTTATTCGCAAACGGAAAGGAGATCGCTGGAAAGAGACCAGTACGTTTGATCACTGATGGATTGGAGAGCTATCACAATGCATGGAAAAAGGAATTTAGAACGATCGCCTCACCACAAGGAGAGCATATCAAGGAAATTTCTCTCAAAGGCCGTATTCATAACAATAAAATGGAAAGAATGAATGGAGAATTCAGAGATCGCGAAAAAGTAACACGCGGTCTAAAGACTGAGGATTCTCCAATGTTCAGAGGCTATCAGATATTTCACAACTTCATTCGAGAGCATGAGGCTTTGAACGGAAAGACTCCTAGCGAATCATGCGGAATTAAGATCGAAGGAGATAACAAATGGAAAACGCTGATTGAGAACGCGAGCGTAGCGAACAATCAACCGAAAGTTAACACGGGCAAATTGGAGGAGTTTGGAAATTGACCGACAACCGTTATCTTAACAGAACCAGCCTACACAAAGCCTATCATTGAGAAGAGTTACTACGCCGATTGTCAGCTTGTTTTGACCCGAGCCTAGAATTCAACACCCCTCTCCATTGAGAGCAAAGGTGGAATAGATGGAACAGATAACACTACTCCTGCTAGCCGGATGGGCAGCTGCAATCGCAGCAATAGCAGTAGTCGCCATAAAGGGATTCACGAACGTCTCACCAACCACCACGGCCGTGTTTGCTCAGGCTGCAATAGCGGAAGTACCCGCGGTACAACCCAGCGAAACAGCGAGCATTGAAGCGCCAGCTGCAGATCCAGTCTCGGTACCCTCGAGCTTAGTTGCAGTCGCAGAAGCACCTCCACCGTTCCCGGAGGATGGTCCGACAACAAGTTCGACCTCGATACCCGTCGACGTAACAGCTGTTTCAAACATCGCAAATCCAACGGAGATCGCTGCTCCGGCGCTTGTAATCAACACACCAAAGCGCAGGACGCGAACAAGGAAACTTCCAACAGATCCTAGTGCGCCGAGGAGAAGACGAGCCACAAAGCCAAAGGAAATCTCAGCGACTCCAGGAACAGTCGACCCCGTGAGCATTCCAACACAAGTTGGCGACCAACCAGCTCAAAATCAAGCATAGTAGAAAACTATGTTTTGATTTCCCTCTTTTTTTCTAGTCTATCCAGTTTCTGATCAACTTCGAAGGTACAGATTTTCTTCCTACAGAAAACCTCTGAATCGGCTTTGTCAGATGCCTGTGCGCCTTTACAGGTGGTAAGTAGATCTTCCTTTCCAAATTTCTCTTCACTTTGATATCGACCTTTTTAGCTGTCTTGTCTTTTCGGCTGCACTTTTCGCATGCAAATCCCTGTCCCCTTCCCTCCGACTTCATTGCTGTGCCGCACTTGTCGCACTTTGGGTTTGAGAGCTTCAACTTGTCCGCGAGCCTCAGCACCTCGAAGTACTCCAGGTTGAGCACTTTGGGATGCTTTGAAGTGGATTTTCTGATACCGCCGCCAACTTCGATCTCGTCGCCCGGAATTAGTTCCATTGCGTGCTTGCGAAAGTCTGCCGTGGGCTCGTAGCAGGCGCAGTCGATGACTCCTTCCTCGTTTCGAACCTGGAAGAAGACGTGCCCTCCAGTTTCCACGCGTGGTATCGTTGAGACTACCGCCCTAAGTTTTCCGGAGAGATAGGCTTTCGGCTCGTCAAGCCCGATGGGTTCGCGAAGATGTTCTCCAGTTCCCTGATTCGAACGAACAATCATCCATCCGGAGTGGTTTTCAAGCGGTTCGAGCATCTTGGTCGCTTCGAGCACGTCCTCCGCTCTTTCTCCCCTGATCCCGCACAACACAGGATCAGGGCCATGCGGAGCTATCATGATGCGACCGTAATCGAAATCCAGGTTACTGAAGGTGCGAGGATAGGTGGCGTTACTCATCAGAACAACCTTTGATCTCTCGACTTTTCTTGGTAGTTTCAGGTTCTCTCTGTAAGCGATGAGCTCGTAAGTGTGGTCGCCGGGAAGTGTATTTCCTACACCAGCAAGAGCTCCCACAAGACCCTGCTGCGATCTGAGACCAAGCGAATCCAATCCGTACTTTTCAATTAGGGCGCGAGCCTCTCTCAAACCGAGAACGGAGTGAAGAGCGCGTTTTGAAAAGTTTGCAATTTCCTCTGGAATCGACTCACCTTCAAACAGGACAAGACCAGAGTTTGCTCTCGGGCTCGTTGCAAATTTTCTTACAAAGGACTCGCATATTGCAAATATTTTCTTGCGCGAAATTGTCGTTTGAATCCGAAGGACAAGCGCCGCATTACCTCTCGTCTTCCATGGGATGTTTGGATTCAGCCTTATCAGGTTTGGATAGTCGAGCAGTCGAACGCCCATTCCGGTAAGCTTCTTGACCAGATTGTAACAGAGAAACGTCGTGCACATCCCGTCGCTGGAATCGGTATCGTCGATTCCAATGTGAAATGTGGACAGGATTTCGCGGCGGGGCAATAAGGCACACCATCACTCCTTGTACTCCATTCTCAATATATACTGAATGGATGAGGAAAAGGTGCAATGATCACCGATATTGGTTCAGTCCCCATACTTGTGAACGATGCAAAAAGTTCAGCCAAGTGGTACAGCGAGAAACTTGGATTTGAGATAGTCAGCAACGAAGGACACTGGGTTGCAGTGAGACCTAGAGGTTCCAACACCATCTTTCACCTTTGCGAAAAGTGCGACGCCTGGGAAAATGATCGGCCGGGCGGCAGCACTGGAATCTGGTTGAAATCTGGTGAAAGTGAAACATTCAAGGACGAGAAGACCGGCGCGATAATTCCCAGAAGCAAGGCTCGCAGCGTTGAGGCAACATATGCGGAGCTCAAGAAAAGGGGCGTTGAGTTCAGCCAGGAGCTCGCGGAGTCGCCTTGGGGCAGGTACGCGATATTCAAGGATCCAGACGGGAACGAGTTCTACATTTGGTGATGTAATCTCTTAACTAGATTTCACTCTAGGTTACGAATGCTCTACAGATTAGAAAGGATCTAGCAGTTCTAGGATTCGACCACGATCATTGTGAGAGTGGATCTGACCTTTTCGAGACGCCTGATCTTCCAGGTGATAGTCTCTTTGACCTTTTCCATGGTGTCTGCCTCGATCTTCGCAACAATGTCGTACACGCCGTACACAACATAAACTTCCTTGACATGCTCAATGCTGCGTAATTCACGAACTAGATCTTCCTCCGCGCCGAGATCTGCATTTATCAGCACGAAAGCCATCGGCAGATGTGTGGTGGTCACGAGTTAATGAGACCCATTGTCTTCTTAAATAGTTTTTCGATTACTCTGAAAGCCTGCAACTCATTTTATCATTTTGCTGCAATTTTAGGGAAGGGTGACAAGATATTTTGAAAGACTCTTTCCGATCCTTCGATGTTGATTTGAAGGAACCTCCCAGATCTTATCCTCGAATTTTCATCCTGCAGCTGAGACAGGATGATCCGTCGAAGAACACTTCAGCCAAGATGCGCAAGTTCGGCTACGCCAGGCCAACCAGCTCATCAAGAATTCCGAGAGATTCCATCGTCCTCAACCCCTTCGCCGAGAAAGTACTGCTGCCCAGCGACAGGGAGACGGCGCTCCGAAACGGTCTCGTCGTGATCGATTGCTCCTGGGCGCACGCGGAGGAGGTGTTCTCCCACAGGTACAAGGGTATCCACAGAAAGCTGCCCGCCCTAATCGCCGGAAATCCCACCAACTACTCGAGACTCGGAAGTTTGAGTTCGCTTGAAGCTAGCGCCGCCGCTCTCTACATCATGAATTTCCAGGAAGTTGCTAGAAAAATGCTTACTCTGTACAAGTGGGGAGAGACGTTTCTTACGCTGAACAAGGACGCGCTGGACGAGTACGCCAAGGTGCAGTCGCAGGAAGAGATCTCTACGATTGAGCGCTCGTATTTCGCCGCGCTCCTTTCCTGATCTGCTCTGTTTGCTTCGAGATAGAGTATTTCTATCTAGGACTGATAGTTTCTCCTACGCCTGTGTGGAAAATGGATGGGGCCCTTTTAAACAGACACACGAATCAATGGAAACTCCACGAATTCATACACACCTCAAGACGTTCAAAGCTCTCTTCTTACAGGAATCCATTGTTTCAAGATCGGAAGCTGGATTCCCT
>JAKAPU010000085.1 GCA_021806865.1 archaeon
GGCGTTGATAGCAAGATTAGTGGGCGAGGAATAGATTACGACCGAGAGAGTAGACAACAACGAGTCGTAACCCTGCCGACGACCAAAGAGATACCGGGCTCGAAGCTTATGGAAATAGAAGTAGAGAAAGTGATGGAGGGGCACGCAAGACTGCACTCGTCAGATTACGTTGGTCCGAGGCAGCTCATGAAAAAGAGAAGCAGGTTTAGGGCATTATGCGAACTGTATCGCTCGAACGATGTTCTTTGCGTAAAGGTCAGGAAAGTCGTACAAACTCTTTGAACATGATGGATTGGAAGTGAATCACCCATTTCTCCTAAAACGTTCCCACAGAACTCACTTCTTCCAAAGCCAGGCAAAAAATTATGACCGTTCAACAGCAGAAAGCCCCACTTCCAACGGAAAAGTGGAGGATATTGTTATACGGATGGTTCTCTTTACGACTCCGGGGTTTCACGAGATTTGCCCGAACCAGTGCTACGCGTCGTCGACATCATGACAAGCGACGTAGTCAGTGTAAATCCATCCAGTACCGCGTACGATGCCACGTTGAAAATGCTGGAACGAAATATAGGAAGCGTGCTCGTTGATGAAGGAAAGAGCGTGGTTGGAATAATAACCAAGGGCGATATTTTGAAGGAGGTCGTGAAGAAATGGCGCGACCCAAGGCATGTGCATGTTGAGGAAATAATGTCCACACCAGTCATCACTGTGAATCAGGATGATTCGATCGAGGCTGCCTCGAAGCTCATGTCCAAGAGCGGAGTGTCCAAGCTCCCAGTCCTCAAAAACGGCGAGCTCGTGGGCATTCTGACTGCAACCGACATCATCAGGTCAGAGCCTCTCGAAGTGGAGTACCTCCAGGAGATGATCAGGGCGCGCTTTGTGCCTCACGAGCACGAGTAGCTGACTGACTAACTGAATCCACTCTTTGTCCGCTGCCCTGATTTATACGCGCCTAATCCTTTCTGTCAGATCAGGCGCTCACTCTCCAAGAAACTAACTGATGAGCTCTGAAATCAAGAGGAGTATCTGCGCAACAAGCTTGCCGCGCGGCGTGAGCTCGAACTCGACCTTTCTAGCGATTCCGTTTCGTGTGAAATCCTTCACGCTCCTAGAATCTATCAGTCCACCGACCTCAAGCAGGTGCTTTTCCTTGTTCCAGGTGGAGGCGCTTATTCCAGTGATTCTCTGAATGTCAGCCGAAGAAGAAGTCCCTTCAATAAGAAGGGCCAAGAGTATCCTCGACTGCGTTTCACAAAGAACATGCTTTGTCATGTCTGCCCGCGACCAGGTCGAATCAACCAAGTTTACCTACAGACCACGCAATGGCGTTATCATCATTTTCGTGTGAACAAACGGAGAAGTGGCTTTACCATAACGAGGCGCTGGACAGAAGCATACAAGGAAAACCAATGTGATTGATTCCCGTTCCAAATGCGGAGACCGACCCCCGAATGCGTTTGTTTATCCAATCGGATTCTTCCTTCCCAAGACAGGCACGGACGAGATAGACAAAAAGCATGAGAGAAAGGAGTTGTCTGTTCATCCTTGAGCCTTGAAAGCGGGCAGTCGAGTACAAACAATCGTAATTCCAATAAACTACCGGTCAAGAAAGAATCTTTATTTCCTGTAGTCTTCGGGCACTGCAAGTAGGTGATTGATAACCCATGTCGGACGAAGACTGGGACGACGATGACCTCGAGGAATGGGAAGAAGAGGATTACGATGATGATGACGAGGAATTTGGTGCAGCATCCTAGTGGAGCCTTCCTCATCCGCCACTATTACTGACATCTCTTCGATCCGCAGATCCGTAGACGAATCGCTCGCAAAGATGGATTCCCTGATAGAGTCGCTCAAGCTCGAAAGGGAGAATATCAGATCAACGATAGAAAAGAGGGTCGAGGAGCTCACAATCACAAGATACACCAAGGAGCAGCAGCAGGAGCTCGACGAGTTCTTCAAGGAGCCATATGTGATAATTCCGAAGAGGGAGAACGAGTTCTATGTCATTGTACCTAGGTGGCTTGACTTTCAAATTGGCTGGCTCGAAAGGCAGACAAAATCATACAACATATTCGTCGTGAATCGCTACGTCCAGTGGATCTCGCCGATACCAGACGCCCTAAGACAGAAGCTCAGGTTTCCGACAGAACTGCCACAGCTCAAGATCGTGGGCGACAACACACTCTGGACAGGCAAGGAGCACCAGGAAGAAGCGTTTCAAAAGTACAGGCAGTTCGTACAATCGAAGGAAGGAGATGACAGGTTGAGGATAAGGAAGGGGTACGAGTTCAAGCTGATTTCAAAACTCGTAGAGGACGGAATACTCCCCTTCATTCCACGCCCAGTCGAACCTTCCGATCTGAGGGAAGAATCGGAAGGCGAAGAGAAACTCGAGCTCAGGGGCTACCAGTCAAACGCGTGGAAAGAGTTCCTTGCAAAGGGAGCTTGCGGCCTTTTCTGGCCGTTCGGAAGCGGGAAGAGCTTGTTCGGAGTGTACGCCCTCCTCCAAATCAAGGGAAGGAAGCTCGTGGTCGTGCCGACGCTTACTTTGAAGGAACAGTGGATTGAGAGGATCAAGAAATACATTCCATCGTCTCAATTCAGGCAGGAGATAGAAGTCCAGACATATCAGGGCTACGAGAAAATGAAAGACAGGGAGTACATTCTCATCATTTTCGAGGAAGTTCATCATTTGCCAGCCAACACATTCGTACGCCTAGCTACGCTCAGGACAAAGTACAGGCTTGGATTATCGGCGAGCCCGTTCAGGGAGGATACACATACGTAGACTGTCAGGCTGGCTCTACGCTACTGCACTCTCTGGCTGGCAGTGCCCTAGTTATTAACATAGCGTCTCTGGGCTGCGAAACAAGCAGACGATAGCCCTGCATTGACTCCGCAAACACATACTAACGCTCGAAGGCGTAATTTGACAATCGCACGATAGCAGGAGCTACGTTGCCACATTCAGAGTTTGAAAGCTCGGTGGCCGGCTCAATCCTCCCTGGGATGGTCTTGCCTGCCTGTTTCGAAGAATCAACCCGACGCTATGCCTCGTAATCACCCCCTACTTCTACTTCTGTGGAGGAATAGTTGTTGAGCTGTGATAGCTTTCTCTCGGTCAGCTCCTTGTTCTCGAACTTCCAATTTTGCCTTGTCGTGAGCATGTGATAGAGCATGCGGTTCAACTTCTTCATCGTTAGGGCATGCGCGTGGCCACCATTGCTCCATTCCTTCACGGAATCGTAGTAGCGCTTTATCTCAGGATTGTACTTCATCACATTGTCTACCATCACTCCTAGAGTCCACCTGGCGACAGACGATCCTGCCTTAGACATCTTGCCTCTTCTCTTCTTGTCTGCTGAGTCCTTGCTGACAGGGATTATGCCGAAGAAGCTGTTGAGGTGATCATCGTCAGGAAATCTCTTCGCGTCTCCAACGAACGATGAGTAAAGTGAGGCGAGGTAGAAGTTGATTCCTTGGATACTCATCAGAAGCTTCACGTCATCGCTCTCCTTTGCAACCTGTCTTATCCTCTCCTCGAGAGGTGGGCACTCAGCTTCAAGGGACTTCAGCTTCCTCATCATGGCTCTAATTACAAGGTTCCTGTCATCGTTGAAACGAAGCGACTCAATCGCGATCCTCCGCTGGACAGAGAAGTTGTGTTTCGCCTTCGGAAGCGAGTTGCAGACATCTTCCCTCTTCAGGTAGCTTATGATTCTCCTCTTTACGTCACCTATCTCAACGCCCAGCTTCACCCTCTGTATGAGTAGGTCTCTCTTTGTTTGCTCCTCCCTGTCGAGTAGATGAGATTCTGAAAGCATTCCAGACATGTGCAGTCTTGCGATTTTCAAACTATCAGCTTTGTCATTCTTCTTTTTCGACCTAACGATCCAAGCTAATTCAGTAGAATGAGCTACAGTTATGTCGGAGTAACCCATCTCTCTGAGCCTCCTCGAGAATGGATACGCCATGCCAGTAGCTTCAAATGCAATCCTGGCATTCTTCGGGACCTTACCCGAGAAGAGAAAGTATCCTTGATCGTCCATGGAGAACGAGAACGTCTCCTGAACCATCGAGCCATTCATCGGGGATAGCATGGTTACCGCGCTATTGCTGTCTCCAAGATCAACACCTACAACCGGCTTTATGTCTCCGACCAGTACTACGGTACTCATAGCTCTCGCTCTTCTCTTGCGTGAGCTTTTCTCATTTTCCAAAGCTGTTGTTGCTCTCCTCATTCCTCTCACCTGTTTTCTGTGACTGAACAGTAGCGACTCCATAATTGACACGGAGTCGCGAGCGGAGAGCCAGCCGTGGCGACTGTCTACGAGTCAATCAGAAGAGAGACTTACATCTTTGCACTCACAGGATTTCCTTTGGGCATCTCCTGGGACGAGCTCCTGAACCTGAGCGCCGTCAGGCAACCGTCGTTCAAGCTCTACCTTTTGAAGAACAACGGAGAGAAGATCTCGAAGCTCCAGCAGCTTTTGAAGCTGCCCTTGAAGACAATTATATTCTGCGACTCGATAGATTTTGGGCAGAAGATAGCACAGAAGTTTGCAGTGCCGTTCGTATACGGAGAGACGAGGGATGGGAGGATGGAGATCATCAGGCAGTCAGATGTCTCTGTCGTGTCGAGGGTGGGCGACGAAGGTATCTCCGTTCCCGATCTCGAGAGGGTGATCGAAGTCTCCTTTCTTTACGGCAGCCGCATGCAGGAGTCGCAGAGGTTTGGTAGGCTGATGCACGGTGGAGGTGAGCCGGAACACATCGTGCTCACGACAGAAGAGGAGTTCGAGAAGTACCAGAAGAGGTTCTACGCGATAACGGAGCGTGGTTTCAGGCTCGAAATAGTTCGTTGAAGGCGGGGCGTCTATACGAAGTAACTTTGAACGCATGCGTTGTTGGAATTATCTAGCTCCTCAACCAATGAAGTATGCCGAGCTCTACAAGACAATGTAGCAAGCACAAATTGTGGCTATCTTGATTTGATTTGATTTAGGGTTATTGATTGTAGAAGCACTTCGTCTTTCCTATTCATTGCAACCAACTCGTCATCTGCTCACGGAGATTGTCCTTATGATCAGCGAGACGAGTCCTTCTATCCATATTCTTATCTCGACGATAGATAGTCCCAAAAACCGTGTTCTGGTGAATTTTCTGCGTGGTAAAGAAAATTACCCCAACCAGCTACTAGCTGAATCAAGTGCTGCTACCTTCTATTTTTTTAGTTGTTAGTGGAAAACAGATCCAATTCATTCATTCATAAAGTAATGCTCTTGAAAGCCAAGTTTACGTCGCCAGTAGAGGAATACGCGACTTCTCTCTTATTCTTCTCTTCCCTGTTGAGTAGCCCCATTTTGGAAAACTTTGTAATGTCTCTTTGAAAGTTTTGCAAGCTACTTACGCCAAACAAAGCGAAATCCCTCACTCGAAACGTGCCTATTTCAGCTGATCTCTGTAAGATTTTTCGTTCCCTTTCAGTGAGATTTAATTCGTTCACCCTATTTTGGGCTATCGAGCGCAGAATCTCTAAACCGACTCTTGCCGGGATTTGCCTCTCGCTGGGGAAGCCCAGTCTGAACTGATAAACTAGATCTGACAGTCGCTTGAAGGCGTAACGAATTTCTCCATTCGAGACCTTGTGCAGATAGTCCACGATCTCTTGCGGAACGATCGAAACTGTCTTGACGTGTGGGATGGCGAATTTAACCATTCGTTTCTCTACTGCATTATGCACTTCCTCCAATGATAATGGTTCTAATCGAACAGGTGTGCCTGTCACCATTTCGCTCACTCTACGGGCATGCGTCTCGAGATAAGAAAAGAAACCCAACCTTGCCGTCAGGATCCACCAGACTTGCCCAATAGATAGAAGAGTGTCTCTCGCAGAATTCAGGAAAGCTGTCACTGACTCATCAGAAATTGCATCAAGGTTGTTGACTGGAATTATGAACGCCTCGTAACCGAATTGTTTCGAAGCCGCCTCAAAACATTCGTTCATTACATGATTAACGGTCGAAAGGACCGTGACAGATGGTGGGTTACGCATCGTCTGTTTGGATGCGCCAAATCCGGAACCTAAAATCGAAATGCTAAAACCATAACCTGATTTGAGAGTGTTGGCAATGAGCTCCTTTCCAGCGAATAGCTTTTGATTTGCTTCGACTCTTCTTGTTCCATGTATTCTTTCAAGACTGTACATGAAGTTTGATAGTACTGAGAGCATGAAGTCAGTAGTTTCGATATTTTCTTTGAGCTCTATTGTTTCGAAGCATGGCATCATTTTGCCGGATCGCTTGGATTCACCAGCAGTTCCTTTCCACTTATCATATTGCATCATGTTAACGAAGCTCGTCTTGCCAACGCCTACTCTGCCCTCAACCATGACAATGCCCCCTTGACGACCAGATACTTCGAGTTTGAACTGACGTTCTTCGTTCGATCTACCAACGAATATTGAACGGTCGTCTTCATTGACCTTCAACGGTTTGTAATCGTATGGATTTCTCACGAAGCCTAGATCTGACCAGATGTCTTCTGATTGGGCCAACACATGTCAACACAATCTTACGGCTGACCGTTTATAAACATAATTATGTGTATAAACTAAGTTCGATTAAAGCGTGTTTATGAACAAGGACTGACTGTGGCAATCTTTCTTTCGCACAAGATTCGCAACCACGGTACTTTCGTCTGTTTTATTACTTACAGTGGAAAAGAAAACCAAACGACGACCGGTTTCTTTCTTAGATTACTTGCGACAGAGTTTCCGGAACCAAAAGGTACAATGTCAAAAAGAGTTCGGTTGATGTCCTTCTTACCACCGGGAAAATTCACCAGAACAAAAACCGCAACGTATATAGTATTACTGTAACGGAACTGTAACGCCACGAGAATGACGATTCACTATCTGCCGTCCAGATCATTCAACGGGAAATCTTACACCTGCAGCTGCGGCAGAGTTTTCGAAACCCTGGTGGAGTTCAAGCGCCACGAGCAGGGAATCGATACCATTGTGGTGCGCCAATGAAAGGTGATGACTGTCCGACAAATGGTCATCAATCAGCAGCTGCTCAGAATCTGTATCTTCAGTAGCTATTGAGTCAAGAATATCAAGAATACCGCTCACTCATGTGGCTGAATTCAAAATCAGCGTGACTGGTTAGTAGCTCCGTTTTCCCTCTTCCCACGCCTGGCAAGCCCCTGTGAAGTGCGATCTATCATCGTGAACGACGCGATACTCCTAACGCTTCCTACTGTAACATTACAGCACAGGTTTATATTGCTCAAGTGCAGTACCTGGCTGACGCGAAGCAGCATGCAGTGCACGCTTAGAACTTTCATTGAAGGAGGGGACAAGCGCCTTGATGAAATTTGCAGGGCGTTCCCTTCGATGGAGCGGACCGCGTACAGGATGCGGAGAGAAGGCAAGAACGCGACTGAGATAAAGTTCATCCTCCGAGAGAGATATGGAATCAAGAACGCGAGGTGGAACCAGTCTGCTCTGAATCAGGCTGAAGCCATAATGAAGTCTCAGGAAGAAGGAATCAAGTACAAGATAGAACTCTACAGGGAGAAGATACGAAACACAAAGGAGAAGATCGACCATCTCTCTAATGAACTCAAGATTTCTGGATGCAAGAGAAAGATAAAGAAATTCGAGAAGAAGGTGGAAGAGCTGAGAGAGCAACTGTACGACAAATCCTACCCGCAGGCAGTGTTCGATCAAAGAAGCTCTTGCATCAGCTATCGATGGCTAATGGAACAAGGGAAGAGGAATTAAAGAAAGAATGGAAGGAGAAGAGGTCAAATCATTTCTTCTCAGTCGGCCACGCAAATCAAAAAGGGAATGGGAACACTAGGTTGATTCATGGCGATGATGATAATGCATCATTCTACCTTGAGATAAGGAATTGGTTCCAGGACGATTTCAAAATACCACTCCATGTGCCAGAGCACGCAAGACAGATCCTGCCACAATTGATAGACAGGTCAGAATCTGTCAAGCTCAGAAAGAGCGGAGAGGTCATGAGCGGAGGGCTTGCCTATTCTACCAGAGTCGTACGCAACGGTAGAGGATACCAGGTGCTGATTTCATTCGAACTTGTTGAGCCAGAAATCTCCTGGCATGGGAGGTTGGTGGGAATCGACCTAAATCCGGAAGGGATTGCCTGTACTGTAGTGTCCAGGGATGGCAACCTGATTGCTACAAGGTTCTTCAGAGACAATCGCTTGATATCAGCCTCGAAGAACAAGAGAAAGTGGGTGCTGGAGAACCTCGTCAATAGAATGCTCAACTGGTGCCTGTGCAACTACAACTGCAACGCTTTGGCTGTGGAGGACCTGAAGTTCAAAGGAGCGCACGATAGTGATGCCAAGACAAATTACAAGTTATCAAACTTTATGAAGAAAAAGATGATCCAAACCATCAAATTACACGCGCTTCGTAAAAGCATGCTCACCCTAGAAGTCAATCCGGCGTACACGAGCATGGTTGCAATCGCGAAGTACGGCATGCAGTTTGGAGGCTTCAACAGACATCAACTGGCTGCCTTTGTAATCGGAAGGAGAGCTCTGGGATACAAAGAGTCTCCTACTGGAATCTGTACGACAAAGACGAAGAAGAAGGAAAAGAGAATGTGGAGCTACTGCTCCAAAAATTATTATTGTGGTTACAAGTCTCAACTCCAGACATTGCTCCCGCACGAACCGATGGAATGGAAGAGTGCTTGGGCTGACAATGGGGGAGGGACTGTAACAGAGCTGCTCAACAAAGCACGCCCCGCCAGTACCCCTGAAACTGAAAAGGGGTTAAGAAGCCACTTCAACGCTCCAGCTGACAACCGAGCCGGAGCTGTTTCTTCAGTCATTGCACCAACAACCAAAAGGCAGGAGGGGAGCGTCCATCCAAATCCTCACGCCAGGGAGGGAGATGGAGCTACAGAGCATAGAGTTGACTCTGCACCAAATGGTGTTGACAATCTTCTGTGTTATGCGGGAAACGATACAGAAGATACGGTTTTTTGGTAACTCCTGTCATTTCCCCTTATCACGTCACTGAAGTCGTGATCACAGCAGCTGCACTTCTTATGGAAGCACATCTCGCAGTTTGAACAGTCACACTGCGAACACTCGCAGAAGACCTTCGAAGCAAGGAATGTAAATTCTTCATCGCCTTTCAAGATGACATACATACGTACAACATGTCTCCATCCATCAAGAGCTTTTCTTGAGTAAGGCTCGCTCTTCCTTCACCTGCAGAGCTAGCTCATGCAGCTCCTTGGGAAGCAGTCTCGCAAACTCGGCAAGGTCGACCACAAGCCCTAAAGCTGAGATCGCGCTTTTCGCCGCTGCCAGTGCTTCTTCCATTGAACGAAATCCGCAGGAGTCCTTCAGCTCCCAGAGGAGATTGTGCAGATCGCTACGGCCACAGGCAGTCTTTTTCCCGTTCACCCAGCACTTCATCCCATTTGGTAATTTGCATGAAAGCGCTCCGGTTTCCTCCTCCGGAAGGTTCATGCACAGACAGCGAAGAGTCGTCCTGAAGATCAGTTCGGCACTCCTCGAACCACTCAAATTGAGATTCTTCGCAAGCTCCCCGATGAGTGTCTGCTTCGTACGCACTTGCTGCGATGTGGAAGAATTCCTGAAGTAACTTTCTAATGCCGTACCGTACATGTTACGATATTTGCTCAAATTGTTTCACCGCATCAATCAGCCGACAGATAGAAAGAACCTCCGTTGGATCGAAAGACTGGCGTCCCTTATACTCGTTGCTGTCCTCCCAACCAAAGAACCAATGCAATCTTTCTGACCGACCGACTAACTGACCGGCCCATAACAGGTGAAAGCGTGACGAAATCGTCACTTGCAGATGCATGTCTCCCGCGAACCAAAGGCTTAATCCTCTGTTCCACGGTAAGGAAGGAGTAAATCTTGTCTGCCGAAGATTTGGCGTCAAGAATCTGCAATCTAGTCGCCGATGGCGGGGAGGAGGGCGTCTTGCAAAGTGACCTCTGGAAGATGCTCGGTCTTGACGGGAGGGGTTGCTCGAGGATTGTCGTCGACCTGGAGAGGCGCCGAATAATCCGGCGGGAGAAGGTGCTCGGCGGCGACAGGTGGACTTACAAGCTGATGCCACTTTGGAGGCCGGCTAAAGTCAAGTCGATCGAGCAGTGCCCGTGCACGACCTGCCCTTACAATTCTAGGTGTTCTCTCACTGGAGTCATCAGTCCTCTGCACTGTCCGTGGATCACGGAATGGGTTGTCGATGAGTTCAGAAAGAAATCGTTGCAAGAAGGAGCTTAGGTTGTTTCAAAGCTATAGTTCATACGTATGATGTCATACCAACCAACCAACCGAACTGACCGGGCAAATCCGTCCGTAGTCTATCTGTTCACACCACTATCATTGTCAGAGTGGAACGCACCTTTTCGAGCGTTCTCAGCCTGTCGGTGACTGTTTCCTTCACTTCGTCCAGGGACTCGACTTCGATTTTGACGATGAGATCGTAGACGACATGGACCTCGACAGCGTGCGGGATGCTTCCTTATTTCGTTGAGTATGTCCTGCTCGGCGCCGAGATCCGCGTTCATGAAGACGAAGGCTGTGGCCATTTCGCTCTAACTGGCGGAATGGCATGCATTCATAAAAATAAGCCGACGTGAGAATGACATCCAATCTAAGCCGAACGGAAAAAGTTTGGTCTGAGCATTCAACGCTTGTGAGGACGCAGACGTGCTTTCAAGCAAAACATCATTGATCGAAGTGGTGGGAACTGAGCGAGAGTTCTTTTGACGCCGTCTTGTGAGTATTCTTGATTTGATTTGTGAGATGAGCTCTTACTGGTTGTCATCACTTCGAAATATATC
>JAKAPU010000086.1 GCA_021806865.1 archaeon
ACGGCTATTGCACTGTCTGATCTCTTCGGTCTTGGGCTTACTCTGTCTGAAGCATCCGACTTTGCTCACGCAGCCGAGGTGGAAAGTCTCACAGGACTGGGTACGGTGATTTCTTTAACTTCTGGGTCTGGCTCTATCGGTCTTGTTACCGAACCTGGCTCGTATTCAGTTGGCAGGGTGGATGCGATCCTAGGCGACTATTCTGAACTTGTCCTGATTTGCGCAAGCTTTGGGCCTATTGAGAAATCTACTGTGCTTCAAAAGGAGAGGAGCAGAAAATTGGTGAACAAATTTGGGAGAAGCACTCTTGAATCCATTCTCGATGATCCTACTCCTGAGTCACTGCTCAGACAATCAAGAGTATTTGCTGAAAAGACGAGAATAGCTCCCCCCGCGCTCCTTGCCCTCTCAGACAAGGCGGTAAAGATTGGCGCTATCGGCGCGACTCAAAACATGATAGGTAACGCTGTTCATTGCCTGGTGGAAAGGAAGAAGAAGAATTCATTCTTGACGTCGTTTAGACAACTGGTTCCAAGAGAAAGTCTGTTTGAATCCGATCTCTGTCATAGAGGGCCGTATATCGAATAATCCTTTGATCTTTCATTCTGCATAATGTTTAACATAATGCGCTCAATTGTATCTCAAAGTCGCCAATCGCCCGAGATCTTTTGAGCCGAGCAAGATAGATATTAATGGAAACAAACTACCCCTTGCCGAGGTCGGTCGCTTAAGTCATGGTCTACTTGAAAAGGATAGAGACCAAAGGCTTCAAGTCCATGGGACCGAAGGTGATGACAACACCCGTTGAAAGAGGGTTTGTCGCCATCACGGGTCCGAATGGCTCTGGAAAGAGCAATCTGCTTGATGCGATACTGTTTTGCCTTGGCGAGAACAGCGCAAAGACACTGAGGGTTCCCAATCTCGGTGCATTGATTTACGATGGCTCCGTTGAGGAACAAAAGCCATCCTCCGCAAGAGTCGCTCTTCAGTTTGATAACTCAGACAGAAGAATACCGATTGATTCCGACTCTGTTACAATCTCGCGAGAACTCAAGCAGACTGGAGAAAGCGTTTATTCGCTGAACGGCAAGCACATTCAACGTAACAATCTCTCAGAGCTTTTGGAAATGGCTCTCTTGACCTCAAGAGGGCTGAATATTGTTCTACAGGGAATGATTACTCGTATTTCTGAGCTTGTACCCGATGAAAAGCGCAAATTAATCGAGCAGATGGTCGGAGTAGCGCAGTTTGACGAGAAAAAGGACATGGCGTTGAACCAGCTGAAAGAAGCTGACATCAAACTGGAAGTCGCAATGGCGAAGATCGGAGAGATCAGGGACAGGGTCCAAGAACTTGAGCGGGAAAGAAATGATCAACTAAGAATACGACAACTAGAAGAGCAGATAGGTTGGCTCCGTGCAGCTTCATTATCGACTAGACTTTTCACACTGAGAGGAGATATTCAAAAGAAACGAGCTGCATCAGCAGATTCTGGTTCAAGGCTGCAACAGTTACAGGCTCGGGCAGAGGAAGTCGATTCTTCGATTAATAGTCTTGAAACTGAACGCAGTCAGTTGATCAGATCAGCTATGGATGCTGGCGCAGCAAAGGTGGAACTTGAAATGGGCAAACTTACCAACGAAATCGAATCTATTAAACGATCGAGACAAGAAGCTTCCGATCTTGTTGATAGACTGCGCCAAGTAATCCCTGCACTGAACCAGATGACCACCTCAAACGAATCAAGAATCGCGCAGGCGGAGCAACAAATTCAGGCTTTGCAAGAAAGACTTGCGTCTCTTGAAACTTCGAAATCGGAACACGTTTCAAAGAAAGAACTGATAACAACCGAAAGAAACGAACTCGAGCTGGAAATTAGTAAGCAGAGATCTAGTCTTTCGAATCTAAGAAGCTCCAAAGACAAGCAAGATGAAAAACTGAAACGAAGCGTCGATTTGTCTACGCGTCTTGCATCCGAGCTTCGATCCTTGGAAGATCGCTCAACGACCATCCGGGAAAGGATCAAGTTCTTTGAGGAGAGTCTCTCCACAGCCAAGAAGAACATTACAGACCTGGAAGGATTGCTTTCTTCTCAGCGAGTTGAACTTGAAGATCTCAGACGCTCTCGAACCGAGCTTGAAAAATTGAACAAGAGAGTCGAAGAGCAGCTTGGAATAGCCGCCCTAATACTGGAAAAGGCTCAGAACGCAGTTAGAAAGTACGATTCGGAGATTACAGCGATGGAAAATATCGCTGCCGAGGAATTTGCAATTTCCAGACTCGAGAGCTTGGGCTCCTCCAACGCGCTTGATGGATATTTCGGACCTCTACGAAACCTCATAACCTATGAGAGTCAATATGCCCAAGCCATTGCTGCAATAGGAAGAGATTGGCTCAACGCAGTTGTGGTACGAGACATTCCCTCTCTTCTGCGCGTAACTGAAGCGTCCAAGAAACTGAAGATATCTAGACTTACCACAATCCCACTGAGCGAAGTCGGTGGCATTTCGACTTCTGAAAGACCTCTGTTATCGGGTCTGATTGCTTACGTCTGTGACTTGACATCTTGCGATCCCAGGATCAAAAACATCATTGACTTTGTGTTCGGCGACTCTGTTGTAGTCGAAACTCCTAAAGACGGATTCCTGGCGGCGAGAAGAGGATTCAGAGCAGTTACACTTCAAGGTGATGTTTTCGAACCCGATGTTCTAGCATTCCAGACAGGGTATGCAAAAAAGTACTCACAGATATCCAGTCTCTTAGGACAGCAGGAGACATATGAAGGAATAAGAGAAGCTCTCAATGCGCTCCAGTCTCTAATTTCCAAGAGAAAAGGCTCAATCGTAGAAATTCATTCCAAAATGCAAACGCATGATAGTGAAGAAAGAGCGCACGATTTGCAGGTCTCAAAAATTGAAACAAAACTGGAAACAACAAAACAATTTGTAGCAAAATATGCTGATGACGCCAAGGCTCTCGGGGACAAGCTGCTTTCTACCGAGTCTGAAATTGATAGGGTCGAGCTGGCACTTTCTCGGGCACAAAGACTTGAAACCTCCTTGAAACTGGGCTCTCAGAAGCTGTCCGCCATAAT
Source organism: archaeon (assembly GCA_021806865.1). Next base: position 3,095 of record JAKAPU010000086.1, read on the forward strand.
CGCTTCATTTGATACCGGAGTTTTTGACGAGAAAATCGCGGGCATAAACAGACGAAGGATGGAAATTGAAAATGAAATTGAACGCATTGTCTCAGAAATAAGAGACACAACAACAGAAATCACAAAAATCAAGGCCGATCTCGAGAATAACCAAAGACCAGCGCTCGAGAAGCTTAGGCAACAGAGACTCGAGACGGAAATGCAGCTTTCTGAGAAGTCAAGATACTTGGTTGATTCGGTACCAAAACTTGCCGAGGTGGAATCTGCTCTAACGTCTTTAAAAGAAAGAGAGGCGGAAACGATAGATCGCGCAGCAAAGTATCAACCGATGCTTGACTCCCTTGATCGCAAACTCAACGAACTAAAGTCGGAACAGACCATTCTAAGAAAATCGCTGACCTCTTCTGAGCGCGAAGATTTCTCCAACAATTCGGATCTCACAAGACTCTTGGACAATGAAAGAAGACTCGTCGGAGAGCTTGCTATGTTCGGATACGCAGAGCCGATCGAAGCCTTTGGTGGAGCCGATCAGCTGCTCGAGGAGCTGAACTCAGAGTACAACGCGCTCCACAATAGTGTGAATTACAACGCAGACAGGAACTACAGAGAGATATTCGAGAATTACAAGTACTCGTCAGTGAGGAAGAACGAACTCGAAAAGGAAAGAAGTGCGATAGTCACCTTCATCGAAACGATCGATTCTGAGAAACGCAAAGTGTTCATGGAAGCATTTGACAAGATCGACAAGGGTCTAAGAACCATATTCACCAAGATTACGGACGGGAATGCTTGGCTCGAAATCGAGAAGCCGGACTCGATATTCGATAGTGGCGTCTTCCTAATTGCTCAATTTCCGGGAAAGCTCCCGAGAGATTCCAGCTCGGTCAGCGGGGGAGAAAAAACAATGTCCGCGCTCGCCTTCATACTCGCGATACAGGCTGTCTTTCCATCGCCATTCTATGTTTTCGACGAAGTCGACGCTCACCTGGACAGTGTCTATTCAGGAAAGTTGGCAGAAATACTGGCGGAACGCTGCTCGTATTCGCAGATTATCATAGTCAGCCTGAAGGATACCGTTGTTTCAAAGGCAGGTTCGGTAATCGGTGTCTACATGGATCACGGCAGTTCACGAGTCATCAGATACAAGAGCGGGATGGAGGTAGAGCTGAGAAACGAGTGAGCCATCAATTGACGACTCTGGTAAGAGACAGCTTTCCAAGCCACCGCTGAATCTGCTGCTGAATCCAGATGGCAATAAAATAAGCAAGCCATGGGAAGTCGATCTCGAGCGGTTGCTCACGATGTTCCTTGAGCTCATAACAAAAAATGAATTTCTTGATTTGCGCCTTTGCGGTTCAGCAGCGCTCTCTTCTGCCCTGATATACAGGCTCAAGGTCGAGACCCTATTTCTCTTGGACAAGATAAAAGCCGCAAGAATGCAGCGGATCGACATCTCAGGCGAAGTTCCGCTAATCTTGGAGATGCCGTTCAGGCAAGAAATTTACTCTACTTCCATAGAGGATCTCGTCTCGACTCTGGAAAACATCCTTGAGGACATCATAAGAGGAAAACGAAAGCAGCAAGAGACTGCGAATCTTCTACTAGAACCTGCCTTTGTATTTGAACCCGACAAATTCCTCAACAAGATTTCAGAGCTGGTTAACGAATTCAGAATAATGGTGCTCTCAGAGATAAGGGCAAGGCACAGCTTCCTGTTCTCGGCGTTTGCGGCGGGGAAAGATGCACTGGAGAGAGCGCAGTATTTCATATTCTTCCTGTTCCTTGCAATGGAAGGCACAGTCATTCTTGAACAAACAGAAAACGACGATATTCTGATTTCTGGTGTGCCAGTAACTACCGTTTAGGTGGAGGCCAACAATGTCCACGCAAAATGTCGGAGCGGAGCAGAAGTCAGCGGACATATTGGAGAATGACGAAAGAGCTACTCTCTCTAAAGAGGCGCAAGCCAGAATAGAAGTGGCACTATATGCTTCAGGGAGACCTCTAAGCTTGGATGAGTTGGCAAAAGTTGCGCGAATAGGGTCCAGGCGCAGACTCGCAGAATTGATGTCAGAGCTGTCCCGAAAGATCAACACGACCTTTTCGGCAATTGAGTTAAGAGAGATCGATGGTCCCGGATATTCTTTGCAACTCAAACCGAATTACAATTCTATTGCAAAGAAGTTTGCGACGAAGCCATTGTTGTCAGGCGCTGTGCTGAAGACTCTATCATATGTGGTGTACCTTCAACCAGTCAGCACACAGGAACTGGTTCAAAGAAGAGGCTCCCAAGTTTATTCACACCTAAAGCAGCTCATAGAAGTGAGGTTTCTAAGCTCAGAGAGAAGAGGTAGGAGTCGTGTCTTCAGAACTACAGAGCTCTTTGCAGACTATTTCGGACTCAGCCAAGATCCCGAATTGCAGAGAAAGCAGGTGGCTAAGCAAGGACTTATCGACAAAGCCCGTCAAATTGAAAGACCAGCTGCGCAGCCGCAATAGAATCAATCAGATTACTTTCTCCAACCCAGGTCGGCCCTTCTTTCTCAACATCAGAAACGAGAGTAACAAGATTCTACATCAGTTAGAAGCAGATTCAGAGCCACTACTTCGGACGTGAGGCAGGCAGGCATTCGAAAGAGTTTATATGCAGTTCAAAGAGCAAAATGCTTCTATCAAACTTCGTGAATCATTATGGTAAAGCCTATCGAAAACCTGCAGAAGAGAAAGTTGACTGGAGGTAGGACCAAACATTTCAGGTCAAGACGTGCTTATGAAAAGGATGGCTATGCGGCTGAAACGCTTCTGGGAGAGACAGAGAGCAATCCGAGGCGCTTGCGCGGAGGCAATACAAAATCGAGCTTGAAATTTGCGGAAACTGCCAATGTACTTGACAAGACCTCAGGGAAGACCCAGAAGGTGAAAATAACTCGCGTCTTGGAAAATCCTGCCAATCGTGATTATGAGCGAAGAGGCGTCATAACAAAGGGCGCGTTAATTGACACCGAACTTGGAAATGCTAGAGTAACGTCAAGGCCCGCGCAGGATGGGGTAATTAATGCGCTTCTTGTCTCGAAGTAAGCCCATCGTGCCCTGCACTCGATGGTAGTCTCCTTGAAAGACTACAAACAATTGGTTCTCTGGACAGATTACTTCAACTCCTTGCTTAGCCGGGCGAATGGCAGACGTGTTTCTCTTGACAGATCAGTAAAAGATCCGACTGTTGAAGAGCTTGCAGAGGCAGTCCGTAGGTTCGGTTCTTCTCCAGAAGCAATTTCTGCGAAGCACCCCAAGCGCATGATAGTCAGCACTGGCTATGTGTGCATCGCAAAGCAGCATAACAAGAAGAAGGGACTAGTAATTTCGGAGATTGCCAAACATCTATCCAATGTTCGCGGCGAAAGAGCTGCTGCCGCTGCAAAGGAACAATCCAAGTCTAAAAAGACTTAGCAATTAAATACAGTCGGCCAATACACCTAGCATTCAAGAGTAGCTTGAACGAGATGTGATCTCTTTTCATTCGAAAGAATCTCAGACTAGCACTTGATCTGAGGTAAACAGAAAATTGGGGTCTCCTTCCGTTTACAGCGGAAGGTTGAACTTTATCGTTTCTGTGTATTCGAGCTTCCTCGCCACCAAGCTGATGCCCAAGAACAAGATGAGCAGACTACCCACAGCAAATCCTGCGCCGTTGGTGATCGCGCCGTACTCGTGGCTGTACCCGTTGAAGCCTGAGCTTGTCTGGAAGTTGAACATGTACCAGAACGATACGCTGTTGTAATATATCAGGTATGTCTGACTAGCAGCTTCTTGAGACACTGCGAAAGCAATGTGATAACTCTGGATTGAGCTGGTATTCATCTGGAGCTGGTAGCGATTTTCTCCATTCGCTGAAGGCGTTGTAAGCGGCCTGACAAACTCAACCACCCAGTTACCACCATTTGACGGCGCAGTGCCTTTTGCCTGCACTTCAAACGGATTCATTGCAGGTGTGTAATCAGTTATGCTGCTCAAGTTATTGGTATAGAATTGGGGCGTGTTGATGTATGGAAAAGTGCTCGAATCAGGCATTCCGCCAATCTGGTAGAAAGATGACGCATTGGCGTAACCATCAATGGCATACGATACGTGCGACGGCACACCGAACGATGCTGAGTTCACCGTAGTGCCATTCGGATACGTTATGCCCGGATAGTATGGATCGCTGCTAGAGTTGTCTGTTGGGCTCCTTGACCAGATCCACATTTCTGCAGCTCCGCCGCTGCCAGTGCCAAGTGCACCTGTTGTTCCCAAGACCATTTTTGGTTTGTACGAGACTGCATACCAAGCGTCAGAATTTGCACCAGGGGTCATTCCAAGCATGACGATTGCCTGTTCAGGGTAGACATACTGGCTTCCTTGGGCCAGCGGCATGAAACCAACGTCTTGCGGATACAGTCCGCCGAAGCAGCTCGATGTTGGGTAAATGCAACTCGAGTTGTACATAGGGAAGAATTTGTTGTAGGTAGTATCATTTAGAATCGGAACGGACGACTTTGGTGCAGTTGGTGAAACCGCTCCATAAGACGGAAATACCATTCTTATCATGAGTTCAGGAATTCCAGCAGCTTTGGTCCATGCCATTTGGACATTCACCCAAGAAGTATCTCCCGATGGTGACCCAGGATATGAATAGGATTGAATCAAAGCGATATGGTAAGTGCCGACACTAGACCAGAAAGACTCTCCGCCCGGATTTGAAAAATTAGGCAGATCGTTTACCTGGGGAACGTAGATGGTTTCTATTTGATTCTCTGTGGCATTGATGACGTAGGACACCGAGAAGAATATCAAGACGTATGCAATTACGAGCGTCATTCCGATGAAGAAATATTTTGTAGTTCGACGCATGTAAGACTGATACCGGCGACAACTATTACTATATTTAAATTTTAAAGAAATTCAAATTTCGATGTATCTAACGAGTATCAGATAGCCGACAACTCCTGCCAAGATCAAGAGAGAGAAACTGATCGGCATGTAGTATTGACCTGGCAAATGTCCATAGGCTTCCCACATCAAACCTGCCGTAATCAATGTAATGGAGAGCAGAATAGAAAAGAATCCCATGAATCCAGTCTTTTTCTTTGCGCCATAGCCCTGCGTCATACATAGCAACCTGAAATCGAATATTGTAATCTTACCGAAAGTATTTTTGCTTATGTTTAAATAATACTCAGGAGGGCGGAGGAGTTGGAATGAACTTTCCACTCGCAATTGCTGCGTCAACATTTAGTGAATTTGGAATATACTACTTTGTATTCGGGCTCTTCATTGTGCTCGGATTTGTCATGCTCGGGTTGATTTTGGTGGCAGAGCCGTCCCCTCAATACGACATCGATTCACTGGAAGAGATAGTCGAACCACCCACGTCTAGCTAGAAGTAGAATCCGGCAGCAGCAGTCGGCACTAGCTTTTGGTTGGGGCAGATTGTTTCGCCGACAATCTGGATTTCACCAAGTAATATCTTCTCACTGCCAAAAACACGACTGCAGCGAAAATCCAACCCACTACGAACACAGCCATATAGGGCAGCGACTCCGACAACCCGCTTGGGATGCTTACCGGAAGTGCAATGTTGGAACTAAGTAGTTCGAATACCGCGCCATTCCCTGCCATCTGAACAACTAGTCCGCTGTTTCGATCGAACCAGTAATACGATTTCGGACCAGTAGCATTCACACTCGAAAATTCGAGTGTGTTGAATGTTCCGGCCGGAACAGTTGTCGTTCCGTTCTTCACGAATGTGCAAGTGGAATTCTGAAATGCGAAACTGGGCAAGGCAAAATCTGAAGTTGGTACGGCTGGGAAAATCTTGGGTGCTCCTATGCTGTCAGTGAAATTGTACGTTACATAACTTACGGGCAACTCGTTTCCTTGTGAAATGTTTGCTGATAGAGTGATTCCCATCGTCTGATTTGGAAACAAATTGGTCACAAGATATGACACCGTCCCGTTAACGCCATCGAAAAATGGAATGAAGCCACCAAGCGCACCGTAAGTCGCGTAGGATCCTTCCGACGCATATGGAGTCCAGGACTGGCCATAGGCCAGAGGCAAGCCAGCAGAAAGCGTCAACAAAAAGAGTAATGCGCATAAGCACAGGATAGTTCTACCTGAGATCAAAAGTCCCCATCACTTCTCTCATCCGAGGCAAAGCGCAGCACTGGCCCTCTCGAAGCCAGTGGTAACGTATGTATAAAAATCGATACTGTTTATTCGCTTGACATTTCGACAGGGTTCTTGGCTCCCTTTTCGTCGAAAACTCCCAAGAACATTTGCCCCATGCAAAGGAATGCCCCTCCGATTGACATGAATGCAATGTAGCCGGGATTCACGACGCCTTGGAACTGGTAGAAATAAAAGATGAGAAACATTCCTAGCACATAGATGATGCCTCCCACCATCCAGATTTGTCCTTTGTTTCCGTAAGCCATTTTCTCACTCCCACAAAGCAGAGATAGCGCCTGCTACCATTGAAACTGCTCCTCCAAGGACCATCATTTGGACTCCGTATTTGTCCTCAACGAACCCGAAGCTTATCGCGTGACTGATTGAAGTGAGCCAGAAGAACCAGGGCACTACAAACACGATGAGCGCAATTATTCTTCTCTTGCTCCATGCCATTGTTTATCACTCCGAGTCCTTGACAGCAACTCCCACGTCCGCTGTCCTCGTATTAGACTTTGAAAGACCCAATCCTTGGATTATTTTTCCGAACAGTCCTCTGTTAACTGTTTGGACACTAAGTGCCTCACTGACGTCAGTCGTAGAAATCGCCTTAAGGCCAATTGGATATGTGATCCTTGAATAGACCTCTCTTGGATTGTGAGTTCCTTCATTGATACGCGCTTGCTCTTCGAGAGCGAGCCCCGCAGACACCCACTTTGGAACAAGCCTTGGTGCCATTGGTTCTCCCAGTCTCCAAGTCATGAAAAGGTTTGTCGCAAAGGCGACCACCGATATGGCCGCGAGCCAAGCACCAATCATCGCCATCTGGAACCATGGTTCGTAAAGCTGAGGCCAGGCTATCTCTCTGCGTACAAGACCCATCATACCTTGCACTTTGAAGGCAGCTTCAAGAGCACCCATCCCTACCGTCCATGCAATAAAGTGGAAGTTTGCCAATCCTTGAGAATATAGCTTTCTGCCGATAAGTTCAGGGTAAATGTAGTAAAGTATTGCGAAAAATGAACCCAATGTGAAAGTAGCCATCATAAAGTGGATGTGCCCAGGAATCCACATTGTGTTGTGAATGGTAAAGTCCGCAGCTGGAACTGGCTGCAGAGGCTCGGCAGTTGCTCCCCCAACAATGTTACCTGCAATTGCAGTAACAGTGAAAAGCAAAGTTGCATCCCATTTTGGCTTTGAGAACTTTAAAGTGATCAAGCACATTGTCCAGATTATAACGAATGGCACCGCAATGAGTTCGGTGGCAACTTGTGCGAACACGTCCCTTATCCACATTGGAATCGGATCCATCGCCATGTGATGAACGTAGACGGACATTGTAAGCACGAAAAGGACGGCAATCAAGTACCGCGTCATTTTCTCGCTGTAGATAGGTCGCTTCGCGTAGACCGTGATGAACCATATCATCAGCCCCATGACTAGGAAAGAGCCGAAATAGACCAGAGGATGGCTTTCAAACCAAAAGGCTGCCCTAAAGACTTCCACGTTTGGGATCGCAAATACGTTGAAACCTAGCCCACCA
>JAKAPU010000087.1 GCA_021806865.1 archaeon
GGCAAATGGGCTAGAAATTCCGTCATGTGAAGCACTTGTGGGAATACTCACGAATGGAATCTTGCAGTTGAACGCTGCGAGTTTTGCTACATCGATTGATTTTCCACCGCCGACTCCAATGATGAACTTTGAATCGGTCTTCTTTGCTAACGAAGCTGCTCTTTCTGCTTCAGAGAAACTTGCAGCGCTGACGTTTGACCACTCGACTCTGTATCCTGCATTTACCAGTGCTGTAGAGAGTTCGCTTCCTACCGCTTCCTTCACGTTGGGGCCCGAGAGCACTAGGCACTTTCTTCCAACTTCCAGATCCTCTAGCAGTCTGCCTGTATCGGCTAGTATTCCGCTCCCTGCTACGACCATTCTTGGAAGTTCCATTACGTGCGCTGGCATGCGAAAACTACTCGTTGATCACTTTGTCACACTCGGAAAGTTATTTAAAGGACATTGCTGCCCCTAAACTCACTCGGCTTCCTGATTACCTGCCGAACCTTACTGCTGAGGCGAGTATTCGGATCATCTCTTTTTGGAGCCGCACGAGTTGATAATTTGTCACAAAATGTAATGCCAGCAAACAATGCAAAGGGAAACCCGACGGACAGAAGAAAGGAAGTAGACGCACTGAAATACCACGGAACTACGACCGTGGCGTTTACCTGCTCAGACGGCGTTGTACTCTGTACGGATACGCGAGTTACGGCGGGTTATCTCTACATCGCCCACCGACGAGGTAAGAAGATGCACATGATAGACAAGCACGTGGGTGTTACGATAGCAGGCACAGTTGCCGAAGCGCAAAATGTCATCGACACACTGCGTTACTATGCCAACCTCTACCGGCTGGAAAACAGAAAGCCTATTCCAATCAAATCACTGGCAAGGATTGCTGCAAACATTTTCTTTGCACAGAGATACTATCCACTCTTTACCGACTTTTTGATTGGAGGATACGACATTGAGGAAGGCAACGTCGTCTACAGTGTGGATTTCTTCGGCGCATTAACAAAGGAGGAGGCGGTATCAACAGGCAGCGGATCGCCTGTTGCATACGGTATCATCGAAGACGAATACAAGAAGGGAATGAATGTGGCACAAGTAGTTCCAATTGCAATCAAAGCAGTTACCGCAGCCATCAAGAGAAACGCGGGAACTGGAGACGGGTTTGATGTAGCGGTGATTACGAAAGAAAAGGGCTACAGTGAGCTGTCCAAGGAAGAAAAGGAACAGCAATTGATGACGATTACCGGCAGTAGACACTTAGGTTGACAGAACGCCAGAGCGCACAAAGCGTAACAAGTATAATCCTCAACCACATTCCAGCTGAAGCTGCGATTACTAGAGTTGAGTATGAAGGTCCGCGGATCGCACTTTATTCAAAGAATCCAAAGTTCCTCCAGCAAAATAGCTACATCGTCTCCGATGTAGTAAACATGGTAAAGAGGAGAGTCGTTGTCCGGACTGACAAGTCGATCCGGAAGAGCGAACAGGAGGCTCAGCAAATAATCATGCAGAGCGTGAACCCTGAGTCCGGGGTGGACAACGTCTTTTTCGACGCTGCTGTTGGCGAAGCGATACTGGAGGCTCGCAAACCACTCGAACTTACTCCAGAAAAGGGATTCAACCCGATAGACGTCACCGACAAGACCGGTTGGAAGATTAGGATACGGAAACTCCCTCACATTCCATGCCAGAGCATCCAGAACATTAACCATGTAATGACCCAAAGCGTGTCCGAGCGTTCAAAGTTCTACAGGGACGTGGGCGAGAACATTTTCCGGCCCAAGCTGAGTCAGGATGCCGAAGTGAGCATAATGACACTCGGTGCCTTCGAAGAGGTTGGAAGATCATCGATAATTGTCAGCACTTCCGAGAGCAAGCTTCTTCTCGACTGCGGAATTCACCCGGGCGCCAGGTATGCTTGGCAGGCCTATCCCAGGCTCGACTGGGCAGACATTGAGCTCGATGAGCTCGACGCTGTCATAATCAGCCACGCGCATCTCGATCACACTGGTTTCCTGCCAGCCCTGTACAAGTATGGCTACGATGGGCCGGTCTACTGCACCGAGCCAACACTTCCTCTGATGACACTGCTGCAGGGAGACATGGTGAAATTAGGGCAGATACAGGGATCGCGTCTTGTCTACGAACAAAGGGACATTCGCGAGGTAATCAAGCACGCCATCACGGTTCCCTACGGTCTGGTTACAGATGTGGCTCCCGACGTGAAGCTGGTTTTCAACAACGCGGGCCACATCCTGGGCTCTGCGACGGTCCACTTGCACATTGGTGAGGGAGCGCACAATATTGTATACACGGGAGATTACAAGTACGGCAAGACTCGGCTCTTGGAACCGGCATTTTGGAACTATCCGAGAGTGGAGACGCTGATCACCGAGTGCACGTACGGTTCAAAGGAGGACCTCATGCCTCAACGTGAAGAAGTTGAGAACAACTTCGCAACACTGGTGAATGAGACACTGAGGCAGGGAGGAAAGGTCCTGATACCGATTCCCGCGGTCGGACGCGCTCAGGAAATCATGATAGTAATAGATCAGATGATGCGAGAGAAGAAACTGGTTGAGGCGCCGGTGTTCATAGAAGGGATGATTTCAGAGGCTACAGCGATTCACATCGCTTACCCGGAGTATCTCTCGCGGGATTTGAAATACAAGATTCTGGAAGAGCAATCCAATCCTTTCAATTCCGAATTCTTCACCGTCGTTGAACACCCCAGCAACAGAGAAGAAGCTCTGCGTGAGGGCGGGGCAATAATCCTGGCGACTTCAGGAATGCTTGAGGGGGGTCCTGTGATCGAGTACTTCTCGCAGCTTGCGGGGTCTGAGAAAAATCGAGTCCTGTTTGTCTCGTACCAGGTTCAGGGAACAATGGGGCGAAGAGTGCTTGACGGTTCAAAGCAGGTTAGCATACTCGGCGAGGGCGGTAAGATTCGCGTCATCGATGTAAACTGCCAGGTGAACAGGATTGAAGGTTTTTCCGGTCACTCGGATTACAACCAGATAATCAGATTCGTACAGAAGGTCAGGCCGAAGCTCCAGAGGGTGTTCGTGAATCACGGTGAGAAAAGAAAGTGCGAGACCCTTTCGTATACTCTATCCAGAATGTTCAAACTTCCTGTGGTTCACCCGAGTGTGCAGGAAGCAATCAAGGTCCACTAGACTTTCAAGAATCGCCAGTTTTTTCGCCGCGCCAGATCTTCACGCCCGGTGGCGTGATGACTATTCTTTCCTCGCCGAGACGCGCGATGTCTCCGCCGAAAGCTATCGTGAATTCCGTGAGTTGCTCGATTGTGGTTTTCAGCTCCTCCACGCTCTTTTGAGCCAGGGGAGTTATCTTCAGTATTACGATGGTCTTGTTCTTGACGTCCTCCTTAATCCTTGCAACTTCCTCCGGATTCTTGAGAGGAAATGCCTTCAGAAGGATTTGCGAAGCCGGTCGGGCAGTTTCTGTGGTTTGCCCGCCTAAGCTCGAGTTTGTCAAGTTTACAGCGACACTCTTACTTGCAATTGCATCTTAAAAACCGTTTACAATCGCTAGCCATGTAACTGCTTCAATATGTCCCAGTACTTGTCGCCAACATAGTGCAGGTTCTCAATGACCGCACCCTTCTTCGCAGCCTCCATCTCGGTGTTTGAAACAAGCGACTTGCCGACTGCAATATCCTTGTCGTATTTCTCTTCCTTTACCAGAACTAGCGAAGAGGATGAAAAGACGCCACCAACTTTCGTTATGCCTGGCCTCATGATGTTTGCACCATTGCAGACAAACTTTACAGCACCGCTGTCGACGGTAATCGAAGGAAGGTTCGGGAGTATAGCTTGATCCTTCAAAAGAGGGAAATAATCGCCGTCGCCCCTCTTGCCCAGGTAAAGTTGCTCGTTTTCATCGAATATGATGGCAAGAGAAGTTGCTTCGTCCTCGGCTATCTTGAGCTCCTTTGTTTTCAGAGGCAGTTTTACGGGCAATTTTGAAATCTTTTCGAGGATTTCTTCTCTTGCTGTCTTTGAAAGGGTGTAAGTTCGCAATTCTGAAAGCAGTTCCGGGAGCGGAATAATCCGCAAACAAATAATGCTTAATAAGACTTCGTGGTGAACAGTCGCAGGCAGACAGCTAAGCGAGTCCGGTCAAATTTGTCACAAGACATGGCAGTTCGAGTTCTCGACGAGAGCGTTGGCAAGGTTGTGCTGATCAAGCTAAAGGGAAACAAAGTGATCAGAGGAAACCTTCAGGGTTTCGACCAGCACATGAATCTGTTGCTCGAGTCTTCCGAGGAGATACTCGAAGACGGCAAGACGAACTCAATAGGCACTATTGTAGTGAGGGGAGACAACGTTGTGATAATTTCCCCGCCGCCAAAGGGCTGAGCTCAAGCTAGTCGAATTTCGCTGAAAAAAAGGAGGATGCAAGAATTTGAGAGGAACTTCGTCAATGGGCAAGATGGGCCGCAAGAAGACTCACATGCGATGCAGGAGATGCGGGCATCACTCGTATCACATGAGGCACAAAAAGTGCTCGTATTGCGGCTTTGGAGCCTCGACGACTTTGCGTAAGTACTCTTGGATGACGCGCTATCGCGGCTAATATGGCCAAGGGATCGGCCTATTGTCGCTTAATGAGATCGCCCTAGCCGCCGGTAGCGTTGCTGTCGGAGCAGGCGTTGGATCTCTCGTGGTTTATCTTTCGATGAGGGGGCGTGCTGCAACAGTTGCTCCAGAGAAAGTTGCTGATTCGCCTCCTTCAACAAGTCCTGATGTCACGATTGTCGATTCGCCAAAAAAGCTAGGCATCGTCCCCAGAGACCAGCTAGAGAAAAGCAAGAGAGAGCTTCGGACTCTTTTGCTCGAAAAAGAGCTAGTTTCAGCTGCGCTCACTCGACTGTACGAAGCAGAGGCCGCAAGGGAAATCACCAGAGAAGAAAGGGAGCTCCTGGGCGCGAAGTACAAGACCGAGCTCCAGTCTCTCGACGATAAGATTTCAAAAATGGATGCTTTCATCCAAATTGGTGATCTCGAGACGCTCCGAGACCAGCTTATTCGTTTGGTCAATCAGAAAATGGAGGCGATCGACAAGAGAATTGAGAGCACGAAACTTCTCGCTGGTCCTCTCATCGCCGAAATTGCAAGACAAGCCGAGCCGCCAAAGCCAAAGGCGGAGGTCGAACAAAAGCCCAAGGTGCCGGACATTTCTGATCTTCTCAGCGAACCAAAGCCGATTTCTCCCCAGCCCATGACGCAGCTTGAGCAACCGGTCCCTGTTATGACAAACGTTTCATCCGCTCCAATCCAGCCCGAGATCAAGAAGAGAACAAGCTCGACCGACGCCCAAGCAGAGGAATTGCAAAAGGAGCTCCTGGAGGCGCTGGACAGGCTTGCAAAACTGGATGTTGAAACTTGAACGCCCTGCTCGAATCCGCTCTCGACAAAATTGCAAAGAGCGCGGCAGATCTTGTGCGATCTGGCGACCTGATTGGGCTGGGCAGCGGATCCACTGTCGCGCGTTTTGCTAGTGTCTTGGGTACTCGCGTCCAAAGAGAATCTCTGAAACTGACCGTGGTGCCGTCCTCGACTCAGGCCTGGCTTTTGGCAAGGGAGAATGGCCTCCCACTGAATCAGGACTCGGCTCACTGCCCGACATCTCTTGATGTTGCAGTCGACGGGGCGGATCAGATAGCACTTTCATCACGAGCGATGATAAAGGGGGGTGGCGGTGCTCTCTTGAGGGAGAAGATCATAATTTCATCGGCAAGGAGATGCTACATCCTCGCGGACCAAAACAAATACGTCGAACGCCTCACGCGCTCTGTTCCCGTCGAGGTAGTTCAGTTTTCACTCATATCTGCCAAAGCCAAACTAGAGTCGGGACTGGGAGCTTCCTGCGAACTCAGAAAACTCGACAAGGGCTATCCATTCTTCACAGAGTCTGGCAACCTGATACTCGACTCGCAATTCAAGGAGCCCATCTCCAAACCGCACTTGCTGGAAACCAAAATCAAGATGATCCCTGGCGTAGTGGAAGCCGGAATATTCAACTGCAACGTCGAGAAGTTCTTTAGGGCAAATCAGGACGGAACCTTCGAAACACTCTGAGCATAGGTTATCCTGTGCCTCGAATTGTATCCGTGCATCAAAGCGTTTGTGATTTCCCCCGAGATTTTCAGCATTGCGGGCTTGTCTGTCATGAGTCCGTAGAGCGGATCGTTTTTTCTATCGGAGCACCTCTCGGCTAGTTCGCTATTCTTTATCTCCTCCATCGCGGATCTCCACGCATACACCTCTCTTGCGCTCACTGAGTGTCGCGGAGATTTCCAGGCTTCAAGAACTTCGGTGGGAAGATCGGAACTCGTTTCCAGAATGTTTACGAGCAAATCCAGAGCATTCCAAAGCTCTATTTCGTGGTCGTTTGAGAGTGCTCTTCCACCTTCATCCTCACAGACTATCACCTTCCTCAACTGGAGGCAAACGACTCCGCTTCAGAACAGATTTTACGGTGTAGATTTGTCAAGGGTTCGTTTCAGTACGACCTTCGGTTTTCGTCGTTCTCCGCACGACGCTTGCTCTCCTCTCTTCGGGCACGAACAAATCTGATTATCACTGGGAGCATGATAATGATCAGCAATCCTTCAAAGATGTTCAGGAAGATAGAGACCACTATCGCCAGGATCACGAGCCCGATTACTATCACAGTCAGAGACCTTTGCTCAATTTTTTCACTGGGCGTTTGCGTCTTTTTGAACGGGTTTCCGCCACGTGGATAGCCTGTTCGGCTGCGATAGGTTTCGTAGTAATCGCGAGTCTCGAATTTTTGCTTACTTCCAGACCTGATGAAGAGATAGAATCCAAAAATTATTAGAGCCATTACGCCGCCGAAAATGGAGACAATAATCGGCGTAATGAGATCTGTCATGATCCGCGCTTGAACTGATTTCGTGCAAAAGTTGTATAAGTCTTTCCGAGCTTTGAACGCCATCGGGCACTAGTTCTTAACGTATTGCCTATCCGGTCGATGCAAGTAGCTTGCGAATCTCCATTCACGTGACACCCAACGCAAAGCAAGCGAGTGTTGCCCGCGTCGGAGAGTCAAGCTACGAGGTGAGAGTGGACGAGAGGGCCGAGCAAGGTAAAGCAAACAGAAGGCTCATTGAGATTCTATCTGATTATTTCAAAGTCAGCAAGTCAAAGATCAAGATAATTCGAGGGGCAAATTCAAGAGATAAGCTGGTCGAGGTTGAACTCTGATCAGGCGAACGTCGTTGAGGTTATCCTAGTTACTGAACGGTAACTGTGGAGTGCCTTACGTGCAATTTTTCAGAAATTTTCCAGTTACTGAATGGTAACTGGGGATACAAAAACAAAAGCCATTGCTGAGGCTCCCGAAGCTGTGTCAGCTCGAGAAATCGGCATCTGTAACACTTATTCAACATTATCGAATGAACTTCGTCCAACGAGAAGATGTTCTGTGTGGAGCAATTTTGACTGAGCATCTGCGATGGCTATTATCAAATAAGACAATGAGAGCTTCCGAGTCTCTCCTACCCTGCCTCTTCGGCTCCCGGAATCTCTTTCTTGGTTTCGAAAAGATCAAGGAAAGACTGTCCCAACTGAGTCACGCTATATGTCGGTGTGTGGGTCCACAGCTGCTTCTTTCGCTCCATCCAACCGAGCTCGTCGCAGAGCAGTTTGAGGTAAGCCACTAGGTTCTTCCTGTTACTGGCTCCCTCTGCGATCTCAGCCAAATCAGAGAAACTGAAAAATCCGAGCTTTGCGTTCTCCAAAATGGATTTGATTGCATAAAGACCGGGCCTTTTCATCACCCTCTTTGAAATTGGAATCTTAGCTTCATCACTCGAAGCTTGATCAGTATCAGTCGTTGATGAAACTTCTTGAGGAAAGAGAGAGACGAAGGTCGAGCCCTTGGGTGTGAGATGGTACCAAGATTCGTACCACCTTTTGGTCTGGCTCCTGCTCATCGGATTGTACGCGCTAGATGTTAGCTCCTCCTTCTTTTCGAGCCAACCAAGATCCTCGGTGAGAAGCTTGAGATACTCGCCCAACCTTTTCCTGTTTCTTAGCTCGGGAGTGCAAGCAGCAAGCTCTGAATACCTGGCTCTATGATTGTAACCGCTTCCTTTGTAAACGCTCTCGAGGATCCCCTTGATCACGAAAAGCGAAGGCTGCTTTGTTCCCAAGTAGTTTGCTACTTCCCGCAGTGCTCGCGAGCTCAACTTGAAAAAGCTTCGCGAATCATGACCGAGATGACTATCGACAGGCTCTGCTACCTTATCGGCTGTTGACCAATGATTGTCATGCCGAGAACGAGGTAATACTACCGCAAATGATAAAACTGAATTCTTGGAACCTTTACACTTCAACTAAGGTAGAAACTACGATGATGAACGAAGGCTATAGGATGTGCTCAGGATGTAGTAGGGAGATTATGGTTTCATCCAGAGGCTTATTTCTACCTCATAAAGACAAAGCAAAGAAGACTGTTTGTCCCATGTCCGGTAAAGTACCTAACTTTGACATTTGTGATTTTTGCGGAAAGAAAATTGCAAATCCAGACAACAAAACTAAGTATTGTTCGGAAGAATGTGAGAAAAAAGATTCTCGTCGTCGCTTAAGGCCTGTTAATCAAGAAATTTCTAGAAGAAGAAGTAAGTCTTTGAAATTTTCGGATCCGCTTTACTTCAATTGAGGGAAATTGTTTGAAAAATGCTACCGAGCCGATTACTAATGTTTAGAATTTAATCATATTTGGCAAAGGTTGATCACCTGTAATTCGCAGCGGAAGACTAAACATATTAGGGCGTATTGGAATATTCTAGGCCCAATGGAATTTTTCTCGATCGTTGCTATTGATGATATTGGGTTATCAGCTACGGAAGGGCTCAGGGTTCATTTAATGAAGACAGTTCTGTCTGCCACGAAAGACTGCTTGTCAAAGAACTCGAGTCTATCCATCATAGTTCTGAGTACCAAATCTCTGTCATCATCGAATTTCATGAGGAGAATCGCTCTCCTTCTGGCTAGGGAGAAATTATCGCTCGTCTTTGGGAGTGACTCATTCACACCCTCTCTCTTCAGATAGCTCAAGATCTTGCTCTTGATCCTGTTTATCTCAAGACCCAGGTTTACTCTCTGGATGAGCAGATCCCTTGCAATCTGCTCGTCCCTATCCAGCAGATGAGACTCCGGAATCATGCCGGCTTGATGGAGTTTCGCAATCTTTGGGCTATCTACACGATCATTCTTTTTCTTGCTCTTTGTAATCCACAAAAGCTGCTTTGGATGTGCTACGGTGACATCTGAATATCCTGGTGTCTTAAGCGTCCTTGAGAATGGGCAGGACATGGTCGTTGCTTCGAATGCGATCTTGGCGCATGCTGGCACTCTACTCTGGAAAAGCGAGTAGCCACTTTCGTCCATGCTAAACTGAAACTTGTCTGTTACATCCCCGATTGGAGAAATAACTGTGGTCATGCTTGTACTGTCCCCTAAATCTACTCCAGCAACTATGCCATTTGTCATGTCTCGAAAGTTAGTCTTCCCGCTCTTCTGTCTACCCATTTCACTCACTACCGCTTAATTTGTAGTGGAGTTGGCGACTCCGATGCTGACTTGGAGTCGCCCCATTCAAGGAGAGCAGCCCCAATGAGAAGGCGTTACAATTCAGTCGCACCAATAGCTGTTCTGCAGTCTAGTCTTAATAATCACTTTACTCACATGTACTGTGTGATTACGTTGGGGCACAGAACCATCATTACAATAATTGTTATCGCAGCTCTATTCTTTGTCTTTCTCGTTCCTGTTCAAGCCGAAACTATTCCTGACGGATGCGTCGGTTGCTACGCACATTACTACCGATCCCTCAGTTGCCAATTTGTCCCCGTTGGAATAGCATACTGGGCAAGCGGATTGAACGAACCGGCACTAGGGTGTAGCGGGCCTATCATTCCCTGATTCTCGAAAAGAGAAAGTGAGATCATTAGGGAAAGGTAGGTAGCATTTGAGAAAATGCGTCTTATAAACAAAACATGTGATGGCGCGATCTGAAAATGGAAAGTTATCCTCGGGACCAAGTGATATCAACGAAGAGTGGAATCAGCGTTTTTACATGAGGTCCACAGTCACTCATCTACTCCAAAAAGGTAGGTTGTGTCGTTCTCAGTATGACATGTAGTCGCGCTTTCAACGCGATACAGTCGCACGTTGAATTTCTGGAGACGACTTTCTAAGAAGAAATGCCAATCCTGCCATGATCAATGCAACACCTACGAGATCAGCGATGTAATCATTAGTGTACGACTCAAGACAGTCGCCGGGCCCGTTACCACAGAACGAAACCGTAAGCGCACCAAAGAAACCAAGCACGAGAGTAACCATTCCGAGGAACGACAGAATCTTCCAGATAGCACGACCTCTTGTAACTCTGCTCTCTTTGCCCATCAGGTTGATACAGGGTTAATTGCTATTTGAAACTTGGCAATAGTAAGCATTGTTCTGATTGTAAGAACAGCATAATGATCTTCGGAATGTTGCTGCGAAGGTGCATGACTATTCGAATTGGTGCCTCGGAAAACTGCTATTCGGATTACTTGCTCTTCCTCGTTTTGCCAATCCCATTTGAAGGAGAATATGTTACAGCCCAGTATTCATTACCAAATCTTTGGTTTGGAATTCTTTCCCTTTTGTCATTAGCGGGAGAATCTTCAGATCGAAACCAGCCAGAGTGCTGCCGTTGGTATCAACGTATTCTTGAAAAGGAAACAACTCACAGAAGTCTTCTATTTCACTTATGGCCGGA
>JAKAPU010000088.1 GCA_021806865.1 archaeon
GACGACGTGCTCCAGACGTTTTACATCAACATGTGCGCCGGCGACACGGAACGGATCAGGTGGCTCGATCCCCAGTTTAGGGCAAATGCTAGTGAGTTCAAACTTCGACGAATCAAGCCGATGATAGAGATCTACGAGCAGGAGCTCGCTTTCTTTGCCTACCTGAACAAGCTTCCTTTTCAGAGCGAGTCCTGCCCCTACATGAACGAGGGGATAAGGACAGAAATCCGGCTCCATCTCAACGAGCTCGAGCAAAAGCATCCGGGGATCAAGTACAGCACTCTCAAAACGGTGCTCGAGATCTCTCAGGGACTCGAAGTGGAGGAGGCAAGAAAGAAAAAGATCCAGCGCTGCGATAACTGTGACTCTGTCTCCACCGGCGCGCTTTGTTCCGTATGCCAGACGCTCAAACTCGTCTCCTAGGATCATTTTCTCAGAATTCCGTCTATCTTGATCGCGTTTCTCCTCGCCATCGACATTATTGTGATCATGGGGTTGACTCCGAGGCTCGTGAAAAGGCCTGAAATGCAATTCATTCGTATTTTCATCTCTGATGTAGTCGGTTAGTATGACCCCCTCTACGGGGGTATCCTCTCATTCTCGTTGTTTGTCGAGTGTAGTTACTTCTTGGTAACTAGATAGATAGACACAGTCTACCCCCTCCCCCAGGGGGTACCCCTCCTCTCTTGTTCTATACTACGAATGATCATCAACTTCTATCTGCCCTGATCATGGATCAGCAGTACTAACCAAGACACCCCCGGGGGTACCCCCCCACCCCCCTCCCCTCCCCCGTGGAGCCTCCCCAAAATTCTTTTTGAAAAGAAGAATCGATAAAAGAAATTGTCACCTTGTAAATCGAAGAACATGGTTCAAAGGGAAACATCGAAACCTCCGCCGATTAGATTACTGTAATACTACAGTATTCCAACTATTAACAGTTGTGGATTGGTAATCCGAGCAGTACGCCCTTTTGTTCTATCTCCAACATTCCTGCCGATAGGCATCGAATCATGTTTGAGCTTGCTCTCATCGGTGAGAATCTTACTTCCGCTTTCTAGTGTTTTGAGCCAGCTGCAAATTGAGCAAGTAGGCTCTTTGAATTGATGAGAATAGATCTTTGCAATTGCTGTTGCTGTAGCTCTAGTCCTATTCCCAGCCCGTGTCTTTCCAGCACTTTCGAGACCCCCGAAGACCCTCTGCCAGCAATCAAAGAATACGGTTCTCGATTCAGAAACTCACGAATGCTGATCTCTCCAGGGCGTCTTGTAATCAAAGATCCCAGGTAGAAGAAGATCTACCGCAGGAGAGTTCCGAGAGGCGGGAGTATGCGTTTTACTCAGGAAGCAGGTTTACTTTCTCGATCTTCTTTGGAAGTTGGCAGAGCGGTTGATGCTACACTAACTATTATTGCAATTAGGAAGATGAACAAGGCAATCAAGAGATCCGCCTGCAGAACTAGCATTCCGATTAGCCAGATTATCGCGAATGTCCACACTCCTATGACTAGTATGTTCCTTGTTTCCAAAATCCCACCAATTTTCAAAGAGTTTTTGGTATCACCTTCTTAAAAAGTGCCCTTACGATCGTCATTGTTGATAGTCATGATTCAATTGACAGCAATCATTCGTACGACTAACCGACATATCGAGGCACAACAAAATCTGCTTGGCCAACAATATGCTTGCTTACGAGTTTCCAGATTGAAAAATAGAGGTTATTCTCAACTTTGAAAATGGCACGTATGCCTAAATAACATCGCTGACATTTACCAAAGAGCGAGTCCTTTGGCTTACTTGGTTCGATACGATGGCGACAAGGGAAAGTACGTAGCTCGCCACATTACTGATGCGTCGCACGTAGGAGAAGGCGACCATTTGTTTGCCGCTATTGATGATCTGGAAAGGAATCTGGCAAAGGTCGCGGAAGGAAACAAGGCTGTAACTCCTCAAATGATGATCTAGTGAACGCGAGCCTATCGATTTGTTGTCCGCCAATAGAATACCACTGGCTCAAGTTCTCCCCGCCGACGCGAACTCGATTGTGAGAATCCCGCGCTTCAAGAAGAAGCTTTCGAATAGCCACATCCTGGCCGTCACTTGAAGATGGCCCCTAGTTGATGGCACTCCATCTTCGAGGGGGGACAAATTGCTGGAATCTTCTCGAGACTCTGTCTTCCTAAAAAGGCTGCGAAAGCGTAACCAAATATTATTCCAATAGCGAACGGAGAAAGCAAAGTTAGGAAGAACAGGTTTCAAAGATAGCAATTTTGCCTTAACTCCATCAGCGCATCATGAGAAACAAGTCGATAACTCTTACCATGAATGGAGCTTTCCTTGCAGCATTCAGCCATTGTCAGCTGATGTACTTGATAGAATGCCAAACCATTTGAATTGTAGGAACATTATGTAAAAGAGTACTGATCAATTGTTTCCGTCTTTCTAGATCGTAAGAGAAAAAAAGTTCGTCTTTCGCAAAGTTTCATTTTCAATTCTTAGGATCATCTCGCCACTTAAATAGATGGAATCGGTATTGATACAGGGTCGTTATGCAAAAGAGTTCGGCGGCGTTATCTGTGGTAGAGAGCCTTCAGAGAGCAGTCGCGAACAGCTACACAATGTTCATGAATTACAAGAGATATCACTGGAATACTTTTGGTCCATTGTTCAGAGACGTACATCTTTTGTTTGATGAACACGCAGATGCTATCTTCAAAGGAATAGATGAGTTCGGCGAAAGGGTGCGAATCCTCGGCAGCGAATCAATAGGCACACCAGAGGAGGTCAATAGATTTTCGACTGTGAAAATGGCCTCTTCAAATATGAACGTTAGGGCAATGATTGAGCAGGCAATCGCAAATCACAAGCTCGTCATCTCAGAATTCAAAGATGCGATAAAGTCCTCAGACATCCAGAATGATCCTGGCACATCAGACATTTTCATAAGAATGCTCCAGGTTCACGAAAAGCAGCTTTGGTTTCTGACCCAGTTCTTGGCAAGAAACGACGGCCTCGTACCTTGATGGCCGCCTTTTACCTGACGAGAATGGTAATCAATAGTCCACGAGTCATAGCTCGTCAGAAGCCCACTCCAGACACCGGAATGGATTCCTCACAAATCCTTTCCTGTCGAAGAAATGAGTTGCGACTCGTATCATTCGGTCGAATCAAGTATCGACACTGGTCTTGGTAATCGCTTCCAATGAAACCTTGACATTACTTTGATATCTTGCATATAGAGAACTGACCAACAATCCAAGTGCAAATATCACAGCCCCCATCACTACAACAAGCGGTCCCGCCGGGAGTCCGACGTAGCCTGATAGTAACACTCCAGATAGTGCGCTGATTACTCCGAAGAGTGCACTCAAGAGTGAATAACGGTGAAGCGAAGAGCCCACATTTCGTGCCGCGGCCGCTGGTACGATTACAACAGCCCCGACAAGAAGAGTTCCTACTTCTTTTATCCCTACGGCCACTATCATTGCAACCAAGAGCAGGTAGATCAAGTTCACTTGATCCACTTTGATTCGACTTGACACTGCAAGCTCTTTGGAAATCATACTAAGAGCAAGCTTGTCATATATCGCTCGCGTCACCAAAATTACAAAAACAGATACCAGGGCAGTCACCATTGTATCAGTCAAGGTGACCTTTGATACATCGCCAAAGAGCGCTTCCAGTAGATCAACTTCGGGAGTTATGAGAATACCTATCGCAAGTGCAAGAACGAAGAGTACTCCCACGATAGCCTCGACGGAAAGCGTGGTCGACTTTTGAAGGTACCATGTGACAATCGCAGTCGCGGCAAGAAAAGCAAATGCTCCGATGAAAGGATTGAAGTTGAAGAGGATGCCAAGAGCAAGGCCGGGCAATGCAACGTGCGAAAGCGCATCTCCAACGAGTGCCATGTGTTTTGAAATCATTATTGAACCAAGATAACCAGCAGCCGATCCAACAAACAATCCTACAATGAGTCCATAGAGCAACACGAATGGCAATTCTACAGAATCACACTACTTGTTCTGATGCTCGTGCTCAAATTCTGGAATCGCCATTTCCTCTCCGTACATTAACCCCAGTAACTCGGAATGAGTTGTGTTTTTTGCCTCTCCGAAATAGAGCATACGCCTGTTTAACGCAAGAATATAGTCAGAGTAATGCATCGCAACGTGCAGGTTATGGGTTATGAGAAGAATTGTGATTCCGAACTCTTCTTTCAGGTTCTTGACTCTGTCGTAGATTGGTTCTTCTCCGCCGATGTCTACGCCAGAGGTTGGTTCATCAAGCAAGAGCACGTTGGGTTTGTCCACAATGGCCCACGCAATCAGAACTCGCTGAAGCTCTCCTCCAGAAAGAGCTCCGAGCCTCTGTCTAAGAATACCATTTTCGAGCCCAACAGAGCTTATGCACGATTGGAAATCCGTTCTGCACTTGAATCTCAGGAACTCTTCGACTGTGATAGGAAGATCCGTTATCACTAGGCTCTGAGGGACGTAGCCGATTCTGATGTCGCCGCTCCACTTTATTGTTCCGGAGTAGGGAACCAGATTCAGAAGCGCTCTAAAGAGAGTCGTTTTACCACCCCCATTCGGGCCAACAATGGAAAGTGTTGTGGCCTTTCTGACATTGAAACTTACGTCTTCAAGTATCGTTTTCCCCTGCATCTTTACGTGAAGATTAGAAACATCAAGCACGTAAGCGGGTTTGGCTGTAGACGACACCGCATCTGCATCCATGGTCTGATCAGTCATCACGATACCTTCTGTGAAGACAACAGCGTTCGTAATGACAACAGCCGCACATTTCTTATCTTCACTATTTACACTGACGTATCTTATGCTCTTAAACGAGATACTCAATTCTCAAAGCTGAAAACGAGCTGAACGCGTTGGATTTCGTAACCTATGCTCTCAAAGCAAGTAAAATCTGATTCTCGGCATTCGCGAGTATGAGATATATGAAATAAGCCAGTGAATCAATGTTGCTGAATGTTTATTTGTCACAGTTAGTATAATTGACTTGGGTGGAATCTAGGTTCTCACTCCTTGACCAAAGGACGAAGAGAATCCAATTCGTTTCAAATTGGTCAGAACGTTTGGCTGATTCGTCATTATGGCAGTCATCACGCCGTATGATAAGAGAAGCAGGACATGCCCAGTATGTGGCAAAAGGTTCAGAAGTTTTCAAACATTAGTGCAGCACATGAAGAAAGAACATCCTGGTGTATTCATTGCACAAGATGAGTCATGATCTTCCCCGCTGAACAATTAGATTTCGACTTTTAACCTTGCAAGTTGCACATCTCGAAAGATTTCATCGGATACCTTCAGAGCCTTTCGGTAAGCCCGCATATGGCTAATTGGCTCAATGGTATTAGTCGCGATTAAGGAATTTTGAAAGCGAATCGTTCAGGAGGAAATTATCATTCTTGATGATCATGTCTTCCGTTTATCTAGTTTCCAGAGTGTACCGCATAGTGGTGAAAGCGAAATGTCTTCCAGGAATGTCATCTTCGCTGAGCTGAGTATCAATCCGATTGGTTCCGGAACGACGAGCATTGGAAAACAGATCGACGAAGCTCTTAAGGCGATTAAAGGGATTCAAGGTCTGAAGTACGAAGCGAATTCGATGGGAACACTGCTCGAGAGCGAGAAATTAGAGACAATACTAGAAGCTGCCAAAGTCGCTCATGAAGCAGTTTTGCGACTTGGAGAAAAGAGGGTCGAGACAACTCTTAAAATTGATGATCGCAGAGACAAAGCGCGCACACTAACTAGATCTCTCCCATGAGCTAGTACGAAATACGCCTCCAAACTTTGAACCATATCTGAAGTAGTAGGGGAGTTTTGCTATTGAGCGCTATTGTTCTGGTTTCTGATGTAATGACAAAGAATGTGATAAGTGTGGACACTTCCACAACTATTTTCGAAGCTGTCTCAAAAATGATCGAATCTGAGGTAGGATGCATCGTCGTGCTCAAAGCAGGCGAAGTAGTCGGCATCGTAACCAAGGGAGATGTACTAGGTAGGGGATTACTACGCGGGATCGACCCCAAGAGAGATTTGGTTGAGAAAGTGATGTCGAGAAATGTGTCGACGATTGGCAAAGACGCAACTCTGGAAGAAGCATCGCGTCTCATGTCTGCAAAGAAGATCTCAAAACTTCCAGTAATTGACAGCGGTAAATTGGTTGGAATAATCACTTCGAGCGACATCATTAGGCATGAACCGTCGATGGTTGGCTATTTGCGTGAGCTGATTAAGACACGGTATGTTCCACACGAACTAGCTTAACGACTGATATGAAACAGCTCCGAGATCCCAGCTGTAAACTTCGCAGGAACATATTGAAAGCAATGAGGACGATCTCAGACCAAAGAAACAGATTCTGGAAATCACACCATTCTCGCTTGAGGGTCAGACGATTAGCGGAAGAATTCGATTCTTCATTCTGGTCTTCATCGATGCCATGAACTTCAATAGACATCACTTCTAAAATCGAAGGTTAGACGTGTAAAGAGGGCTTTAGGAACATACGATACGCTTTTACGAGTTCGAGTCTGCTGCATTGTAAGTTCAATATGACTGTTGCACAGAAAACAAACGATGTAATCAAAGAGCCTGCAATTCCGGGCTTTTCTGTCGGTTACATGGATCTCTCAACAGATCCACATGTTGACTTTTTCCGCTATTCTGTTGGAGAATGGGTTAGGACAAATCAGGTACCGTCGGACAAGTCGCTTTGGACCGCCTTTGACGAGTTGTACGAACGGAACCTCCATCTCCTGCGTAGTATTCTTGAAGAATGTTCCTCAGGCCCCTCCGCCGAGCTCGGTTCGACTGGTCGTCTTGTTGGAGATTTATACAAATCAGCGATGAACACAAAGCGCATCGATGAGCAAGGCTTCAGACCTATTCTTGATGAGCTGCGACGAGTGGAAGCAAGCACGCGTGGAGAGGACTTGGCTCGTTGCATCGCAGAGCTTCGAACCCATGGTATGCAAGCATTCTTTGCTTCGTATTCTCAAGCTGACAAGAAGAACAGCTCTGTCTACGCACTCTATCTTGATCAGGGCGGGCTCTCGCTTCCCGACAGAGAGTACTATCTGGCCGAATCTTTCGCAGAGGTGCGAGACGCTTACCGCGTTCATATCTCCCGCATGTTCGCAATTGCAGGTGAGAAGGAAGAGAAGAGCAAGCAGCTAGCAGAGATTGTGCTTGATCTTGAAACAGAGCTTGCGAAAAACAGTCGGAGCCGAGCGGATCTTCGAGACGAAGAAAAGAATTACAACAAAATCACTATCTCTGAACTAGACGCCAAGTTTCCGTCGTTGCATCTGCCTGTTCAGTTCGAGATACTCGGAGTTCCTTCTATTGAGTATGTGGTAATCGGGCAGCCAGAGTTTTTCGCTGCGGTTGAAAAGATGCTTTCGGAGAAACCAATCGACCATCTCAGGATGTATCTCAAATGGTGCATTCTCCACACCTTTGCTCCCTTTTTGCACTCTCCTGTAGAGAAAGAAGATTTTGAATTCTTTCACCATAAACTACTCGGGCAGCAGGAACCCGAAGCTCGGTGGAAGCGTGCAACACGTGTTATCGACCAAATGGTTGGCGAGGCACTGGGCAGAATCTACGTGGAAAGACACTTTCCTCCGGAGGCAAAGCGACGTGTCTCTCTCCTAATTGAAGATATTCAGGCTGTCTTCCGGGAGAGACTGAGACATCTTCCATGGATGACCGAAGCCACACGGCATCAAGCTCTTGAAAAATTCGACAAGTTTCGAGTGAAGATTGGTCATCCTGAGAGATTCCGCGATTATAGCTCGATAGTGATTGATCCTGAGGACTATTTCGGAAACATCCGTCGAGCGGCAGCATTCGAAACACGCAGGCAGGCGAGTCGCGTTGGACAACCCGTGGATAGAAACGAATGGTACATGACACCTCCTACGGTGAATGCGTATTTCTCTCCTACAGAAAACGAGATCGTCTTTCCCGCAGGAATTCTCCAACCACCGTACTTCGACTTTACGCTGGACGACGCAGTAAACTATGCTAGCATTGGAGCCGTGATCGGGCACGAAATAACGCACGGGTATGACGATCAAGGTCGGAAATTTGATGGCGACGGCAACCTCCGCGACTGGTGGACATCAGACGATGAAAGAGAATTTCAGAAAAAGGCTAGAGCAGTCGCAGAGCTTTATAGCTCGCAAGAGCCATTGCCCGGAGTGCATGTCAATGGCGAACTGACATTGGGAGAAAATATCGCGGATTTTGGAGGAGTCTCACTCGCTTTTGAAGCGCTCCAGAGGCGACTGGCAAAAGAGCCCGCAAAGCGTCAGAAAATTGACGGACTAACTCCCGAGCAGCGTTTCTTCATCGCCTGGGCACAGATATGGAGGATCAACATTCGCGAAGAAGAGATGCGTCATCGCCTTACTGTGGATCCCCATTCTCCAAATCGCTATCGAGCGACGCTTCCAACCTCAAACCATCCTGCCTTCCATGAGGCATTTTCCTCATCTGACAAGAAAGCTCAAGAGACTCGACGTCTTGTTGCAGTGTGGTAGGGCTGGAATGACTGTATTCAAGTACTATTCATTACTTCTAGAAGGTTGAGCAACTTGAAATTTGAAGCTCTGATGTGATAGAGCAAGCTTCAAGAGGAACACTCTTCAAACACGGTTTAATTGGTCCTATACTAGATCTGAGACTGCAAAGCGTGAGCTTTTTCTGTTTCCGTTACAGCCTTTAACCGAGCATAGTTGAAAGCTGTCTGGTACGAGCGATACGGCGAGGCAAGAGATGTCCTTGAGTTTGGAGAGATGGAAGATCCAGTTCCTGCGCATGATGAGATCAAAGTCAGGGTAAGAGTGTCAGGACTCAATCCCTCGGACATCAAGCGAAGGAAGGGAACAAGCGTTGCAAACCCGAAGTTGCCTCGAGTGATACCACACATGGACGGCTCTGGCATCGTAGAGAGCGTCGGAACAGGTGTTCGCAACATTGCTCCTGGCGACCGTGTATGGGTCTATGAGGCGCAGCTTGGTCGCCCTTTTGGCACAGCCGCTGAATTCGTTGTTGTGCCTGACCACAGAGCGGTGAAGCTTCCAGACTCGATAGATTTTGAGACAGGCGCGAGCCTCGGCGTCCCCGCAATGACAGCACACAGGTGCCTATTCCCTGATGGACCTATTGAGGGAAAGACTATACTCGTCCAAGGCGGGGCGGGAGCAGTCGGAAACTACACCGTGCAGTTTGCAAAGTGGGGCAAGGCAAGAAGGGTGATAGCGACAGTGAGCTCCGAAGAGAAAGCAAAGGTCGCACTCGAAGCTGGCGCTGATTACGTGTTGAACTACAAGACAGAGAACGTGGTCGAGAGGATTAAGCAGATAGCGTCCGAGGGAGTTGACCGCGTAGTCGAAGTTTCCTTCGGCTCAAACTGGGAGACAGACGTCGCAGTGCTGAAACCCAACGGTGTGATCTCTACCTACGCCTCCGATTCGCAGAGAGAGCCAAAGATCCAGTTTTACTCGCTCATGGGGAAGGGACTGACGGTGCATTTTGTCCTCGTGTACGTCATGTCCAAGGAGGCCCACGAGCACGCAATCAGAGACATTGAAGACGCGTTGGCAAAGGGATTCTTGAAACCGAAGATTGCTGCAAGGTTTCCACTTTCAAAGACTGTCGATGCTCACGAACTTCTGGAGAGCGGAAAGGCTGTTGGGAAGATCCTGATTGAAGTTGCTTGAGTAATCTTCATTCATTATGTGTGCCAAGATTGTCGCTGTCGAATGTAAGCGGCATCGATAAACTGCTAGGCAAGTGTAGATGTAGCGAATCCGAATGAATGCCGGATATGATTCGCAAAAACACTAAATTGTTCTTCCTCCTTCCCAAGCTTGATCGGACTTGTTCGACAAGAAAAACAAGGACAACGTGTGCTTTTGTGATTCCTGCGAACACAAGACTGCTTCAGAATGCATTGAGCTGGATTGTCTCTGTTGCGTCAAAGCAGACAAGATTAGGATGGATCACCCAGTAATCCCAGAGGAAGACTTGAGCCCTGAGGAAAAACAACGTAGACAACAAGAGCAGCTCGACGAAGAAAGAGCTGAGGAAAAGACGGAAGAGATAGCTCGAACAGGCAACCTTCTACCTTGGTAAAGGCTGGATAGCTAACAGAGAGCGCTTACATGAAAGCACTTTTCAGGACGAAGGTTTCGTGTTGCCAAAGACTCGATCAGTTTCAAAGTGAGTGCGAGCTTCTTCCGGTTGTACGTCATTTGTTCCTCGTTGTCAGGTTTATCGCTTGTATGCCTCCAGTCCTATCAACCTTGTGCCATTTTCCTTCTTTGACTTGCGAAAGCCCTCAGCGCAGAAAGGAGCGTTGCAAAGTCTATGAATTGCTTGTAGACGATCACGAAAAAAGGAGAGTATAGGGCAAGGCGGTACCTTCCTAGTCCATTTAGAGAGATATGAGCGCCGTTATCAATTGTGATGATCATCCTTTTGGTTTAATTGCAACGAGACTGATTATCTCCTTGCTTTCTGGACCATGACCTCTCATTCTTGCTTTCCGTTGACTCTTACGTGCTCTTACAACAGCGCTGACTCTCACATCCAGAGTGCGGTGTATTGATGCATGCCTTCACTTTCGAAGGGAGGTTATGAGCCAGGCTCTTGTCCCCAGTGCCACAGTACGCGGTTGACAGAGGACATAGAGTCAGGTGACATTGTTTGTGCAAGCTGTGGGTTTGTGATTGCCGAG
>JAKAPU010000089.1 GCA_021806865.1 archaeon
CGATCTAACGAGAAGATTTCCATTCCTGCCATCAAGAACGTTACTCATAGGTGTTGGTCCATCTTTCCCTAACGAATCTTAACGTCTGAAGTCGAATTCATCTTTTGTGGCAACACCCAACCGGTCTAATAGGACCTTTAAGATACCAACGCCAAAACATCGGAAACGACTATGTTCTTCTTCAAACGGAGAACACAGGTGATTTACCCTTATGCACAAACGAGCGTAGTTAGTCGTGCAACAAAGCGTGTATTTCTTTGCGGTAGGCAGCTACCATGCGCCCAGCCGAATATTTTTGCAAGGCGACTAAGCGAGCCTGAGCGCCCATGTGCTCCCTTAGTGCGTCATTTTCAATGAGTACCCTGAGTCTTTCCATCAGCGCTAAATCCTCTCCAGGAGGCACTAGAAATCCAGTGACGCTTTCCTCTATTATTTCTTTGAGCCCTCCTACCCGGCTAGCGACAACAGGCCTGCCGCATGCCATTGCTTCTACTGCTGCAATTCCAAACGGCTCATAACGCGATGGTACTGCCACGATGTCAAAACACCTTAGATAATTAAAAACATCTTTATGAAAGCCCATAAAAAGGACTGAATCAGATATGCCAAGAGCGCTTGCCAAGTGTTCTAACTCCTGTCGATCTGGGCCATCCCCTAAAACTACCAGATGTACCTCTAACCCCCGTTTCACCAGTCTTGCAGTAGCTTTTATAAGAATATCGACCCCTTTTTGGTCAACTAACCTGCCGATGAAGCCTATCAATTTTCCGCCCGGCAATCGCAAGGAAGGAAACTCTTGTCTGTTATTAAGTTCCTCTTCGTCGAAGGAATTGTGTATAACAACCATTTTACTGATGTCCGACATTCTCCTTCTAAGATACTGCTCATAGTCGGTTTTTGAGATGCACACCACACGCTTTGCGCATTTGCAACTAATCCATTCAACTGCGTGGTTCCTGAGCTTTCTGCTAAAATCAAAGTCAGTAACGAACGAGGGAAATTGGGCCGAATATATGATGCGGTGCACACCGGCGAGTCTTGCCGCTATTCCCCCCAGCGTTCCAGAGAATTGCCCATAAAGAATGACGACATCAGCACTCTCTGCTTTGATAGCTCGGACAAGCCTGGGGATACTAAATAGGAATTTCCGTTTTGAGTTAAGCGCGATTCTAAGCGTGCGGATATTCATACGTTCAATCTCGTCAAAAATCGGTCCGTCTTGGTCTGCAATAAGAATATTGATAAACTCTTTAGTGTTGAATCCCCTAATAAGCGTCCTAACGATCACGGGTCCGCCACCTACTGCGGTCGAATGAATGATGTGAGCTATTTTGATTTTACTGTCCTGGCTATGTGGGTCGTTCAGCGATTTTCCATTAAGAGATTTCTGTGGCGAAACTATGGGACGCATTAATTGCTATGAGGTAAGAACTTCATAAATGCAGTGAGCACTTCTTGGGCGCTGATTTCGCTCATACAGGCAACCGTCCCTAGCGGGCAGATACGAGCGCCACATGGCGAACAAGGCAGGTGATGCTGAACCAATTTTTCAGAAATCACATATTCGCCGAGTTCTGAACTTCTGTCTGCGCTATGCCTAATTACAACACTCCTCGTACCCATTGAGGCAGCCAGATGCCTCAGACCCGTATCGACGGTCACCAGTAAGTCAAGAATCGAGATAACTGCCGCAAGATGTTCCAGTGAAGTTTGTCCAGTTAGTGAATGAGTCACAAAGGGAAGGTTGCTTCGAATGGAATCCACATCGGCGGTGACATCCCCTGTACCGAGAAATACCAACGTGCTTTTGTAATTCAAATGGAGTCGTTTGCAGAATTCGATCCACCTTGAATTTGGCCACAGGAAGCTGTGTTGTGCTCCTACGCCAATACCGACGACAGGTTGGCTCAAGTCCATCCCGAGATGAGCTAATGTAGTTCTTGCACTAATTCTAGACGAATCTCCTACACTGAACATAGGTCTTAAAGATTCCCCGTTAGCTGAAAAACCTCCCCAAGCCGCAATCATTCGGACTAAGCGGGCCGCCACAACTTCGTTTTCCCTAAACTCAATAACCCGGGTGAGCAAGTACTTCATGCCTTTATGTCCGAACCCGACCCTCTCAGGAATCCCTGACAGCCAGGACGCCAAGTAATCTAAGTGATAACCGGCCGTGCTGTAATTGAAAACCACCCTCGGTCTGCGTTGGGCAAGGAGCCTCATCAACGCTATGAACGATTTAATCTCAGCCCAATGTGAAACCTGTCGAACCCCGTACCATGGTAACTCAATTTCGCAGATACCATCATATCTTAGGTGGTCTGTTGCCAAACTTTTCATTGAATATCCAGTCACCACGAATACTCGACCGCCAGTCGAATTTTTCTTGAGTAGCCCTACCGCAGGACTCAGCATGAGTAAGTCCCCCAAATGAGTTGGTCCCAGAAACAGATAATCTGCCTCACGACTTTGTTGGCTCAATAGTCTGACCAGCGGGTTTAACGCGTTGAAGATTAGCATCATGGGCCGGTCAAGAATGAGCTGCTTGATATAGTTCTTCTTCAGTGCAAAGTGGCTCTTCAGATATCTTTGGGAGGGTCGCAACATTTTACAACGATATAGACTCCTTCGTCGCAAGAAATGCTTACTCTGCAACGCTTGGGCTTTGCTTTCCTCCCGTGGCCGTGTCGTCCGCTTAGCTCTTAAGCCGATAGGTAAGCTTCCTTTGTCCGAGTTATAATTTTGTCACGATTGAAAAACGATGCTCGTTCGATTCCCCATTTCGAGAAGTAGCGTCTTAATTCATCGCGCTCAAGAAAGAGTCTAATCTTCTCACTTAGGGAAACAACATCGTTTGGATCGAAGAGGAGGTTTTGATTCGGTAACACTTCGGGAATAGAAGAAGTGGAACTTGCCAGAACCGGTGTTCCACAACTCATAGCCTCTAGCAGAGGCAATCCAAATCCCTCGTAAAGGGAAGGATACACCGATAGAATGGCGGACTTGTACAAAAGGGGAAGCTCAATCTGCGGTATGTAGCCGGTACATACTACATCCCTTTCTATTCCTAGCTGTCGGACCGAGTTGACAATGTCTTCGACCAAGCCATTCTTGAGCTGCTTCCGTGTAGGAGAATACCGACCTGCCAGCACCAACTTGTTGGCAATATTATGGTTATGCTTCAAAAGAGCGAACGCTTTCAGGAGAGTCCCAACGTTCTTGCGATAATCGAAACCTCCAATGTAAAGCAAAAATTGGTCAGGGATTTTGTGCCGTCGTCTGAAGGACCGTAGGTCGACGTCCAAAACGGGTTGGGGATTAAAGAGTTCGTCAACCCACTCATATATTACGTGAATTTTCGATTCTTCCAGGCATAGATATTTTATAAGATCCCGCTTTGAATAATGTGAAACGGTTATAATACTGTTTGCATGTTGAAGGTTTCTTTCACTCTTACAGAGAAAAGCGTTTCTAATCGTACCGCCTCTATACTTTTTGAAGAGGCTCGGGATGGTATCATGGACTGTTGCCACATACTTGATACCGCTTTTTATCGAATGGAATAATGGATATGGGCTATGAACGAGTTGGACAGCGTACGTGCGGGCGGCAGACTCCATAGCGCGCTCGAAGCTTACAGCATTCAGGATTTCATGTTTCCAATGCCGGTGTGAAATAGTTACGTGTTCCAGTCTGGTATCTATCCGTAAATCGCTGAGCAATCTTTCTCCACTGGAATCTACGAAGATCACCGGATGCAGACCGTCTCCATGAGCATTCAAACCCTTGATCAAGCTCAAGGTATACTGACCGATACCCGTATCTATTGAACCTAGAAACAGGCCGTTGATTCCGACTCTCAACATGGACTCGATATCACTCCGACGCCAAGCGTGCAGTCAGCAAGCGTATCAGTCACGTAGGCAGCAGGCATAACGCTTACATCCAATCCAAACGTTTTGCTCTTTCACTTGAAGCACGGTCAAGGGCTCCCTGTAATGCGCGCGAAACGTTTGCTACAGCGACTGAAGCCATGCAGATTGGCGTCGAAAACTTACAGTTATCATGGCATGGGTGGTACTTGCAGACGTTTTCGTTTACGACAAGTGATTTGTCGCTATACGGTCCATACAACTCCGGCAGCGTAGGGCCAAAAACCGCCACAACCGCTTTGTCGCAAGCAGCAGCTATGTGCATGGGCCCGGAATCGTTGCCGAGAAAAACATCTGAGATTTGTATGGCGGCTATAAGGAATCCCAAGGGATGAGAAAAATCAAAAACGATTTCACCTTTACCGATCAAATCAGCTACTGTGGACGCCTCGTCCTCCTGACAGAACCATATCGTATTAAAGCTCTTGTGTCCCTTCAACTCAAGCACCGCTTTGCAGAAGTTGCTTATCTCCCACTTTCTTAATGGCGTGCTGGCCCCTGTGTGAACGAGCAAGGTTGGCAAACCAACATCCCATTTTTCGTGCCCCGATAGTTCCTCGAGCAATTTCTGCATGTCAGATTTTCTCGGGATGATCGTCGGCCTTACGATAGACGAATCTCCAGTCAATGTTGTATATATCTTCTGCCATCTGGCGGCCATGTGGATTGCCGGAATGTCCTTCTCGACAGGATGTGTAAGTAAACCTTCTCCTCGTTCTGTTGGAAATCCCATTCTATTTTGAGCGCCGTACATTCTCATCAAAAGAAAGTCCGTGGTACCCTCTCTGACTCCTACCGCCAATTTGAAATGTCGCCTCCGAAGTTGAAGAATGTTCTTCGCAACCGACAACCATCGTGACTTGAAAAATGCCTTCACTTTCTGAAAGTCGCTCGCACTAGCATCCGCGAAATAAGGGTTCTCGAAGGAGACTATCTCTACATTCTCTGGAAAATGATCGAAGATATACTGGTTTCTTTCCGACACGACTACAGTGAACCTCGTGTCTGGAAAGAACTTAGCAAGACCCAGAATAGCGCCAGTTGCTAGAACCACGTCGCCAATCCCTTCATGTCTGTTAAGAAGAAACAGAACAGACTCCCTGTCGAGACCAATAAGTTCTTCCGAAGTCATAGGCTTATGCAGAGTACAATCAACTTCAGTCAGCAGCCCCTTTCCCGTCTTGGTGTCAGATGTGGAACCAAGTGACTCACCTTATCGGTCCAGCAACTGGAACTGGTCGAAGGGGCGTTGTGGTCGCAAGAACGCGAGAGGCCACTCGAATCATCTCTGCATACGAACGCTTGCGTAAATCATCCCGAATCCGTCGTGTTGTTTACTCGGAGCTATATCAACAACGGAATACTGTCCCTTGAGGACCGCGAGTAGTTCCTTGAACCAACCAAAGTGGTACTCAATGATGACTCTCTGCGGTTTCAGGTAGTCCAACAATTTTTTGTCTCTGAAGAGCACCTTCTCACATCCCTCGCAGTCAACTTTTAGTAGATCGCATCTGTCGATTCCGCGAGATTTCAGAAAGTCAATGGCGTTAACAAGATTGATGGTTTCAGTTATCTCGTTGCCGTTGCTCGCTGCACGGTTCGATAACGAGACACCTACCGTTTTACGTCGGTCGTATGTGAATTGGACTGTACCATAATGATCGGACAAACCGACGTTGAATCCGCAAAGCCTGCTGGTGATGTCTCTATTTAGTGTGCAATTGCGCTCATAACTCTCAAAAACCGAGGGCAAGGGTTCAAATGAATATACGGTGGCCCCCTTAGAAGCAAAAAGTAATGCAGTGTCCCCTATATTTGCTCCCACGTCCACTACGATCTGATTCTGGAAATTGACGTTCTTGACGCGATAACAATCCAATCCGAACTGCTCACGAATTAGAAAGAGTGTGTCATTGATATTCGTACTATTGACTGAAAACTTCACTCCGTTGACCAGATTGACAACGCAGGGTTCTCCATCTGGACTAGTCTCAATCCGATCCAGAAGTTTGCCACCACGCATCATCAGGAGCAAATTTAAGAATGTTCGCCATTCAAGCCACCCGGTGCCAATGCGCAGCGTTGTCCCGTCTCGAAGCCGGGCTTCTGCTCGATCATGTCTCCCCACTCTAAATAGAAGAACTTCCAGAAAGTTGGAAACCTTGGAAACAAGTGCGAGGAGATTCTTAGGATAGTCTGCGTAGACCCGTGGTCCTTCTTTCGTATGTGTCAGAAAGCTCCAATAATTCATTTACACTCTCCTCTAAGATTCATGAATGTGTAGGTCGGAGCTTTCTCTTTCTCACCTTCTTAACACGCTAAGGATTGTATGCTTGCTCAGGTCATCCCGAATCATGAACCACATGCCGGTAGCCAAAATGAGACCTATTGCAAGTAGTGAATCGTCTGCGCGGGACAGAAACAGAATTCCTGCCGTAGCAAGTCCAAAAGAAACCAGTTGATATAACGGAATTACGGTCACAGGTTGAATCCTCAATAGCTTCTTTAGGGTCATCAATTGCATCACTGAATTAAATGCTTCGGTAAGTAGTGCTGCTGCCGCTGCACCCCTGTCTTCGAATGCCCTGACTAGGATTATGTTCGCGATAATGTTCACCCCCAAGTTAACCAGACCGATAATTGCTATTATCCGTTGCCCATCCTTGGCTATGATAGCATTCGTCAGCACCATGTTCGTTGAAGCGAGCGGAATCCACATTGCAAGGAGAGACAGAGTAGTACCGCCGGACAAGTATCTATCTGAATACAAGATCCTGAGGACAAACTCAGGGCGAATGCTGAACGCTAGAGCAATTACGAGCCCCGAGTAGAAAAGAATTCGGATAGAGGATGCTACAAGGGTTCTTAATCTTTCGTCTGTCCCTTTGGCAGCGGAAAACAGAGGGAACAGATTTGCGGCGAGAGCGGCAGCAACGATCATCACAGATTCGGTAATACGGTAGGTGACGGAGTAAGTACTCACTGCCGTCGGTCCTCCCAGTTTGGAAAGAAAGAAAAGGCTCTCACGGGAATAGACGACGACAAATCCTCCCACTAATGCGAGGGGAAACGCATTCTTAAGAATGAAGAGACGGACATGTCGGTCAACGTACTGTCGGCTTGTGTGCAGGTGCGTCAACTTAAGAAGCCATGCGAATGTCACCGCTTCGACTGCCGATTGCAAACCGAAAACGCAATAAATGCTCATTGACATCTTGGTCACGACGACGAGCAGAGTGATATAAGCAACGCCTACGAACAGAGTTGGAACGAGAACTCTATGCATCTCTAGTTTAGCAAGAAAGCCGGCTCTAAGAGTATTAGACATAGAGTAGAATAAGGAGCCGATGGATAGGAGAATTATGCCGTATACAGCTGGGGTCTCATGCGGAAAGATCAGGTGGAAACTGAGCACGCCGATACAGGCGATGAGGATATTCAAAGCAACTTTAAGTTGAAGAGCGGCTTTTACGTAATTGTGCGGTCTATCTCTTGGTTCGGAAAGGCTCCGTACCACAATCGTGTCTATCCCGAATTCCGCGAAGGCTCTGAAGATTTCGACCGATGCAATTACCAGTGCATAAGTGGCAAAATTTTCAGGATCGAGATATCTTGCGATAAGAACAAATGCAAGGAACCGAGAAGCTTTGGTTAACCCGCTGATTGCTATATTTCCGGCCGTGCTTTTGCCGACTTTTTCTATGTCCATTCTAACCATAACTTTTCAAACATCTCTGCTGAACGGATAGTTTTGACAGATTCAACTCAATGCCTGTGTCCTGCTTGACGTAGCCTCGAAACCGTAGTGCAAGCGCCCTACTCAACAATCCGGGTGCAATTTCCTTGTGGTCAGGTATTGACTAAATCCTTTGTCAAGAGTCTTTCCCTCGCTCATTCATCCGTTAAGTTCCGGCACGTCCACCACATAACCTTCATATTCGGAGTCGTATGTTATTACTACCTTAAAGGAAAAAACAGAAATCAGAAGCCAGATGCAAGACATCAGTCCAAGAGACCGGGGAAGCCGGCGAGGCGAGGCTCCGTCTTACAGGTTCCTGAAGGTTACTTCTTGCACGCTTCAACCACTCCTGAGGATCTTCAAACAGACTGGGGTTGTTTTTCATACACCACTATGCCTTCCCGCAGCGCAGATCCAATGACCCTTCCACTACTTTCCAAATAGCGTAACTGCTCGGTAGTAAACGTTTAGGTTGCCCGGACGACAGCTAGCGTAGTGTCCCCAACACATCTTTACTTATTGATAGTTCTCCCTGAAACCATTAAAACGGTTGTGAATCAACTATTGGTGCTAACTGCAAAACTAAGTCTGCGAGGAACTGTTTCAACAGTTTCTTATGTAATTCAGGATTCATGGTGCAAGATGGCCGCCAGGCAATGGATAATAAACATGTTGATAAGCCCGCTAAACACACGAACCACACCAAATCATGATATTATCTTCGCGTCTTTTGCGTGTTTCGTGGGAAGCGTTGAGTATTCGGGAACGTACTCATGATATAGCGATCAGCTATCGGCTTTCAGCGTTCAGCTTACGCTTGATTTGATTCTTCTCTCAAAATATTGTCGTACAATGTCTTGCCTATCCGGAATCCAGCCTTGCTCATTAATTCATCAAGCACTTCCTTCAATGGACCGACCTTCCCGTTTCTCCTTGCCTTCAACAGAACTCCCAATATTCCAGTTACTCTCAGTCCCAACGTCTTGCAAATATTACGAGCTTCCTTCTCGTCGACCAGAACCCAATCCGGCCTTACTTGCAGCGCCAGAGCAATAGCTTCCGACTCTCCTCTGTCTAATTCCCTGTTCAGCAATTCGGCTTTTTCCATGTCCTTCACTTCTATGGTAACAAGCCAACCTTGTTTCAACGCTCCACGAATCTCGTTGCAGCCCGGCAAATCCTCCTCAATCTTCAACTCGTCTCTTACAGCATGAGGCACCATTACAGTTTCAAATTGGTCGCGAAGCAAAGACAGCCTGCCGACGATTGCTAAGTTCAAAACAGGAGAGGTATTGCTAACTGCGGGCATATATCATGTCATCATCTAAATCTTCTTCTCCATAGTGTCTCGATACTTCTCGTTCTCCCAACAACTTCCCGAATTCGTATTTGCCAAGCTGCGCTAATTCCCTTGCTTTGCCGAATGACAAAATACCTTGATCATAGAGTGAAATTGCCAATTCCTTCAATAATTCGCTTTGTATTCTTTTCTCCGGCAGACGAATTGCCTGCAACACAGAATCCGGAATAATCAATTTTGCTTCCACTGTATGCTCCTTTACATCTCCAGATCAAGTATAGCAGATTAACCCTGACTTTTCCACTCTGTCCTTATCTCGGTAGTGGGTTACTTTCAAATCATTGCACACAGAACTCACTGAAAAAACAGGTAGTCACTGATCAATCTCTCAATAATAATTTGATCTGTGGTCATCATGTATTTTCCTGCGTCATCTGCGTGCAATCTATTTTTCAAAATAGCCTACTACCCTTATCTCGATTCCTATGTGATATGACACTTATTTAAAATAGCGGTACGCTTTGCGCCAGCTTGTGCCATCAAACAGACGCCGGCTATTTCCCTCGGAGCGCCTGGGTCAAAAACGTAGTTTGCGATCAGAATGTAGGCGTGATTGAGCCAGAGGCGCTTTAGAAGTTTCGGAAGCAAATTAGCGTGGGTAGAGGTTTTGGAAGTTTCAGATCTGGTTAAGGAAAGAGGTTAGATGTCAGAAGCCGAAAGCAACATAGCCGGTGGCTCGTAGCTCATAGCGGTGCAACAGAAGACAGAAGCCGGAAATCGGCAGCAGCTCACTCAAGCGTATGCTAATTTTCCTTTAGGCACCGGTATGTTCCTCCCTAACTCATTCGCCGTTTCGATCCACTCATCGATCGCATCTTGAGCGTTCAGGACAGCTTCGCTATAGGTCTTACCGTCCGCCATACATCCAGGAAGCTCCGGAACCTCTGCGACGAAGGATTCATCGTCCGTGCTCCAGTATATAACCAGCTCATACCTATGCATTTCGTTCCTCATGAAGTCTATATTTTAGCAAAAGGTCTCTCACCTGTTTCACCTAGTATGGCTTCGCTTTGCCCCCTCTCAATGGTTGAAGGTTTATAATCTCAACCACATTCATGAGCATTTCCTCTCCGGCATATGTTAATCATTACCGCTCATAGTTTCCACTCCCGCGCCAGATCGAATCGCCCCGATTATCCTCACAAGGTGAGCTACCGCGCTCGATTCTGGACGCAGCAGGTGAAAACAAGATATCGGAAGTCAAAGGTCAGATACTTGGTTCTTGGTGCTGGGTGATAGAACGGCTAATAGCTCATAGGTAATAACTCAGAATGAGCCAACTCTGAACATTGAGCCTCTTTAGCACCGAACATTTTCCAACCCTGAACTCCTTTTAGCTGTGAGCGGAAATCATAACAAATCCAGAAACTGCTCCTCGGTCAAACCAGCTTTTCTAATAGCGCTTTTCAACAAACCAATCTTGAGTTCTTTATTCCCGGGGATCGTAACGATCATACCGTTAGGCATTTTTATGTTCACGTGATCTCCCTTTCCCGTCTTTTCAATTCCCCCAGCCCGAACAAAAGCCTTCACCGCATCGTTGCCCTTTATCGCATAAAGGCTTCTGCTCATACTGCGACATGGCTTACGATCATTAGCTGATCCACAGGTAACCGTTGTCCTTCTTCTTTCAGCGCAAC
>JAKAPU010000090.1:0-7729 GCA_021806865.1 archaeon
GATCTGAGAATCGCCAGATCTCCTTGCCTGATCACTTTATCTGTGTGCTCACCGCGATAGTATGGATTCGTATTACCACCCGTAGAGACGTTGCCAACATAAGCTTCGCAGCAGCATTCGCCTATCAAGTACTGGCTAATTTTCCCCTTGACTTGGGACTCCCGCACACCTGGCTTGACAAATTCGTTCTTTGCAAACCAAAAAGCGTTGTCTACAAAACCGCAGACCATCTTCAGTATCTCAAGTTCGTCTCTCGACTTGATCATGCGAGCTTTGGAGACTGCGTCAGTCGCGTCATCGACCTTAATTCCGACCT
Organism: archaeon; assembly: GCA_021806865.1. The sequence goes on from JAKAPU010000090.1 coordinate 317, forward strand.
TTGAAAGTGATCTTATTACCATACCATCCGGAATATCGGAACCACAAGAATCTATCTTCAGACCTCTTTTCCTAAGAGCTTTGATTATCCCCTGGGCGAAGCGGTTTTCCATGGTTACGTCATCTGCCGGCGCCAGTTTCCACACAATTGCCGGTTCTAGATTCTCTCTTAGCCAAGAAGCGTTTTCCGAGGTGAACTCTAAATCTGTTCCCACTGTATCAAACATGATCGGGTCTGAGCTAACAGGGACAATACAATAGCGCATGTAGGTGCGCCAACCGTAGTCATACAGTCCGGTCGCGTATCTTATGTTGTCACCATCGAAAAGAAGAAGCGCTTCCAGATTCTCTCGTTTCATGGATTGTTGAAGCTTCGATAACCTCTCTTTCCTCAGCTTCTGAAAGTCAACGCGATCCTGTGAGTCTACAGCGTTTTGTCCGTACACCTTTCTCGGTTCGTAAGCATGTTTCCACGCAGAACAGTCATTCGAACGAGCATAGTTTAGTCTCACGTTAATCACATGATCGCTCTGTTTACACTCTGCTCTACTAATCAGCTTATCTCGGTTTTACAGTAAGACGAACGTGGCGACCCAGGATTTGAACAATTCACTTGGTCGCGTACTACAAGCAATTCATATCTCCTCGCGCAATTTTGAATTGTTCTAGTGCGCGGCTTGGATTCTCGAAACCTATGGCTATAGAGATACTAGTGATCTGCTTTGATTAACATTAGAACAGACTACAGGAGCTAGAAAATTCATAAACCAGTTCTCCCTTTCAAGAGAACTTGGGCATTGTTTGAAATAGCACAACGCTAAGACCGATCATACTTCGCCTCGCGATAGCCATACTTCTCCATCTCGAGATCCTGCTGAATCGAGCCTGCTTTCTAGAGATTTATCGAAGTTGCGAAAATGTCGTGTTTGAACCCAGGCAGAGTGATCTCTTTAGTAACTGCACTGCGCCTAGCTAGCGCAGCCGTTTCAACACGGTTGTGGAATATCCTTGCTTGCCTAAACAAACAGGAACCGAAATCCCGTATGTCCCACATCCGACAATCAGAGAGTCCGAGATAGAAGTCATTTGAGATGTGCGACAGCCGGAGACAGGCTTTTGGTATTTTATGATTGGCATGCGCAAAATTGATCCTTCCCACTTACGCTAAAGGCCCGCTCTCCAACACGATTAGTTCGCCAACAGTTTCTCAGTTTCAGAGGAAAGCTAGTAGAGACGCAAGTTCAAGTCACTAGATTGCCATTTCCTAACATCTCAGCTGAATTCATGAATTGATATTTATCTGACAACTCCGCCGATTTATCTTCAGAAAATTGGAAAAAATTATAAGAAACGTTGCCCTCATGCACAATTTCAATTACAGATACTGTGTTTTGCTTATCTAACTCATCTTAGACGTTCATTTTAGCAATGCGAAGCTGGGATTGGTTCAAGATCAAACCAGAAAGAGAGGTGCGCAGAGAAAGTAACAGTCCACAGAAAATGAGACGATGAGTGAGGGCGAATTTCGTACTAAGATAAGAATGAAAGGATAACATCTGCTAGGAGGCTAAGATTGACATGGGATGGTCTAACTAAGAGAAGACGCAGAGCCAAAGTAAGCGCGGGGCAGTTGTGTGACAAAAAAGTATCAAAGTTGCTATACATTTCACACTAAGTGGAGGACGGGGACATGGCTACCACTTGTATGAAATACGCTGCGAAAGTGCTTCAGAGAGTTATTAGACCTTCCATATTCAATTGGAATTCACTGAGACCATTCCAAATACATGAGAGACCATATAATAGAACGCTACAGCTACAGGATTGCAGTAGCTTCGACTTCGACAAGCATTCCAGGCAGTGCAAGAGACTTGACCTCTACCAATGTTTGTGCAGGTCTTTCGCCCTTGAAGTACGCCGAAGCTACCTTTCCATAAGTCATAAGATTGCTCATATCGGTCAAGTATCCATTCACTTTGACTACGTTGTGAAAAGTCCCTCCAGCTTCCCTAAGAACTTGAGCGATGCTCTCGAACGCAATCTTACACTGCGCCTCAAATCCAGTTTGGACGACTTTTCCCTCCTTGTCAATTCCAGCTTGTCCGGCGATGAAAAGTATCTTATTGCCTTCCGCAACTATGCCATGAGTAAATCCAAACTCATCAGTCTTCCATAAAGAAGATGGAGACACAGGCTGCTTGTTCACAGGTCACAAGATCAGAACGAAGGCAATACGGATTTCGCCGTTTCGTCTAAAAGAGAAAGAGGCTCATGTGAACCCATGATTAACTTGATCGTTTCTGCTCCCGCGTCTACGTATTTCTGAATTTTTCTTATACAATCATCCGCCGTACCATAGATCGACCAACGCTCGACAGTTTCAGTATCCACTTTATTCGCGAAGTATCCCTCAATTATACTCGCAACTTCAGTTCTAGTCTTCTGTTTGTCCCGTCCAACATTAAGCCAACATTCTACGGCCCGCTTTACGTCGTTCGGCTTCCTGCCATATTCTCGAGTTAGGTCGCTGATCATATTGGAATTCTTTTCAAATTCTTCTGGCGAAGTCATGATTGTGAACCAACCATCTGCCAATCTAGCAACCCGCCTAAATGCGCCAGTGTACAGTCCTGTTTTCGTTGTGTATCCTGGTGTCGCTGAGATGGTTTCGACATGTTGCTTGGGAACATATGCGCCGGCCGCTATCCATATAGGTGGGGGGCATTGAATGGGTAGATAACCCAACTTTGCTCCTATCAGATCATAAACTTCGCCATGATGATCAAGAATTTCTCCGCTCCAGAGTTTCCTAAGTATTTGCACACTCTCTTCGAGAGCTTTCCCCCGTTTCTTAACGTCGATTCCGACGAGCTCTGCTTCTTTTGCTACTCCTTGCGGAGTGCCACCACCTATTCCAAGTGTTAGTATAGTCCTCCCGTTTGATAGTTGATCCAAAGTTGCCCATGTCAGAGCAAGAAGTATCGGATTTCTGAAATGAGGCTGAATTATAGAACCTCCGATCTTCACTTTATTTGTTCTAGCAGCTATCGCTCCCAAAAGCGCCATTGGTTCGTACCTCGGGCTGTCGATGAGACTATCTCCCACCCACAACGAATCAAAGGAGAAATCTTCTGCGATTTCAGCCATCTTCATGAGATCTTGCAATGTATAGGACCTCAGAAACACAGCTGCTCTATTATTGAGCGAAAGACCGAAAGAAACCCTCGTCAAGTCAAGAACAAACTAAATTTGGCCAGGCAATTAAGTAAATCGTAAGTATTCATCTCATGAAATTCCTGTTAGGAAAAGTATTCCTTCGATAACTAGATTTGCCCATTAGCCCTATTCTAAGATGTAATCAGCTGTTTTAGATATTTGGACTGAATTCAAGCGCGATTCCTCAACCTGTTAGTCTCCACCAAAGCTGTGATACCATCGATTAACCTTGTAATTCCTTAGATCGACATAGATCCGCTTTGGCAGCAAGCAGATCTGAGAATAGATCTGAGGAGCAGTTAGTACTCGACAATCTAACATTGGATTTGAGTGCTTTAGTATTGAGTCTTAACCAGTCCAGAGTCTATCTCTATCTACTGTCTAACGGTTCAGTTTCGGCTCGAAATATATCAGAAGATCCAGGTTTACATCGTGTCGACGTTTATCGAAAACTCAGGGATCTCGTGAAATTGGGGGGGGGCGTCGAGATGTATCTCGGACCGCCAAAAAACTACGTGGCAATTGCGCCTAAGGTGGCACTAACCAGGCTCTTGAGCGAGATGGAATTACGGATTGGTGACTTGCAACGAGCATTGAGAAGCCTCGAATACAAACTCGCAGAATTTCGTTTGACGCACAGTAATTCAAACAAGCGTGCGCCCTCTACTGATGTTCGTGGAACTTACTATCGAATCGGTCACGGATCAGAAAGACATTATGCAGAAATTGCGCGAACGATTAGACAGGCAAAGAAAGAGGTTATAACAGTAGTCTCAGCGAAAGGGGTCAAATAAATCTTCAGAACAAATCTGATCTCACAGTGCAGACATGCGACTAGTAGAGGAGTCACTCTTAAGTTCATAACCGAGATTGGGACAAATAATGCTCGTTATGCTAGGCGGCTCAATAAACTGTGGCAAATACGAGTGCTCGACGCAGTGCATCTACGATTTGTTGTTGCAGATAGGTCACTTGCTGTACTCAGATGGCAGATTGAACCACTTACCAGTTCGACAAATGAGAACGACAATTTCTTCGTTAATGATTCTAAATTTGCACTCTCGATATGTCTATTCTTGGAGGATCTCTGGCAGCACGGAAACGCACCAGATGCACACAGGACTAATAGGGTGAAAAAGATTAGCATTTCGTAGGTAGCTAGCTGTTACTCCTAGCCATCTATCAAGTATACATTTGTTTTCGCAGTCTAACACTTGCTTAGTTCGATTGATGACTTAAGCAGCGTTAAGTACCTGGACCTTTCTCAGATCGCACCTTCCAAGTTCCCAAACCTAAGAATGAACATCTAAGCAGACGAAACATTCGATGAACTACTGCAATCAATAAGCACACATGGATTACCGGAACCGATTATAGTGCGAAATAAGTCCATGGAGTCTGGTGATGTGTACGAGCTGGTATGCCGATACACACGATATCAGGCATACAGAAAGTTGCTCTTAAAGTCTGTCCAATGCATTGTGATGCAGATGGCTGACAGGGAAACTTTGGAACTTTCACTCACAGAAAACATGCAAAGGCAAAACCTTGATCCAATTGAAGAAGCCGAAGCATTCAGGCTCTATGTTGTGAGTTTCGGTATAGGAGGTGTGACTCATCTAGTTCAACGAATTGAAAAAGTGGGGGAGTACGTCTCGCAGACTCCTGCTTCTTGGCCTCCAGAACGAAACAAAAGATCGAGTCAGTAGGCGCTTACTCAAACCGAGTCATGCATGTGAGCTCGTTTGACTGAAATATCCTAGCAAGCAGATACATCTCGCCAATGAAATACAGCAACAGAGTCTATCGCTTCGCCAGGTTCGTATGTTGGCAAGAGGAACGAAAGCAAAATCTATCGTTGGGGGAGGGTAACGGTGAAGATAATGACTTGGCTTTGGTCTACGATTCGGAAAACGCCTGTGATGAATACGCTGCGTGCACTGTAAACTCATAGACATACGAGAGTACGAGCTACGAAGCGAGAGAAAGAATAGCGATACTAGACAGGACGATTCTCTTGATTAGGACTTCCTTTGCTGGAGTATATGTGCTAAATGAAAAGACAAACTATCAGGATGTTCGAGACCCTTTGATGCAGGAAAGACTACACCTTCACGCCTGTCTCGATCAAATAACCAAAGCAAGGACTATACGTTTGAGAGACATGTGGGCGATGAACAAGATCTAGCACTGATTCAATTACAAGCGTTCTATCGTTCCAAGTTCTTATAACTCGTTAGATCTACCATAACTTCCGATTAAGAATGCGTCTTGCGCTTAGTCTAGGTGGATATTACTCGTCAATTTCTAACTATGTGGAAGCCGCCCAGTATGCTGAATCGCACAGGGTCGATTCCCTTTGGCTTCCAGATTCTCAGATGATCCATAGAGATGTGTATGAGTGTCTCGCCATTTGCGCAACACGAACCAAAAGAATGAGACTTGGGACGGCTGTGACAAACCCAATAACAAGAGATATCTCAGCGACTGCGTGCGCGATATCAACCTTAGATGAAATATCAAATGGGCGAGCGGTTTTAGGGATTGGACCAGGTGACAGCTCAGTAAGGCGAATTGGTCGCTCTCCAGCCACTGTGTCACAACTTGAGAGTTCGGTATTAGATATACGCAGAATTTGTAGAGGCGAGGAATTGGAATTTCAAAACGGGGAGCGGGTATCAATGCGCTGGTCGAAGCGTAATGTTCCAATCTACATTTCAGCGACAGGTCCACGAATGCTTGAGCTCGCAGGGCGCGTGGGCGACGGCGCAATCATCAATGTGGGAACTGGAAATGCTGCAATGGAAAAGGCCGTTTCGAACGTAAGGAGAGGGCTTGAAAAGCGCAAAGAATCAGGCGAGTTTCGCATTGCAGATCTTTCTTTCATAAGTCTGTCAGAAGACAGGCATGCAGCAATCGAAGCGGCAAGGCCGTACGTAGTCTGGTACTGGAAGAACGCGCGCCACCTATTTCAAGAGAACAATGTGGAGACCAAAGACCTCGAAAGAATCGATGTAGAATCGAAATACGTCGAACACGATCACATTCATACGGACAACTGGAGCTCTGCATCAGTTAGAAGCAAATTCATCACCGATGAGCTGGTCGAGAAGTTCACTATTGCTGGAACTCCAGAAGATTGCCTGAGGAAGCTGAAGGACAAAGCTCGAGTTGGAGTTGACATCTTCATAGCTAGGCACACGGGCGAAGAGGATGAATGGAGGAATTTCCTGGGGATGTATTGCGAAAGCGTCGTGCCGGCGTTTAAGTAAAGTCAATTCTCTGATAACAGCTTTGCAGATTCTGACTTTGTGTAGCCCAGCCAGCGTAACACTTGGAGTGAATCTTGGCCTAACTTTGGCGGAGACTTTGTCCTTGCAACTCCAACTCTTGATGGCTTCAATGGGTTTGCAATCGAAAGGAATCTGGACATGTTCCACATAGTTTCTTCTATCATTCCGCGTTCTTTGAGGCCTGCATCTTTGACAAGATCAGACACATCGTTGACTGGCGAGCATGGAACCTCCTCAGCTCTCAAAGAAGAGACTATCTGATCTCGATTGAGTTTTGTCATCGCTTCTTCGAGTATCTTTACAAGTTCATCGGAATGCTCCAATCTGAGCTGATTTGTCGAGAACCTCTTATCCTCTAAGAGGTTTCCAACTTCCAGTGCACGGCAGAGCTTCTGCCAATATTCTTCATTTGATGCTCCAACGAACACAAATCCGTCTTTTGTCTTGAACGCTTGATACGGACAGAACGCTGGCCACGCGCTCCCGTTCTTTTCAGGGATTTTCTGAAAAATAGAGTAGTAAACAACCCAGAAGGCCATCCACACCGTTGCGGAATCAAATAGAGAGATGTCCAAAAAAGCTCCTTTTGAGCGTCTTCCATTTCTTTGTCCTGCAAGAAGAGTTGAAAGGATTCCTAACGCGCCGAACAGACCTGCCCCCATGTCGACCACGGAGACGCCGATCCTCACAGGTTCTCCGCTCTTTTCACCTGTCACGCTCATGAGGCCGGAGAGAGCCTGGATCACAGGGTCCCAAGCTGGCAGATTAGAATACTGGTTTGATTTTCCGTATCCGGAAATTGAGCAGTAGACGATGTCTTTGTTCAGTCGCTTTGCATCCTTGTAACCTGCCCCAAGCTTTTCAGCCACTCCTGGAGCCATATTCTCCACCACAATGTCTGCTTT
>JAKAPU010000090.1:7739-10403 GCA_021806865.1 archaeon
ATCTCGTCTGAGAACCTCTCTTCCTGGTTTAGTTGCTAAATTCAGTGCAACACTTTTCTTGTTGCGATTCAGAGCTAGGAATATCGAAGGTCCAAAGTAAGTCCAGTCCCGTGCTGTGTCTCCATTTGGCGGTCTTTCTATTTTGATAACTTCTGCACCGAGATCCGCAAGTAGCATGGTGCAAAAGGGGCCAGCGACCTGATGTGTGAGGTCTATAACTACGTAGCCTGATAGGGGCAATGATTTGCGCAGAAGAGATCAGCCTGTGAGGTGTTCGAGTGAGTGGCAATAAAACGATTCTCTATGAGATGGCAAACACAGATTCCGAATTCAATGCGAGTATGCTGGCGGAGTCGTCAGTATCAAGATCGTTAATTTTATGCAGGATTTCACTTGCCTCATGAATCGGGTAGTCCGAACCGAATATCAGCTTCCTCGAGCCAAACTCTGTGATAATTTGATTGAGATCCATGGGCTTGCCTGGATCAAGTGCGAGATCAGCAAACACGTTGTCAGAAGCACTGACAACCTTGATTGCACCAGCCGGATCATCCTGATATCCAGCCAAATGGCCCAAGATTATTTTCATCTCTGGGTAACACTTGATAACATCAAGGAAGTTTCTCGGTATGGCATACTGCTTCTCTCCTGAGGCAGTGTATGGATTAAAGCCGCAGTGAAATAGCACGGGCAAGGCGTGTTCCACAATTTTTTCATAGATCTTGTCATTGCGGGAGTCAGAAGGCATGATCTTGAAGTGAGAGTTGTGCATTTTTACACCTTTGAATCCAAGATTCTTGCACCTCTCAATCTCCTCGACGGACTCAGATGAGCCTGGGATTATCCAGGCCATCCCGATCAACTCTGAGTGTTTCGAAACCGTTTGCGCTGTGAAGTCATTTGCCTTAGACATTAGTTCGGCTTTCAGCACGGTATTGTTGACTATGGCTTTCGAGATTCTGTTTTTCTGCATCATAGAAAAGAGGTTTCCAACACTTCCGTCGTAGGCTGGAGTTATTCCAGAAAATCTTTGTATGATTTCCTTGTTACGTTCAGCGAGATTGTCTGGGCATATGTGTACGTGACAATCAATTATTTCCAACTACCAATTCCACTGCGAACACAAAAATCGATCCTGGATATTGAACTTTCTACAATGAGTCATTCGAGCTCGGCAATAATCAGGAGAGTGTGTCCCGTCCTCAGAATGGTTTAATATTCTTCAAGGGAACGAAAGTCGAAGACTTGCAATTTTGACCTTCTACAGACTTGGATTCGACATAGGAGGAACTTTTACCGACTTGATTGCAATCGACGAATCAAGTGGCAAAGCTACCGTTGTGAAATGCCCTACCACGCCGAAAGATCCGTCTCGAGGAGTAGTCAATGGTCTCGAATCCCTGCTTAGCCAATTGAAAATTGCTGGGAACGATCTCAGTCTTGCTGTGCATTCCACGACCCTTGTTACAAATACTGTCATCGAGAAAAGCGGAGCAGTGACTGCTCTCCTAACAACGAAGGGCTTCAAGGATGTTCTGGAGATAGGTCGAGAGAAACGCATCACGGTATACGATATATTTGAAGAAAAACTTCCACCGCTTGTTCCTCGATATCTAAGAGTGGAGGTTGGCGAAAGATCCCTATACAATGGTCATATAGAGAAAAAAGTTGACAAGAATGAAATTGTACGAATTGCACGCAAACTTTCCAAACTGCGCGTAGAATCTGTTGCAGTTTCATTCATTCATTCATATGCAAACCCTGAACACGAAAGGAAAGTAAAAGAGACACTTTCAAAAGCGCTTCCAGAAATTGGAGTCTCGCTCTCCTCTGAAGTATTGCCAGAGTGGCGAGAATACGAACGCACTTCCACAACTGTGATCAATGCTTACGCCCAACCGAAGACAAGGAAGTATATGCACGTAATAGAAAACACGCTCAGGGAACGTGGTTTCGGTGGCAGACTCTTCATCATGCAATCGTCAGGTGGATTATCCACAGTCGATTCCGCTTCACGATTTCCGGTGAAGATTATTGAATCTGGTCCAGCGGCTGGTGCTCTAGCTGCAGCTTACCTGGGCAAGCTCACTGGTGCATCGAACATGCTCTCCTTTGATATGGGCGGTACTACGGCGAAGTGCTGTCTCATTGTGGGGGGAGAGCCACGCGTTACAATGGATTTCGAAGTTGCTGGATACATGTATCTAAAAGGGAGCGGTTACCCAGTTATGATCCCCACCGTTGACCTCTTGGAGATTGGAGCGGGTGGTGGAAGCATTGCGCACATTGATTACGGACTGCTCAAAGTTGGTCCGAAGAGTGCAGGAGCCGATCCAGGTCCAGCATGCTATCCAAAGGGTGGAGAAGATCCAACGGTTACGGATGCTGACTTGATACTTGGATATCTAAACCCGGCATACTTCTTGGGTGGAGAAATTTCGCTTAACAAAGAAAAATCCCAAAAGATACTTGAGGAGAAAATCGCATCAAAATTAGGCGTTTCTGTCGAACAAGCTGCTTCAGGAATATGTGATGTCGTGAATAGCAATATGGCGAGGGCAATGAGAATAGTCTCGGTGGAACGAGGTCAAGATCCAGCGTCACTTACAATGATCGCGTTTGGTGGAGCTGGTCCCGTCCATTCAACAAGGCTCGCAGATCGGA
>JAKAPU010000091.1 GCA_021806865.1 archaeon
TTCAATGGTCTTCTTTAAAACGTAATCAAAGTACCTCTCGGTCACGCCTTTGCTGGTCCACTCTGCTCGTAATGTAGTCTTCTTTTCGACTTTCCTCAACTTAGAGAGTAGCGAGCGGTTCAACTCCTTGGCGCTGCTTCCTTCTACCACGGCACTGACGGTGAATCCGACTGTTTCTTGCTTTGTCACTGATCCCTTGCTCTTGAACAAGTTCTCAAGGATGGGTTTGATCGCATCAGGGTTTGAGCTCTTGATTTGGGCGGATAGTATAAACGTGTTTGACACTTGCTCTACGCCAAATTGTTTCTTGAGTAAGAAACTGAAAGACCTTTCGTTTTGAAATGAATATAAGCTCATCAGCGATTCGCAAGCTTGTAAATTACAGTAAGGTTGTCTTTTTCCTTGTCATAGTCGGATCGTTCTACCGAGAGTTTGCAGTCGTAAATGTTCTCCAGTATTCCAGCGAAAGCCCCGTATAGAAGCCAGGTATCCATCCATTCACCGTTGTACAGAGGAGGATGGCCTAGCGATAGACGAATGCGATCATCAGTAGCTGGTTCAAAGTCGAGTATTCCCCCCTGTTGCCTTGCTGCCTTCCTTCAGGTTCTCAATGATGAGTTGCTCGCTAGCATCCCCAGAAAGAATTTGTGATTTTTGGTGATCGTCTCTCCGTACGATCCGCCCCTCTTCATATAGGATTGTGGCTGCGCTGCTTCCGAGAAACTGTGTGAGACGCTCCTACATGCGTAAGAGGGTATCAGCCCTAAATGCAATGACGCGAGATCTTCGGAACGCCGTGACCGGAAACAGAAAATGACTGTAAAAGTATCCTTCCCGAGACCTCATGCGAACTTGCTTCACGTATGAGATCTTCTCTATCTTCTTCACAAGTTCCTCGACGCCGCAACTCAAATTGGCAGAGTCGACAAAGAACTCGGCTGCAAAGTAGTTGTCGACTGCTTCACCTTCCATCAGCTGCCTGGTCAACTTGCCATTGCATTCTGCAATTGTCTTGACTGTGGCAGATTCGATCCCAAAACCAAAATCGCCTGAGACGGCAATCTCGTAGACACCTTTACCGTGTGGTTTGGAAGCCGCTATGTTTGTCGGACGGTAGTAATGAGCGCCCGAGTCGTTCGTTGACAATGTGAAGCACTTGTTGAGAAGTTTGCTTCGAGTGTTTCTGGTTTGAATATAAACATGCCCTCAAACAAATCCTTACTCATGAGGGATCTATGAATAGACGGATACAAACAACGCAAAAGTGTGAGAAGAGTGGTCGCTCCATCTACTTCAGATATTCTCTACGCGGGATTCGGTGTGGTACGAATTTGATCCGAATGATGAGATTACCTCGTATTTGGAGAGACATGGCTCCGAATCACATCCGAGTGGAAGATTATACGTTCCCCAAGCACTCTACATCAGTAGCTGACAAGAGAGTTGTGCCTGACGAGTGGATTGCGACTAGAGAAGCTTTGCGAACTTTTCGGATAGTGGTGCACTGATGCAACAAGATTGATCATAATCGCCTTGGAAGTTGGGGCCCTGTAAGCGCAATTGAATTTCTGGCATAGCAAATGGAACAATCTTATGCGTTGATGTTCTGAATTTCAGGGTACGAAACGATATCTGTACTCGAATTATGGCAGAGGAATATTCGAGGTGCTAGTAGCGAAGTCATCTCTGCAATACCAAAGGAGGTCAAAGAGCCTGAGTGGATATCCGTATTGATTCTCACACCTGATAATCGTGGCTTGATTCTATATCCGTCGCCATCGTATCTACTAGCGGAGTGTGAGTTATTCAAATGGCTTCGTTATCGGAAGCAAAGTCTCTTGGAGGAGTGGGATCTGTTCTCGTACTTCTAACAGTAGCACCAACGGTCGGATGGATTCTGGGAATAGCTGGATTTGTAATGACACTCGTTGCTGTGAAATATATATCGCAAATAGTGAAAGAAGTAAAGATATTCAACGATATGCTCATCTCTGTCGTACTTGCAATAGGAGGAATCGCAGTCGGAACAGTGACTGTTCTTGGTGCAGTGTTCCGGGCACTGGGGATGGGCAGTTTCGTTGGAACCGAGTTCGTACCGGGTCCGAACATAGCCGCAGGTGATTGGATAGGGCTCGCCTTAGGGGTCCTTGCCGGTCTTGCGGTTGTGTGGGCGCTTATGATAGCTTCAGCTGTTTTCCTTCGAAGAAGCTACGACTCGATAGCTGCAAAGTTGAATGTCGGTATGTTTAGGACAACTGGCTTGCTCTATCTGATAGGTGCGGCAACCACAATAATAGGAGTCGGATTTGCTCTGATACTCGTGGCACAAATACTCGCAGCGGTATCATTCTTCTCCATGCCTGAAAGACCTCCAGAACCTGCTCAAACTCGGACTATCCCTGCCAGCGTCTAAAACGCCTAATTGTTTCGGGGTGCAAGGAGAGGATCGACAATGACAGAAAGAGCTGCCCCGCTGAGCAAGGCAAGAGCTGAACAAAACAAGAGGAGAAGATTTGAAACAATAGCGGGGGCCTCCTTTCTTGCTGGAGCGGCCGAATTCCTGCTGCTGACCACGATCGCAGAGTCATTGTACCCGGCATACAATGTCAGGGATCAGGCTTTGAGCGAGCTGGGGGTGGGGCATGTGGCGCTGCTTTGGAATGCGTCGCTCTTCTTGCTTGGAGTCGCAGTGATCTTTGGAGGATACTTTGCTCACCGATCGATGGCAAGCAGGTTAAGTGCGACTCTTTCGTTCATACTTGGCATAGGGTTTGTGGGAGCCGCAATCTTTCCTCTCAATTCTCCTACTGGCATCCATGGATTTTTCGGTCTACTTGCATTTGCAAGCGGCGGACTGTTTGCCTTAACCTCGTACCGTGTCGTGGGAAGCAAGGGAATGAAACTATTCTCGATATTGTTTGGAGTCTATTCGTTCATTTCGCTCGTGCTCCTTGGCTTCGATGTTAACCTGGGACTGGGTGTGGGAGGAATGGAGAGGATGATAGATCTCCCGCTAGTAATCTGGCTCTCCGCGTTCGGTGGTTACCTGCTGCACACTAGAAACGAATGATCGACCAGTACGTGCGTTACAACTGGGGGCAAGTCTGACTGTTTTAGACAGTGCTATTCTATCTGCGTCTACGAAGTATTGCCTGGACGACTGCGAGTTCTCCGGCTGCGATGAGAGTCATTATACCGATCGCCAGAAACTGGCTCGTAAGCAAAAGAGCAATTGCTCCATACGCGATCAGCGGAATCACCAAGATTATTCCAGAGATGATCAGGGACTTGATGAGCAGACCAATATCGGAGGAGACCATCACGCTAAACCCGCTTGACATGCCTCTGCCTCCTGGAGCGACCTTTGGTATCAATGCCTCACTCAAGGTCCTGCCCCTCACGAACATTGCAATCTCTGCAGTCGTCGCTGCGCTGACTGCGAAAGTCTCAACTAGAGGCACAAGGAAAGATATTGTGACCGCCTGCCTGATGAGCTGTAGCGCAATGATTAGTGCGGGTACTGGAAGGTATGCTATAGTGGAGATCAATGATTTCCCACTGATTACCATCCTTGGCCCAATAGGAAGAGACATCGAGTAGCCGAGTCCGGCCCTTTCCGTGTTCAACAAAAAGGAGCTCAGCATCAGAGTGAATAGCGATCCCATCCCGGTGGACATGAGCACGTCTTCAGTTGCGAATACTCGGCCGGACGTCGACAGGATTATTATTGCGGTCTCAAAGACGGGAAACGCAAATATCATAGCGGTCGAGGGGCTCTTTGCGGCTAAGCGCAGATCCTTCAACATGAAGGCGTAGAGAGGCTTTCTGAGCTTCAACGAGTACTCCTTTGCGGATTCCCTGATTATGCTGACCCCCTGTCCGTGGGTGAGGCCAGTGATTGTGTGCAGAGTCCTCTTGCCCGCTGCGTAAGCAATTAGGGCATACACGACGACTGATGCAAAGCTCATGAGCAGGAGAGGAATCACCGAACCCGAGGCAAACGACGGATACACGAGATATGCAATAGCTAGGCCGAAAGAGAATGGATGCAGGACGGCCAGAATCCATCCGCTCCACTGGGCGAGGTTTCCTGAGATAATATCATTCATCAGAGGTAACAGATAGATTACAATGTTGAACACAAATCCTATGCTCATCGCCGCGATCCCCCACGAGACGATGAAGATGAGCCTCGCGAGAGATGCACCCCTTGACCTTCCGCCACGGGTAATGTTGCGGTAAAACAACCCGGCGAATCCCAGTCCTATCGCGACGGCAAACACGGCGTTCATCACAGCTGCGGCTGCCATCAAGATGGTGGCTAGCACGGATCCCGTCAAAACCGCCATTCCCACAACCGGAACTACTATGCATACAACGGCTAGGTAGTCAAACGTCCTGACAAAGGAGAGCATCGTAACAAGCGAGAAGTCACCACTTTCAAATGGGAGCGTCAGAAGAATGGAAAATGGCTCGGCGCTTGCGAACGACGGTAGTATCTGTAGTGAGTACAGTACCAGATACGCGAGGCCTATGGCGAGGCTCAGTGATGCCGCGCTCACAACCGAGACCGGACCCGGTGCAATAAGAAGCGAGGCAAAAGGAATCGCCGTCCCAATTGCCACAAACACCGCGAAGATTAACTTGCTCCGTTGAGCGCTTTTGATCAGCGAAGTTATCTGCTTCTCAGGAGTCTGCGTCAGCGAGCCAGATTTCATCATGTCTGCTCCACGGCTCAGCTGGACAGACTCGTAGGCAACTTCGAGATAGAGAGTCTTGCTGAGCTTCCACGCTTCGCGGATGTTCATAGTTTAGAGCGCCCTTTACCTATCGACGAAGAATGCTTCGCGCAAAGTCCTGATCGTCTCGGTGACCTCCTGCTCTTCGTGGGTGAGTTTCAAAAAGACCTCTTCAAGCGTCGCTTTTTCTTCGCCGGCGCGGCCCTCTCCCGCCTTTTTTCTCAGCTCGTCCAAGGAGCCCTCGGCGACGATTTTTCCCTGGTAGATTATGCCGATCCGGTTGCACAGGTGCTCTGCAATTTCCATAATGTGCGTCGAGAAGAGCACGGCACCCCTGTTTTTCTCCGTGTGGAAAGATATCAAGTCCTTGAGTATCCTGCTGCTCTTTGCATCCAGCCCGTTGAGCGGCTCGTCCAGCAATAGTAGAGGCGGCTCGTGCATGAGGGCGGCTATGATCGACACTTTCTGCTTTGTTCCCATCGATAGCGTTGCGATCGGCGAGTCGTAGTACTGGCTCAAGTTGAATGCCGTTGCCAATCTGGTTACCCTCTCGTTTGCCCTTTTCGGATCGATCTTTCTGACGGATGCAACAAATTCGAAGAAGTCCCTAGGAGTGAGAGAGTCGTAGAGCATCGCGCTTTCTGCGACATAGCCGATGGCCGACTTTACCTCGACCGGACTTGTGGAAGGCTCACGGCCCAGCACGCGCACATAACCGGAAGTCGGCTCCAAGAGGCCGACTATGATTTTGATCATGGTGCTCTTGCCCGATCCGTTGGGGCCGAGTAATCCATAGATCTCACCCGGCATTATTTTCAGGTCAAGGCCGGAGAGTGCGACCACGGAACCAAAGTGCTTGACCACGCCGGTCGCTTCTATTATGGGGGTGGTCTCTGACGAGTACTGCTGTCTTGGCTCTACAGTTTGCATATAATTTGTCGATAAGATATTCTCTCTCGCTTTAGATAAGGAGGTACACGATCATCAATAACGAGAACGCCTCTTCACAGGGGATGTTTGTTACCCCAGACAACCAATTTAGCACAAAATCATGCTGAAGTTGATTTTGAGAAGTGATTAAGATATCAACGACAGATTGGTCATAGAAGCGGTCACAAAAATAAAGCGTATCGAGCTTTGCACTCTGACCCCTACTGGGCCATCGTCATTTTGATTATTGTTGTTGAGGATCGTTTTCCTCCTTTAAGTGGTTCTAAGTATTATTTCATCTTGCTAGTAGGTATAATTTGACCGCAAAAGGAGGTGAAAGATTATGGAAAATTTGTCTCTGAAGATTTCAATGTTCTGGATATTCGTGGCAGTCGGGACATTTCTCTACTTGGTTTTCTTGATTTCTAAACCAATTGCGATGGAGCCAACCGAAGGTTCCTTTGTACTTGGAACAGTTGTGGTGTTAGTTCCACTAGCGATGCCTTACCTGTCTATGACTTTGAAGGACTCGATAAATCGCTGGACCAACATCATCGCTGCCGTGGCGTATACTGGTTTTCAAAGTCTGACGGTCAAAGGCGCATCAAACAGAATGCGGAAAATTGCGTTAAAGTTTGGATATACGATCAAACATGGTATCGCATATTATCAATGCTGATAATCGTGCCTAGATTTTTTATTTAGCTTTTTGAATCGCGAAATTACGCGAATAGATGGGCATGGATAATTGTTGTGGCCTGGAAAGGATGGATAGCGATGACAAATAGCAAGGCTCGCTCTAAGGAGAAGGACCTGAGTGCGAGAAGGCGAAGAATGCAGGAGAAGGGCAGGATACCATGGAGTTACATTGTGCCAGCGATTGTTGTCGTGGTTGTAGTATTAGGAGTCGTCTACATAGAGTCGAGCACAGGACCTTCGACAATCGTGACGACTGGAATCGGCAACGGTATTTTTCCACTTGCCTGTTCCAGCGAACAATCACTTGTCATGCACGTGCATCCGTGGCTTCGCATCGTGATAGAGAATCAAAACATCACCATACCTTCAAACGTTGGCGTGACTGTTTCTTGCGACGAGCCGGTCCACACGCACGACTCTTCAGGGATAATTCATATCGAGTCGTCGACCTACACAAATTTCACTCTTGGAGAGTTCTTCGAAATCTGGGCTGCGACTTATGCCTACGCTGCCATAAATAACACAAAGGCTCCGATTGTTTTCAATTCAACAGACATCCTCGGCTTCAGGGCAGACCAGAGTCACAGCGTTGTTCTGCTTGTGGATGGGCAGAAATCAAACGCTTACGGTTCTCTCGTGCTAAACTCCTTGGACTATTGCAACGCTTCCAACTCGGTATCTGCATCTTCACCGTGCTATGCCACGGCACAGGGAAATCCTTTCTACTCGGGATCCTCTGGATATGATTTCGGAACCGGGCACACCATAGTGATCGAGTACGTGTAGAGAGTGTTATCTTTTCCCGTCTCTTCGGCGTATCACTGATATTTTGAGAGAATTGTCACGCCAGTTCGCCAGAGGCGATCAACCCTGCGGCGAAAGTGAGTTTCGCAGTCGCCGTAAGGCACTCTTGCAATTTCTGGCGATTCAACTCCTATCTTCTGGCACGTTTTGCACAACTTGGGATCGTATCGTGATTGTGTCTCGTCTTGCAGACGTTCGGTAGAAACCTTATAGATTTGAGACATGGTTTCGCAATTAGTATCTGGAATCCAGCTGAATATAAGCTGGGACTGTCGTGTTCCGATATATTCCGGAAAAGGATTGTTTTGACAATAGGGCCATGCCCGACGTGGAGCCCTGTCGTAGATCTCAGGTAAACTTGACGTAGGTGCCCAATGGACCAACTTCACAGGAGAGACATTCTTGCCCGAGCACATCTCTGAAGGATCGGACTCAGTGCCGGGCATCGATTGGTTTGATTCTAGCAAAGTACAGTTCGAAGCAGGAAACTGATAATCTCGCCCGAAACTGGGGTCGATTACATCTTGAGAAAAGGCTCATGGCCCGAAGTGTTGAAATCTTGCCCTTTGTCAAAGCATGAATTTACCTCACTGGTGAGGCTTCCAAAAAATAGTAAAAGGATGAAAACAGCAGGCGCGCTCATTTGTGGTTTCGATTCAAACCATGACCTTGGTAATCGTGTTCGGGATTTATTAGATGCGCGCGCCTAATAGAATGTGAAGTGGGGGTGAAATCAAATTGGTAAATGCTAGGACGACGACAAGGTGGGTGGGCGCTGCGTTAATCATTGCCGGAGGTCTGCTCGGCCTTTATGGATTGGTTCTGACAGGATACGCACCTCTCACAGCTGCTTGGTGGGGATTCAAGTTCAGCGTATTTTGGGGCGGGATCGCAGCTTTGATAGTGGGAATTGGCGCGGTATTCACTGCACAATACTACATGCGTGAAGAGAGGCCAATAGAAGAGAGAAAGAAGATGGAAATCCAGCCTTGAATCGCTTCCCGCGAGAAAAGAGAGCGTCAGTGGGTTCTCGCCCACTGGCCAATTTGTTCTGAAATGCGTTGTTATTGCTAGAGTTTCGAGCCGCAATTCCCGCAAAAGTTCACTGAGGGATTATTGTCTGCACCGCATTTTGCGCATTTCTTCATTCCTAGAGCGGCGCCGCAGTTGTTGCAGAATTTCCCGCCTCCCGAGGTCTTGCCGCAATTAGGGCACACGGTCTGCTGTTCCTTCAAATCACCTGTGTACAACGTAGAGGCTTTGGCTCTTTCCCAGATCTGATCTTTCGTAGCACTCGCCTTGGCGGCGCCGACCTCAGAAGCAATCTTTGGCGCGTCTTCAGTGCACAGCCCTCCTGCCTCCTCGTTCCAGTCTTGATCACAAGCGTATTTGTGGCATCGCGGGCACCTGTGGAAGTGAGACATTGCTTCGTTTGATGCCTGCTGAAACGCGGCCTCCCTCTCCTTGTTCCACTCCGGGGTCTGATAAGCCTGTCCTCCAAGAGCACCTGCAAGGTATGCGTTGCTGTTTATGTAACTACCAAAACTGGAAACCTTGTTGAACAAGCCCTTTCTCTTCGCAGTTTTTGAGCCTATGAATTGAGATTCATAGCCGTCGCCGCAAACATCGCACTTGAAAATGAATTGAAACCCGTTTTCATTGCTCTTGTCCTCATAATTCCTGGTGAAGGACTGCATGGGCACAACGCTCGCGATGAGATGTTAATAAGTGCATAGTATTGGTGGCCCATTGCCAGATTTGGAGACTAGTTGTGATTCCAAAAGATGCGTCGGTTAGGACGCAGAACAAAGAGGATGTTTACGGTTCCAATATCGCGGATTTAGAATATGAAAAAGGAATCAACCAGTTTGCGCAATAGTGCAGTTTTTATCCATGTTTATCTGCGAGGCCCGCGCAGGTCAAAATTGCCAAGCTTCAAACGGCCATGCAGGTACTGCTCAAAGTTAGTGATGCCCGAGGACGTGACGTGCCCTTTCTGCGGAAAGGAATCGCCAATTTACATTCGTTGCCCAAAGTGCAAAGCCGAGGTCAAGAGAGATTATCAGAAATGCCCTTCATGCGGTCAGGCTCTTCAGATAATTTGTACGAAATGCGGCAAGCAAACCTTCTTTGACGTATACTGCGATGCATGTGGGCAGAAACAAGAAGTGGAATGCCCCAAGTGTCACACGAAACAACCTCCAGTCTTCACGAATTGCATTTCATGCAAAAAGCAGTTGCCATTGATTGCAAAGGCAGCTACGGCAACATCCTGATGGAGAGTTGTAGAAAATGTGCGAATATTGTCAGGGTGAAGGGTGCATATGCGGCAATGACCCTGAGGCAAAGTACCAAGCTCCGTGCCAGTGTAATGTAATCGGAATTCAAAAATGTTCGACCTGCGGTTGCGATGCGCAACCCTGGTGGGCAGACTTGCAGTTGCCCGGCGGTGATTCGATCAGAGACTTACTGTGGGATCTAAACAGCGATGAAGGATTCTTTCCAGCCTCCAAGGATAAGATAATCCAAGCGCTTTCGGAAAGCGACGGGGGATGGCTGTCTAAGAATCTGCCAAACAGCTCATACAAGGATACTGGAGAAGTCGTTTCTGCACTTTTGCAAAAGTCGCCGCCAATCGAGTGGCAGGTACAACCCACAGAGATTTACTGGAGGTATCCGGGAGCTACAACCTGCGCGGGTCAGCAACTCGTAGTCAAAGAAGATCAAAAGGCGGTAATGATGAACAAAAGTGGCAAAGCCTGCGACGAATTTGTGACCGGAAAGTACTCGCTCTCAAGCTCAAATTGTCCGGTCTTGTTTGCAAACTCTAGGAAAGTTGCTCCTGGTTTTCAGCATGTCGTGCTCGATGGATTCCCGGTGTTTGTTTCAACTTCCAAAGAGTTCGAAGTCGCAATCATGGCCATCGGACAGAGCAAGTCCCTGCGCAGTGTTATGGCAAATGGAATTGCGAGGGTACGGATATCTTCACCAAAGGAATTCCTCGAGCAGATTGGATCGAAAAGCAACTATAATTCTTCAAACGGGCTCTCGTCTCTCCAGAAGTACAGCGCAGAGCTGCTGAAAAAGGAGATGCTCGCGCACGAGCTAGACGAAATCAGTGGCAATACTGCGCTTCTCGAAAGTGTCCTGTCCAATGGTTTACGGACAATTGGG
>JAKAPU010000092.1 GCA_021806865.1 archaeon
GGTCCTGACGGAAATCCGAAGAAGATTCGCAGTGTAAGGGGATGAGCCAGAGTCAACGATTGTAAAATCATATGTTTCCCGCATATACGGTCGAATATGGTGAAAGGTTGCACACAGAGTTTAAGAAACATGGAGTACTTGCCAAGCTTACTCGCGATAGGGCGAATCAGGATGACAGCTATCTTCGTATGAGCCGAAAGTGTCATCTATCGATGAACTAAAGGATGGAACGGTTACTTTTTGAAGAACCGCAAGCGCGCGCTAGTTCTGGCTCTGATCGTATTTCTTCTGGTCAGTCTTGCGTCGGTTCATTTTGCTACTTACAGCGCGAACGCCCAGTCCGGAAACCCAACCTCTACGAGTGCTCAAGCGCAGCTCGTAAGTGCGTTCAAGGCAGTCAGTGTCGCAGATTCGTCGGGCGCAAATGTGAGCTCACTCGCTGCCATGTTGAACCAAGCTGCCGCTCTCATGGATCAGGCTAACTCTGTGTCTAAATCGAATCCGACTTTAGCCCAGACACTATACTCCCAGTCCCAAACACTTTCTTCGAAGGTCGCATCCCTGGCGCCCGCAGTTGGTTCGCAGGGTGCTATTCTCAAGAGAAATGCGGAGATCGCATACGTCGTCGAGATGCTGATTCTGGGGACACTTGCGATCCTTGCGTACCTGTACACTCCGAAATTGTTCTGGAATTTCTGGACGAAGAATCACCGTAAGTTGAAGGTCGTAAAGAAGAAGGCAGTAACAGATGTCGAAGCGCTGTCTATTCTGCTTCTGATAATTTTCATTTTAGGGCTAGGGTTAACCTACAACTACTTTTGGAATGGTGGGACGGGAGCTGTCACTCAGCCCTATTCCGAGATCGCACTGCTGGGTTCTAACCAAACATTGTCCGATTATCCGCAAAACGTCAGTGTGGGACAGAATTTCACCCTGTATCTTCACGTGGGAAACTATGAGGGACATGTCATCTACTACAGAGTGCTTGCAATAGTTGCAAACGAATCAAGCGTTGTTAACCAGACGACAACGCTGAACATTCCTCCGATAACCAGCTACGACTTTGTTCTCGCCAATAATCAGACATCGCTTCGTCAGGCAACGCTTGCCTTGAACACGCCCGGAACTAACGTGAAACTCGTATTTGAGCTATGGACCTACTCGATTGATCAGGGAAGATTTGATTACCACAGTGAGTGGACCCAGCTTCTCCTCAACGTTACGAGAAGTTAGAGCGCCACTCTTTCGTTTTGGAGACACAGGAGTCAAATGACTCATCCGTCATTATTTAGCCGGATTATGGGCCGAGAGGGCGCAACCACAATCTTTCAGGCCAAAAACACTGAAATTTTCGCCTATTAGAGAAAATAATTCGGCAAAGGTTCAAATTTCTCTGACCAATTTTGGACAATATCCGTCGTACGTACTGTGAATATATTTCATTAAATACTCGTTAATGCGTATGGCAGTGGATTCCTGAAACAGCCCTTGTGTTGTTCAGGTTTTGGTTCTGGTGAAGAAGCAGAAGATGATAAATGATCTCGAAATTCAGCAAATGTTGTTAGGGCATTTAGATGCGCACGATGAATCTGTTGGCAGTCTAATCAACAATGTTGCTACAGAGGGCCGTGTTCAACAATTTAGAGTAGCAAAGAACCTCTACGCATTGAGTGAAGCTGGCAAGGTTGAACTCGTAGATCTAGAAAGGCACAGTTCAATAGTAGACTACCTGCAATCGCAGTACGCTTGGTGGTTCTGGGCAGTCGTTGGGATTGACACTCTGACTCTTGTGTCGGTCTACACCTTCCCACAGACTGGGCCGCTCATCTACATACGGTACGCGCTAGGTTTGGCTTTCATTGCTTTTCTGCCCGGATATGCACTGACGGAATCTCTCTATTCTTCTAAAAGGGATCTGAGCGTTCTGGAGCGCTCCGCCCTATCGCTCGGCTTGAGCTTGACCGTTGTTCCTCTGATTGCCGTCTTGCTTTATTACGTCAACATTGCCATCAATCTTAACACCATGGCGATTTCGCTCTCCGTGTTTGCCCTAGCATTGTCCTTTGTTGCAGCAAGAAGAAAGTTCGAGGAAATGAGAAAGAACCTGGAGGTTGTTAACCAATGATGCAGAGTGCGGAACGTAACGACCTGATACGTTCACTGAAGCAGAGCATAACAGTCGTCATACCTACGCTGAACGAGGAGAATGGCGTTGGGCGCGTGATTGATTCGTTGAGGGCTTCAGGGTATGACAACATCATCGTTGTTGACGGGTATTCTGATGACAATACTGTCAGAGTCGCGGAGTCAAAGAACGTAGATGTAATACAGCAGAACGGACCAGGAAAGGCTGGATCAATAAAGACCGCACTCAAGTACATCAGCACACCGTACCTTCTTCTTATCGACGCCGACACGACATACGACCCAGCTGATATTGACAGGTTCCTTGACCATTTAGCCGACTATGATGAGGTCATCGGTGCAAGGAAGAGCGTAGGAAACATTCCTATCTTGAATAGGCTCGGGAACTGGATGCTCAACACGTCGTTCAAGCTATTGTTCTCCGTTCCGATAACCGACGTCTGTTCTGGGATGTACGTTCTGAAGACGAGCTTTGCGAAGACGCTGAACATCGATACCACGTCGTTTGACGTCGAGGTCGAGATAGCAAGCCAAGTAGCTGCGAGAGGCAAGATCACCCAAGTCCCGATTAAGTACGGGAAGCGAGTCGGCAGGACAAAGCTTCGTCCGTTGAGAGACGGCGCAAGGATCTTGAAGACAATCGCATGGATGGCAAACTACTATAATCCTGTGATGCTCTACAGCGGCCTAGTTTCGCTGATTGCGATACCCGCCGCCGGCGTCCTTTCGTGGGTTGCAATCCAGAGGCTATTTTTCAACCACTGGCACAGCGGCTATGCCTTGTTTGGTGTCGGGCTACTGCTTTTTGCCAGTCAGGCATGGAGCGTCGGAATGATATCTCTTTTGATGAAGAGAGTCGAAAATCGAGTTAGAGACTCATTAAACAATGTTCGGTTGAATTCGTAGTGGGTCTCTTCTGATCTTTTTCAAAAGAACGACAAGAAGAATGAGAAGAAACCGAAGGATAACAGTTACCTGAAGAGGACAGATGTACATGGGCGAGCCGTCTAGGAACAACCCTCAAAGAAACGAGACGCGAGTAGCAGTCGTTGGCTGCGGCAAGATGGGCTTGCTCCACACTTCACTCTTGAACACTTTGCCCGGAGTATCCATAGTTGCGCTGTGCGAGAAAAGTCCTAGGTTGACGCGATTCATCAGAAAGATGATCTCAAAAGATACCAAAGTGGTTAACGATGTTGATGATTTGTCAGGTCTTGACCTCGATGTGATCTACGTTACGACACCAATACCCAGCCACCACGCCATTGTGAAGAACATACTCGAGAAAGACATTACCTCAAACGTGTTCACTGAGAAGACGTTGGGTGGAGACTATACACAGTCACAGCAACTGCGCAGGTTGATCGAAGAAAGGAAGGGCGTCTCAATGGTCGGGTACCACAAGCGGTTCGGCGTTACCTTCGGAAAGGCAATGAAAATACTGAGCAGCGGTGAAATCGGGAAGGTTACTTCGTTCGAGGCGTTTGCATATTCTTCTGACTTTGCATCGAAACCAGAGTCGTCCGACAGCTCGCTCGCGCGCGGTGGAGTGCTCCGCGATCTCGGCTGTCACGCGATTGACCTTGCGCTCTGGTACTTCGGAGATCTTACCCTCAGCAATCACAACGCATCTTCCAAAACACTGTCAAGCGACGATGTGGAGTTTGGCGTGACCACCTCTGATGGAGTTTCGGGCGAAATCAAGGCGTCTTGGCGAAAACCAAACTTCAGAATGCCCGTTGTCGGCGTGAACATTATCGGAACACAAGGCTCTGTTCAGGTGAACGACGACAAATTGGCATTGAAAACTAATGACGGCGTTGCGGAAGAGTGGTACAGAGCATCGCTTGAAGACAACGTAGATTTCCTGCTCGGAGGGCCCGAGTACTTTAGGGAGGATGCGTATTTTATTTCCGCGATTGCGCGCGGTTCAAACTCTGTCTCGGATTTTGCTTCCGCATCAAAGGTAGACTCCATAATCGAGAGGGCTATTCAGCAATGATCTCATCATCCGTCGGAAGAGACTTCGAGCTTCTGGTCGGAGACAATCCATTTCACGGTATCAGCCATCTTGATCAGGAAAGGGCGAAGCTTCGCAGTGAGAAGATCTCAGATTCTGCATACGCAGCAAATCTGGTCAAGCTTGGTATGGAAAACGGCGCGAGCGGTTTCATGTTTTCCGTGAGTGAGACCACGCTCGGCGTCCTCAATTCCTTGGAACGATCTGGTATTGAAACCAATCCATCGCTCTGGGCGATCGTTCCTTACGCCTACGAGTACGTGAGGTATGCCGTCAACGGCGGAATGTCTGGTCTGGGTATGAGATTTGGGAAGCAGATGATCCGCTCGCTTAACTTTAGGGCAATGCTTTACGCGCTCAGTGGTTTTGTCCGAAGCGACGTTGAGAAGATTGTGCGCAGTCTCTTTTTGTACGAACTGTCAAGGATCAGATCCGCAACTAAGAAACCCAACATCAAATCGCTGATGCTGCATGAAGTCATAACAGATATGGCGCTAGCGCTCGGCCTGGACGAGTTTTTCAGATCGTTTGTAGAATTCGTATCTGGTCTCAAAATCACGCCAGGTTTTGAGACGCGCAACTTTGCGTACTTGGTGTACAAGTTCAAGGAGTGGAAGATTGACCTGACGAGAGTCACTATCGCCGCTCCGTTCAACAACGTGGGCTTCCAAATGTCTCCCACGAAGGAGAAATGTGAAGCGGCTCTGAGGTCGCTTGAAAAGCCCAACGTAGTTGCGATGAGTGTTCTTGCGAGCGGATACGTGAAGCTTGGAGAAGCTTTGGATTACGTTTCACGTCTGCCGAACCTCTGCGGAGTTGTTATGGGTGTTTCAAATGAAAATCAGGCTAGTCAGACATTTTCTAGCGCAAGAGATATACTACAATCCGGGCCCGCTCGTTTAGCTCAGGGGTTTAAATTAAATTCAAGCGAGTTAGCCGCTTCAAAGATCTGATGAAAAGCATGCGCGTACTTCTTGTCACGCGTGAGTATCCGCCGTTCGAAGTCGGCGGCGTTGCAAAGCATACCTTTTCACTTGCAACTCATCTACGAAAAATTGGCGTTGACTGCAATGTCTTGTCTTTCGGAGATCCCAAATTCTCTGATGAGAATACGACCTTTGTGAGGCCCAGCAGCTCGATCATCAGCCGGACAAACGCAAAGACTGGGATGGATTCCAAAATTCCGTCCGACATCATGCGGTTTGGAAAAATAGCAAACTCTATGATAAAGAGCGAGGGCTATGATGTCGTGCACGTGGAAGAGCCGTATGTTGGAGCATTCGTTGAACACAAGAATAAAGTGACAACAGTCCACGACACTAGCTATGGTGAGATGAAATCCATCCTACACCATCCTGCAGGCTTTCCTGACATTAAACGAGCCTTGTTTTACTTGTTCTTTGGCGGTTACCTCGAAATGAAATGCATGCGCTCGAGCAAGAGCGTCATAGCTCCCGCGCCGCACGTTAAAGACGAGCTTGTGAAAGTGTACGGTCGAGACAAAAATTCGATCTCGGTTATCAGCAACGGAGTTGAGCTTCCCGATTCGGTGGACAAGAAAAAAGCCAGACACGAGTTGGGAGTGGAAAACGATCAGGTGCTAGTTTTGTCTGCTTCTCAGCACATTGCGAGAAAGAGGCTCGACACCCTAATCGAGGCACTAAAGTTGCTCAACGATGAAGGCGCTGGCGGCATCAAAGTGATAATGTCCGGCGACGGCCCCTTGAGATCTATCAACCAATCTCTGGTTTCGAGATATGAATTGTCTAACATAGTAGACATGCCAGGCTGGGTAACCGAGGAGCAGTTGCACCGTTACTTTCAAGCTGCTGACATTTATGTTCTGACCTCGGAGTACGAGGCTGGACCCATTTCTCTCCTAGAGGCGATGGCAAGAGGGGCAGCCGCAACTAGTTCGAGGATAGATGGTTTTCCAAGGTACATACGGCACGGAGTCGATGGCTTGCTCTTCACTACTGGTGACTACAAAGACCTCAAAGGCTGCCTGGAGAGGTTGATAGATGACAGGAAACTCCGTGCTAATCTGGGAGAGGCTGGTAGGAAATTTGCGAGCAGGTTTAGCTGGTCGAAGATAGCAGAGGAAACGAGAAATCTTTACGAGGGTCTTGCTTAATTGGAACGGCTAAAGATAGTTCAGGTTTCACACACGTTCCCACCGTATGTTACCGGGCTGGGCCACGTGGTCGAGATGCTCTCCTTGAACCTCTCGCGTCTGGGACACGAAGTTGAGGTTGTAACGCTTGACCCGAGCTACAGATTAAAGAGCCAAGAGTATTACAAAGGAATCCGTGTGACTAGATTTCCTTGCATTGCACCCCACTACAACTCGTACTTTCTGCCGTCGCCTAAAGTCGTGGAGTATCTTTCCTCTCTGAAGGCTGATATTGTGCATGTTCATAACGTCGGCGCGCTTTTGGTTCCGGCCTCGTGGATTGCAGTAGGTAGAGGAAACAGAGATAGCGCATTCATTGTTTCGCCTCACCATCACGAGCAAGGTAGTCTTTGGCATACCAGGCTGATGTGGCGTTTGTACAAACCACTCGCGAAGAAGGTTTTGGAGTCTGCTGACTCTGTTCACTGCGTCTCAGAGTTCGAGGCCAAGGTCGTGAGAAAAGACTTTGGAGTTGATCCGGTTGTTGTTCAAAACGGAGTTGCAGACGACGTATTGAAGTTTAGATGGAACCCGCCCAAGGATCGCCTTGTGTTGACGTATGCCGGTAGGCTCGAGAGATACAAGAGGGTCGGAAAGCTCCTGGAAGTTTCATCGATACTTTCGGAGAAGGGCTATTCGAACACTGTGCGCGTCGTGGGCAAAGGCCCCGAACTCCCGAACATTGTGAGCACCGCGAACAGGTTGAATGTCAATCTCGAAAACTATCCGTTTCTGCCAAGGGAAGAATACCTCGAAATGCTTTCGACAAGCAGCTACTTTCTGAACCTTTCAATGTACGAAGCGTTCAGCCTCACGACTGCTGAGGCTCTGGGAATCGGCGTACCTTCGGTCGTCTCAGTTCCGTGGGGGGAGACGTTTCAAGATTTCGCGAACGTTTCCATCGTGAACGGCGACAATTCACGGTTGGTGGTAAACTCGATCCTCGGAAGCGTGAATTCTATCTCACATTCCAAGCTTCATGTGGGCCCCTGGAGCGAAATTTCGGCAAGGCTTGTGGAGAGCGTGTATCGGCCGACTCTTGGACAGAAGGCAGGGTGTGTGAAAGCAAGTGCCTAGCCGTAGAATTGTTACTCTTACTCCGATGTTCAATGAGAATGATAACATTCAAGAGATCCCCTTTTGAACATTGGAGTTAGCATCTCCTTTCATGCTAATTTCAGGCTGAACTAAAATGTCGATAATTCCCCATACATTCACTGGCACGCTAATCGACACAGCAGGGGTTCTGACGCTTCTTGCAACTATACTGCTCTTGCTGAGCTACTACCGCAAGAAGGAAACGCCCTTGGATAATGTGCGTGTCACGAAATTTGTCTCGTGGGCAATTATTGCTGCCACAACTTTGGCTCCGATAATCGTCATCTATCCAAACAACAGCGTCTCCATGTCCTTCCTATTTTTCATTTTGTCTGGAGCAGTCGCGGGATTGAGCGCCATCTACCTTGCTTTTGGCGGCCAGAGCCGAATGTTACTCGCTTACGCGCTCGTGGTCGTTTCCGTTTCTTTGGTGCTATCAGAAGGGCTACGGAACAACTTTGCCGGCTTTGAGAACTATACTATAGAACCTCTATACAGTTCTGGAAGTCTGGCGGCCTATCAGACACCCGCTTCTCAAGGATACTACTACTTTCTTCCCATAGGAACGATAATCTCGGTCATCCTTCAAGAGTTCAGCAATTTGAACCTAGGATTGTTCCTAGTGTTGGCATCAGTAGAACTGGTCGCGGTACTTCTCGGCCTTTGGGCTCTTTTTGAGAGGATTGGGCTGAAGTACGCCTATCCTGCTTTGTTCTTCATTTTTTCGCCCGAGCTGTCATTCGTGGATGGAAGGACTGATGAGCTTGTCTACGTTGCAATGGTTTTCCTAATTGTGGGTCTGGCGTCTGTTAGAAGCAAGAGGGCCGATGTGCTTTTGTTGCTTCCCATCATAGCAGTCGGAGTGTTTGACCATCCGATCGCACCCATATCAATCATAGCAATGATTGGGTTTCTCTCTCTTGTTATTGTGTTAAGAAAAGGAAGGTGGTTGCAGACTCATCGCCTAGTCTTCACAACGCTTCGTCTGGCACTGGTCGTAACAGCTGCATACTGGTTCCTGACGTACATTTACAATCTTCTCCTGCCACACGCAACCCAGACGCTTCGGTCAAGTATCAATCTTGTAACTTCAATGTTTTTTGGATCATCAAAGACTGTGTTAGGCGGTGGTATCACTTCAGCAATTGCTCCGGGCTATTCGGAACCTGCGTTCAGACTCTTTGCATTTGTTTGGGCAGCTCCGGTCGCCCTTGCAGCTGGTTTCATTCTAGTCTTAGTGATTAGAGGACTCATCTCCACCATTAGAAGATCCAAAACAATAGGAGAAACTCTTTCAGGATTCACATCAAATCTTGCTTTTGCGTCGAGTTTAGCAGCAATAGTGGCTATAGGAGTCGCTTACGCAGCCTACGCAACGGGAACTTTACAAGGCCAGTACTTGATACCAGCAGGATACTTTCTAGCAGTCGTAGCTGCTGGTTTCGTATTAAACCAGTTGATAGGAAGTAGAAAAATGCTTGTGCTCGGCGTCGCGACGATCTTGATATTTTCCGTCGCGCTGATCGGCACTTATGGACCGGATTGGGCCACTCTAGAGTATTCTAACTTCCAAGTGTCCTCCACTATACATCCGTACACAAGCTACTCGCAGAGCGACACACTCAATTCACTCATGGGAAACCACTCGTATTCAGAGATATACAACGATTATGACATTTCAGTTGGGCCAGGTGGAGAATACAAGCCAGTCAGGGCAGTGATTTCGTCCGTAGACCAGGGAACGAGTGCATTCAATCTGTACGGTAATTCGCTTTTCGTACTTGTAAACAGTAGATTACTTGACCCCAGCGTCAGTAATCAAACGCAAAATACAGACATAGTCTATTTCAGCAACTCACACTTTGCTGTGTTTGCAGAATGACTCCTGAATCATCTTTAAAGCATAAATGTTGAGTTGCTGCTCTAATGAGAAGAGAGCTCGCTCTTGATCCAGTTCAAGATGTGCTAAGTTCAATTGCATCCAACTTCGTAGGTTCTTCCTTCAGTTCGGAAGAAATGAAAGCGAAACTCGTAACAGTAATCGGTTCGAATCGAGTTGGGCGTTTGCTACGTGCGATTAGTGAAAACCGAATTACTGTTTGTTCGTATGAACTATTTACAAAATTGGATTCAGCCGAGACAAAACAGCTCATGAGGATGCTGCGAAATGAGATAGCAGACATCAGAAAACTCAGTGCTTCAAGAGACGACCTTCTAAGAAAATTGTGTGCTCTCCTAGAGGAAAACGAAGTTACCTATGTCGTGTTCAAGACAATAAACAAGTCTGGCGCTGTAGGTGTCGATCTTGATGTCATGATAAAATATTGTGATTTTGATAGGACAACAAACCTGCTCCTTAACGCTGGGTTCCGAGCAATAGATGACCTCTCAAAAAAGTATGCAACAGGGTTCATGTTTAAGGATAATCCCATAATAATCGACCTCCACACGGAGCTAGCTGTGCTCGGTGTGAGATATTTGTCATCAACTTCAATATTATCGTCCAAAAAGAGGATCGCACTCCAAAGTTCTTACGATAATGAGCCTTTAGAACTCAACATTCCAAACGAAGTTATGGAGGCAATCGTGAGAATGTCGCATTCGGTCATAAAGGAAGCGTCCATTACTCTCGCAGATATCATTGAACCTGTTGAAGCTCTAAACAAGGAGCCCCATGCAATTGCCGAATGGGCAAATAGAACAAGTTTGCAAACTGCGGTAACTGCCTTTGTGAGAATAGCTGCTGCGAGAGCGGGAGGTG
>JAKAPU010000003.1 GCA_021806865.1 archaeon
GAGAGACGCTTGGTCGCATCGGAGGACGGTGGAACGCAGTGAGGACACCAAGTTGCAAGTACGGTTGAGATCCTGCTCGGGCGCATGTTGAGCTTGAATCAAACTGAGATTTTTATCATTTTCAATTTCTCTGAAACATTAATAGTGCAGATGAAAACCAGGCACTGATTCCAGATTTGGATATTCGCAGTGTTTGTGACAGCGTCAGGTCTTCTGACACAAGAATAAGGCACGTGGGGTATTACGACGGGTTTGGGAGAATTATCTACGATAGTATCAGACAGAACAGGACACCAATGGAAAATACGGAGGAGATGCACATACTCAACGGAACCGTAGCGATGACTTTGAATCTCTGGAAGCCTGCAACCAAGATCATCGGAGAAACTCAGGCTTTCGTCATGATGAAGGACAAGCTGGTCGGTCTGATAGTGCCGCACAAAAAGAACAACTACGTGCTTGCGATTTTCGAGAGAGGCACGGATTTGAGGAGAGTCGAAAAGGCCAGGATCAAACTGCTAATGGCCTTAGGTCAACACTGACATCAAAATGTTCCGGCCACATTCTTCGCAAATCGTCTCTTCGAGGAGGAATCGTACTTTC
This sequence comes from archaeon, assembly GCA_021806865.1. Next base: position 604 of record JAKAPU010000003.1, read on the forward strand.
CTCTAAAGTTGATGATAAGATACTGAATCCCCAGCTCTTCCAACTCTTCCACTTCCCGAATTATTTCCTTGGGTGAGCCAAACATTGCAGAACTCGCGAAGTGCTCCACAGTCATCTCACGCGGCTTGTACTTGAGCGCCTTCTTCAAGGCTGCTTCTTTGCTCTCTCCAAAGAAAACGGTGGCAAGCTTTGTTTTCAAAATCGAATCATAACTCCTGCCCTCGGACCTGCAGTGCTCCTTCAACGCGTCCAACTTTCTCTTGAGTTCCTCTCCTTTCGGGAAAATGTTGCAGGCATCAGCATACCTTGCCACCAGCTTCAGCGTCATCTTTTCACCTCCGCCTCCAACCAAGATCGGCGGGTGTGGCTTTTGCGCCGGTTTGGGTTCGAGTACCATATCACTCACCTGATAGTACTTCCCATGAAAGGTGCATTTGTCCTGGGTCCAGGCCTGCTTTACAATCTGCAGGGATTCGCCAAGCATCTCGATCCTTTCTTTCGCGCTGCGGAATTCATACCCGTACATTTTTGCTTCTTCTTCAAACCAGCCCGCACCGAGTCCCATCCAAAACCTTCCATGGCTGATATGGTCGAGAGTGGCTCCCATTTTTGCAAGCAAGCCTGGACTTCTGAAAAAATTACACGTGCACAGTGCTCCGAGCTTTATTTTGCTCGTTCTTGATGCGATTCCAGAAAGAGCCGTGTACGGTTCGAGGATTGGTTCAGCAATCTTTCCCGCAAAGGGAATCTGGACAAGGTGATCCATGATCCAGAAGGAGTCGTACCCTTGCTCTTCACATTCCATTGCTATTTTGTTTAACTTTGCAAAGATGTTCCCGACCGCAAAGGAATGCGCTGGCTGCTGGTACCCGAACTTCAAGCCTGCTCGAGCCTCTCGTTTGGAAAGGGAGCTCTGTTAACTCTTCGGGTTGAGAGTGTGGGTCACTAACGCGTTCATAGCGCATCATGCGTGAGAAACATTCCTTAAAGAGCTCCAAGATCGAAGCAAAGACAGTCTTAGCCATGGGAGAGAAATCGGGGCAGGTGCCCTACGACCACGAACTGTCCCTCAGCGAACTGTTCAACCAGACATTCACGATTGCGAGAAAGAACTACTTACGCGTGCTTCCGGTGTTTGTTGTCTTTGGGATAGTTTCCACCATTTTTTCCACCTACATATCTTATGCGACTCCGAGCCTTGCTACGCCTTCGAATCTTCAGAACCTCACCAGCACAGAATTATTCGCCTTGGCGAATTCTGCCGGACAACTCATCGGGTACACTCTTGCAAACTATTTCGTCTCGTGGTGCATACTGTACTTCGCAGCAGGGATTGGGCTGTGGCAGATGGGCAAAGCGCTTGGATTGGCCGGAGATTCCACGCAGCCAGATAAGCTCAACTATGGCGCTCTCGCTCTAACAACACTTCTGGCTGTCGTGATAATCGAGGCCGGCCTGTTCCTAATCATAATTGGCGCTCTGATCTTCGGTACGATGTTTTACCTTTCGCTTGCCGCTTCCACCCTTGAAGGCAAGTCGCCAACGGCTTCGCTTGGTCGAAGCAGGCAACTTGTCTCTGGAAGATGGTTCAGGACTTTTGTGCTTCTCGCTGCGGTGCAGATCTTCATAGTGCTTGTTGCAAGCGTCGTCTCGGGTGTTGTTGGTTTGCCCTTTCCGTCCGGTGCTGAAGGGACTCTAGCAGCCTTGCTTGCTCAGAATTTTGTAACTGCATTGGGATTCCCTCTGGTTTCCTCTTCAATGCTCGTGTTGTACATGTCGAGCAAGGCCAGAACAGTTCAGGTGAGTACAAAACCACCCTCACCATACGATTACATGAAACCCGAACCCGTCGGTGCGTTCGCAAAGCAACCAGGAAGGTTCTGCACGCAGTGCGGTGCTTCGGTCACACAGGAAGAGAAATTCTGCCACAACTGTGGCGCGCTGCAGAGCGCCTAGAATTCAAGACTTTGTCGCAAGGTGTATGTACGGAGTAAGGGCGTAGAGTACCTTGCTCTCTGCTTTGCGTAGGTGTTCCTCGAAGGTTGTCCTCGGGACTCCCATGCTTGTTGCAATTTCGTCAGCAGTAACCTTCTTTGGCACGCGATAGTATCCCTGACTCAAAGCAGAGAGCAGCGCAAGTACCTGCTTTTCTGTGAGCTCTCCCACAAGAGTATTTGCAGAGATTATGAAAGAGTCTCTGAGAGAGTGTTCAGGAGAAGTCTCCCTCGAAACGATTTCAACTTTGGCAAACTTTCCCAGCGATTCAAATAATTTCTTTATGTCCTTTTGATTGAAAGCGATCACCCTGTACCATTCCCAGCCGTCTCTGTAGATAGTGGGCTCGATTTTCATGCAGTTGTGTTTTTCAATCCACGGGCTGATCGCTGTCTTGATGTTTTGGCAGCCGCAATTTTGAACCACTAGCTGAACATGCGAACTGCTAAAAGTTCGACGCAGCACTTTTACTCCCAAGTCTTTCTCGAGTTGCTTTACGCTTTCGTTTACGCTGTTGAAGAGATCAATGTCATCGCAGGTAATTTCCATCACGTCTTTCTTGTTGTTACACCAGTGCATGATGACTGCTTTCGGATACTTTCGAGAAAGGTCATTGAAGGGACAATCGTGCTGAGCCTTGAACCCGATCTCGTATAGAGTCATTGAGAATCGTACACATTACCTGCTTTTTGAACATATATTCGTCATGCCAGCGTACGACGGCTTTTCACAACATGCCACGACGGTATTGAAAGAGCCAGCAGGCGACGGCACCAAACTCATGCCAACGTGCTTTCTAGTAGATCTTGGTGATGTAATGTGAACGACGTACAGACTGAAAGTAAGAGCGTTACGACCAATGTACTAGAAGCTCAAACAATTGGTTTGCACCAAGAAACAGTGGAAGCAAACCGACTCGTTGAGAAGACTAAATCTCAAATTGAAACACCAGCAAGATCGGAAGAAAAGATTAGACTCGTGTTAGAAAGCAAGGAGCATCCAGTTCGCATCACCGAGTATACGACCACTTCGGTTTCATTCTCCGGGACTGTCTACGGGCAGACGACAAAGCGTCTTGTGATAACCGGGAAAACACTGGATGAGAGGCAAAAGAAACTCGTCGATATGACTTACTCGTTGGCCGAAATGCTTGGTGTTGAAGTCGAAATCATGGATCTCGGCAATGAGGGTGTTGCAAAGCGCATTCTAAGGAAGATTAGTGGTGACACTCCGAAGGCTCCTTCACTCACATTCCCGCAAGAAATTTGGAATCAGTTTGACCTGGGTTTACTTCTATTCGATATCATAGCAAAGAAGAAGCCTCTGGAACCTGAGAATCTCATCGAGCTTGTCTCAAACCAGCTAACCTACGCATGCGAAAGAGAGAGAAACACGCTAATCGAAGAAGGTGCTCGGAAGGAGCTGTTTTTGGCGGCTTGATTTCTGTGTTCCATTCGCCACGCTTATAAGCAGATTTTTCAAGAAAATGGAATCGCCGGGGGCCTCAGGGCCGGGGTAGCGTTGAGGATGGCCGTCGAATAGACGACCGCGTTCCGAAAGCTCAGCCTGGTTAGAGCACCAGCCCCTAAAGATCACGAAGGGCAACACCCTGTCGCGATGCGGCCAAAATGCGCCTGCGCGAGTTCAAAGAGGGTGTAACTCATAATCTGACGATAAGAGATCTGGGGGTCGCGGGATCAAAGGGTAGGAGCTTCGAAAGGAGCTGCCATGAGAATCCCGTCCCCGGCACCACTCGCTCCGTGATAATCCCGAACAGATGAAAGAAGAAGACAGTTCCCAGCCTTTTAAGTCCAAGACTACTGGAGCATCCATGTCAGTCCAGCTCCGCGTTCCCAGCGTAAAAGCCGACATCTACAACTGGGATGTGCGGTACCGATCAGTCTTAAGGAGGCTTCACGCGGAGGACTCTGGAATGCTTGAAGGAAACAGGCTCGACATAAAGAAATTCCTCGAAAGAGGGAAAGCTGGAGGCCTTTCCCTTCCAAGAGTCATAAAGTACGGAAACCACCTCATCACCTTTGCAAGATGCTGCTCAAAGCCATTCGAAGAGATGACTCAGGATGATGTGCGAGACGCTTTAGTCTCGCTCAAGAACGGGAGCAAGATGGACCCGAGGTTTTCGAAAAGAAGGAACTCTGACTTTCGGCACACTAATGGTAGGTATTCCGAAGTCACCATCGACGGGTTCAAGATAATGCTGAAGATTTTCTGGCGATGGCTCAAAGGGATGGATGAATCAAAGCCTGTCTATCCCTGTGAGGTTGCACAAGATAATAGCTCCGTTGAAAGATCGGGCAAGAAAGATACTGATAAACTGGCGCCACCTGTAGCGGACTGGCAGACGAAATGTTTGACTCTCCGTAGTAGCCTTGGTAGACTTGATAATACAGATAGGTAGGACACGGGGATGAAGTCGTGTCAGTAAGTGAGAGAAGGCCCAGTCTGATGCCCCCGTTACATTATTCACACTTGAGAATGTGTTGTATATTGAAGCTGTGACCCCTCAGGACTCGACATCGCCCGAAACACCCTGGCTCGAATCAGGGAATTTGCCCCAAAGTGCGACATCCACTTTCGCAGGGTGGCCGTTACCGAGGAGCAGATTTTAGAATGGAATCTTCCCACGAGGCCTACGAAGACCTCCGACACACGCTCTCGCGGATTCAAGGGAAGGTCGGTGGAAGTCGATGCGATCCCGGTGGAAACACTGAGAGAACTTGCAAGAGATGCGATCGAAGAGCACCTCGACAAGCACACTTTGGAAATGACTAGAAAGATCGAAGAGGCGGAGAGGTGGGAGTTCATGCAGTTTGCAGCTGCAATGCAGGGGAAGTCAAAGAAAGGGCCAGACGATAGTTAGAGCAACATGTTCAGGTGCGCACTTCCCTAAGGAACCTCATGACTCTCTGGCTAGCATCGTTTTGAGTCTGGCCGTTCGATCCTATGAAGCGGCTGACATAGATGCATCCGAACCTGTCTGGCAAAGCGAATGCGCTCTCAATGTTTCTGAGTGCACCATTTATGGACGTGTTGTGATTGATTTGTCCTTTACTGCTAGACTTGATGGAATCTTTGAACGCGAGGGCTGCTTTGTCCGGCGACCCATTGAAGAAGCCGCTCATAGCGTAGATGTCGTAACAATCCTTCGCCTTCAGTCTCGGGAGCGCGCGTCCCTTTGTAACAAGGGATCCCACAATATCTGCAACCTTCAAGCTCACAGAAGCTTCTCCGTTTCCCGGAAGTCTTCCGGTAACTGTCTCAGAGTAGTTATGATCAAACACGATGCTTATCCCGGGAATCAAGCAAGCTCTCAGATCGTCCTGAACCTCTATCAGATTCTGGGTCGAAAGCGCCGCCTCTGGTTCGGTGAGAAAGTCGAGTTCCACCTTGAAGTCCTGTTTGCCATCAGCTGTTTTCAGCGTCCTAGAATACCTGAACGGGTTTTTAGTTTCTTGATAGCCCAACGAGAGAACTATTTCCCGTATCGAGGAATACTTTGGCATGATCTTCGGTTTCAAAACGAGGTCGATGTCGATAGAGCCGCAGTGCGAAAAGAACTTCTGGGTGAGGAAGTAAGGTGCCCACCCGCCTACGAGAGCAAAATCCTCCTTGTACATGTCCAGAGATGAAGCAACCTCGACCAGCGCGCCCTTTGACGGTTCAGTCAGATTGAGGTCGTACAATTTGTTTCACTCCACGTTTACATTCAAGTTTCATTTAACGCCCTTCAAACTTCCTCGCGGGTATCATGAAGATTTGCTGAAGCTGGGTTCTCGTCAACCGCTTCATTTTTGCCCTCGCTGAGTAGTGAATCAGCCCACCTGCTCTTGATCCTTTCAAGAATCCTTCCAGATGCTTCTTCACCTCTCGCAGGAAAATTGTACAAATCAACGTATAGCTGGACATCCGAAACTACTTTCACGTCGCGAGTAATCTGTGTTTTATAAAATACTCCATTGTCATACGGAATAACGAGTCGTACGTTTCCATCCTTAGGGATGGGATTAAGGTCTAGAGCACGTGCTATACTATCTGCATCAGATTTCGAGTAGACGTACGCTTCCAGCGCGATCGGTCTTACATACGGCGAGACGAGCCACGCGCCCGAAAGACTTGTCAGGGCGTAATCGACTTTGGAAGAACTTGCGAGTTTGTCCATTATGATGTCTATGTCCTTATCGTACGAGTAATACTCGATGAATTGATTGCCGTTTGACAAGTAGTCGTTGTAGCTCGCCCACCGGTTGAGCAATCGGATAGGATCGACTACCTCTACACTTGGGTTTCCAGAAATCTTTCTAGCGACATATCCAGATTTGAGCAGAGAAGAAATAGTCGCATGTGTGTAGCTCAGACTGACGTTTGCTTCGCGAGCCAGCTCCCTTGTCGTCCAGGATGTGCCTTCGTTTATGAGTAGTACGCGGACGATCCTTGAAGCCTTTTGTTCGAAGATGTTTTTGGTTACTCTCAAGGTCCGTTGAGTTAATGATGTTCGCTGCTACATATATATGTTCGCTAATAGCGAACGTTCGCTTATGACGAACATATATAACCATCAGCGAACACGCGACCGCACGATTGTCAAAAATAGATTTGGGTTGTGATTTTCGTTATGATTGTGTTTTGCAATAATGCTAGCACTACGTTCGACCGACCGAAGACATTTGTAATCATCTCGAATCTTCTGCCGATTCTATTTCGACTTTCCCACCTTTGATCATGAAGTTGATCCTTTTCTGCCCTCCAAGAGCTTCGACTACTGACCTCGGGATCGTGCAGGCGAATCCTCTATTCTCGCTAGAGCCGACTCCGGTGAATTCGGCGCCAGTTTTCTTCCATCGGACGCAACCGGATGTCCAGCCAATTAATATCGAAAGGAAGGACGGCAGCGGTAAGTAAGAGGAAGTTGTATTCAATTCAACTGAACGTACCGGATCTCCGAATGAGAGGTCAGTCGAAGGAGCCAAGGACTGTCATGATTGGAATTCCCGTAAATGTCCGTAAGAAATACTAAAGTATAAACAAACTGTCTCCTGTCACTTGAAAGCTTCACCTCGGTACATCACTCATGCAACTCGAACAGTTCTCTCCTGGTCAAATTGTCAGAGCGAGATCCCGCCTTTGGAGAGTTGACGACTCACTTGATAAGATTCTGGTTGTTACTTCAATTGAAGGGACTCCAGTTCAAACGCGAAAGCTTTACCTTCCGCTTGAATCAGTTAGCTTGGCCAAAATTGAACCTCCTTCTGCAGATAGAGTAGGTAACTATTCTGCTCAAGACCTGATGATTAGAGCATTCAAACTGAGCATGATTCATGGGACAGCTCCCCTTCTCAGTCTACAAAGAAGCCGTGTCGTTCCCGAGTTATTCCAGATGGTTCCTGTTGTAATGTCTCTTGACATGCCGAGGGTAAGGATGTTAATTGCTGACGATGTCGGACTTGGCAAAACGATTGAAGCCGGCTTGATCGTTTCTGAGCTCTTCGCGAGACAAAGGGCAACAAAGCTCTTGATAGTTTGTCCCGCGAACCTGAGAGAACAATGGCAAGAGCAATTGAACTATTTCTTCCACATAGAGGCGCGCATAATCTCATCCCAGCATCGAAGAGCTTTAGAGCGCGAGCTACCTCCCGGGAGCAATCCGTGGGAATATTACCCATACCTTATAGTTTCAATGGACTATGCAAAGGAGCCTCAAATCAAGGCTCAGATTTTAGAGCAACCCTGGGACGTCGTGGTCATTGACGAGGCGCACAATGTCGCAAAGCCTCATCAGATTGACCAACATTCAAAGCCAGAAATGGCGAGGTGGGAGCTTGCTCGAGACGTTTCCCCCAAAACTAAGCATCTACTACTTCTGACCGCTACTCCGCACAATGGTTTCACAGATAGCTTTGCGAGTCTTCTAGAAATGCTCAACGTTGGAGCAGTTTCAGGCCCTGCTTACGATCCAACAATCATACGTCCCATAGCAAAGACCTACGTCTGCCAAAGAAGACGAAAAGATGTAGAAGCGGAGTTCAAGAATATCGGAGACATGGAAAGTCCTTTCCCGCAACGAGACCAAGATGAAGAATTTGTAAATCTAAACGATCAAGAAAAACGAGCGATCGCTAAAGTGGAACAACTTGGAAAACATATTCTTAGCACGGCAGGTCCAGAACGAACGTTTGGAATGCGTTTAGCAAAATGGACTGTTACTCACTTCCACAAGAGAGCACTGAGTAGCCCGCGATCTCTTGTAATTTCCTTGCAGAACAGGCTTCAAGTAATTAATCAAAGAGTCGGCAAGGTTACGAGCTCAATTACCGAAGAACCAGCAGTTAAAGAAGAGGAAGCTAAGGCAGTAATTCTAGATAACGACACAGGGGAAAGATTAGGAGAAGAAGAGACTGGGGCTAGACTAGAACGACGAGTCTCATTAGACCCAGCCGCTCTCAAGCGTGAACTAGAGCTAATCCAAGATGCTCTAGCTGAAGCTAAGAAAATCAGCGGAACTGCTAGAGAGTTTAACACTCGAGATAGCAAGCTGAACCATGTTCTCGGGAATACATTGAGAGAGATGATGCGAAGAACGCCTAAAGCTATTATCTTCTCGAAGTATAGGGACACTGTTAACTATTTGGCGGAGCAAATCCCTCTCCATAGAAACTATGGCAAAGCAGTGAAGGTCATTATCATCGACGGAACTCTGGATGAATTACAAAGGAAGGAACGCTTCAAAGAATTCGCAAGTGCAGATAAAGCAGTTCTGCTCGCTACCGATGCTATTTCTGAAGGAATAAATCTCCAATACATCGCTTCGCAAATCATTCACTACGAATTACCATGGAATCCAAATCGACTTGAGCAAAGAAACGGTCGAATTGACAGGTACGGGCAGCCTCAAAAGATTGTTGTAATTCGGACAATGGTCGTGGATGACTCACTCGAAGCAGCCATTTCTAAGGTTCTGGTTGAAAAGGCTCTAACAATTCGAAAGGATCATGGCTTCTCACCGCCATTCTTCGAAGACGATGTTTCTATCCTTGACCTAATACGAGAACATGGCCTTGAGATATCGATCGCTCAGACCAAACTCAGCGATTTCTTGGAAGATGTTTCGCCAAAGAAAGTTCCCGATCCCTTCTCTGATGAAGCAATTAAGCGAATGGAAGATGAAAATTTCTATGGACAAACGCAAATCGACCTCTCAGAAGTGAAAAAAAGGCAGGACAAAACCGAAAGTATGGTTGGAAGCCGAACAGAAATCGAGAAGTTTGTCAAAAGCGGGCTCAACCGTTTCGGCTGTGAAATATCCGAAAATCAGGATGGCACATACGCTATCAATATCAGGGATGACCGCCTACTGAGCGGGCTGGAAAGCTCAAAAATTACGCGCGCCTCATTCGATGTACTAAGAAGCCGAGGCGATACGGATGTTGACATCATAGATCTTGGGCACCCACTTGTAAGGGACACCGTTGCGATCTATTAGTGTTTGTAGCATGTGTAACATTTGAGGGGGTGACACTAATTTGAAACAGCATTGTTATCACCAGTGTAATCACTAATGTTATCACTCGCGTCCTCACTGGTGTCATCACCCGTGATGGTGCTATCAGGTTGAGCTTTTTTCCGTTTTCTCGTGACTTTCTTTTTGGGTTTAAACAGTATGTCAAACCAGTGTAGAGGAGGCAATTTTGCTTGGGCAATCTCCAGAGTACACATATTCTTGTAACCCCTATCACTGTCCGCGTATCTTTTGAGTCTGTGGAAACCAAAAATGGTGTTCACTATGGAGTCGGCGAGTTCATCGCTCTTGATGCCTCTGCATCTACTGAATCTAGCTTTGATGTTCTGACTGAAACACTGTTCTGATACGTTGGTGTCCTTCGGCGGTTTCATTCCCTTGCTAGCGTAGTACCGCTTCAGGCTGTCTGCGAGCTTGTAATTTGCCTTCAACAAATCGCTGGCTCGATGTAGGAAGGCCATCGCCTCAGAAATCCAGCTGCAACACTTGAGCTTTTCATCTGCAAATACTTCCTTTACAAGATGTGTCATCCAGAAGTCGTAGCTTTCACATGAATGTGCTCGACTGAAGAGTGTTTGAACAAGGTCGTAAAATTTTTGCCTCTGCTCAATATCATCTGGCTTCCGCTTGTCAGTGTAGTTCTCGTAAAGCGGGACTATCACCTGTAGATATGCGACTGCGTGAACCTGGCACCCCCGTGCAAGAGGTGTCTTGTAAACATCAAGTATTGCCTTTTCGAACACAGGATTGAAGTCCACCTCTATTGACAGTGGCTCTACATCCATATTGTCAACAATTTCTTCCAAAAATTGTTTAACGTCCTCGTAACAGTGTTCGCTCGAAATACGCTTGTAGTGTATAGGATCTCCGGTAAAGAAATCAGTCATGGCGATGACCGATTCTTGTACAAACCTGTACTCGAGAGCTCCGGTGTCCGGATTCGGTACGGCCTTTTTTACAGTAATGCTTGTGGCATCCATACTCCAGAAAGGACCCCATTGAGGTCTTAACTCCCAATAGAGTTCAAATGAGTTCTTTACTCGCTTCTGCATTCCATTTATTCGGGCATTCACTCTGGGATATGATCGATGGACATCCTCCATTAATTGACGAGTCGACATACAACAGAGCCAGTGGTAGAGCAGCTTCACATTTTCCTCTTTCTCGGTAGTGGGTTCTGGCCACCACCTGTCTTTCGTCTTAACCTGTGCCAGTCTTCCGATGTTCGGTTCGGTTGTCTTGTCAACTACACGGAGATTTCTCGCCCTGTCAATACCAGTCCTAATCCTCTCTTGCCTTTCCTTAACAAACTCCTTCTTTACCGGGTCGAGTCTTGTTCTTAGAAGGTGGTCAAAATCCGGATGACCTATGAGCGGCCGGTCGTCATCGGTTATCTTCTCCTTCTCCTTCCACATATCTAGCAAGCCGAAATAACCGCCATAGGCTTTCTTCACATTGAAATCATGTTCCAAGTAGATCTGTCGGAGAGTTCTTGGAACACCTGGTACTACGATCCTGGAATCCCAGACGGATTTGTAACGATAGCTAGTAACCTTACTTGGGGCGGGTTGCTTCGAGATGTCGTCAATATGGCCAGGATCTGTGTTGCTGGGTTTCGAAATTGACTTTTGTTGCGATAGCGCCTCATTCGCTTCTTTCAGCATCTCGAGCAGACGCTGTTCATCATTTTCCGTAGGCTTTGATCCGGCCCTTGCAGGAGAACATCGCATCCACCGAACTGTGCCGGGGAGACAACCAGCGATCTTGGCTATATCGCAATCTGTTCTCTTTTCCTCTTTGGGCTTCAGGACGTCCTCCAGCAGGAGACGGACGATAATAATTCTCCGTTCCGGATACTTTATCTTCGCGCCCCTCTTGGGCTTTCTCACTTCGAGTGGGTTGGCATCTGATTGATTGCCGTTTTGGTTTCCTTCTGAATTATTCGTGTTCATGAGGGGTAGGCTTAGCGTGATATTTAACGACGGACGGGGATCGTGCTCGAACTAATTCTCGTAACTGACATTTTCAGATGAGAGAACGCCTAACAGTTAGGTCGATTTTGCCCCGCTTATGTCTAGCAAATTCTTCTTGCTTAACAGCAGAAGATACAGCTAAGCAGAAGGAAACGAAAGTAACGATGGTTAAATTCATCTTAGATTACGTGTACTGGCGAGTTAGAAATAGAACTTGCAGGTCTGCTCTATTTTCGACAGTGAGAGCAACTCTGTACTCTCATTTGTTGTGAGCGTACTTGCAGGCAATTGGCGTTTGGTGCTCTCTTGGCACCACACTGTGCGCTAACTCAAAAGATCACATTTGACAGCGACGGATGTAGCATCATGCGACTAAATCCTGACGGAACAAGCTTTTGGTTAGTGACTTATGTCAGGATGTAAGTTGACTTCCGTGTAGAGGGACATTATTGACGGATGAAGATTTACCGGCTTGGTTGGCATTAACTCGTCAAGACGGTTCTGTTTCTACTGTCAGTTAGTAGATCTTGATGAATAGGAGTGGATTGGAGTATCAACGAACATACGCTTACTCTCAAGAGTGCAAGCCTGTGCCTACTCCACAGGATTCGATTCACGAAATTAATCCAGTGCTTCTGTGGATCGTTAACACCATGCGCCTTTCAGATGTGATGCAAGAAAAGTGAAATGGTCTCCTGTTTGAATTTATTCACATAAGAAGAAAGAGAGGCGCATTATAATGTGAAGAAATCTTAGAGCGGCATCCTTCACACCAATACTACACGGCAATGAGCTGTAGAACGGCGCTTGACATTCAGTTTCTAACCCCGGATTCTGCCAAGCTGATGGCATGAGTCACTCTCTTGCCAGTGTCGGTAAGCTCATAAATCTTGTCTCCACTTTTGCTTCGTGTCCTTACCAAACTCGCTTGTTCCATCGCAAGCAGCATGTTTCTGCATGAGGCAATTCCGAGTTTCCCATTTAGGTTGCCTTTCTTAACCTCCCTTGAGAGGGCGCGTAGTTGATCCTCTCGAATGGCGCCGCTTTGGAGACGATCATACAGTCTGCCGTAAGTTGCCGGATCGAGAACGCGCAATGTTTCATAGACGCTTCTAATGACCTCTTCACTACTAGAGGAAAAGAAGCTTTCTGCATCGCTCAAGGTGCGAGAATGAGTATCCCTGTAAGTACTGTAACCATCTCTGATCTCCTTTCGCATCTCTTCGGAAAGACGTTTTTTTGGATCGTTAATGTCAGAAGTCAATTGTTCCATGAAGAGTCCTCGCAGGTAATCGTCGTCCAGTTCCTTATTGAAGAATACGAGCTGATCTCCGACTGAAGATACTGAAACTCTTTTTTGCGAATTATCCATTAACCGCATTACGTCAGCGTAGTAACGTTGGGTAGAGAAATCATACCATTTTTTCGTTACATTCAGAGTAATGATACCAAGAGCCAGCATCGTGTCTTGAAGCGACACTGCTTCTTCCTCGTCACAACCAATGAGTTTCATTATCTCTTCAACTTCAATCGTGCCATTTGTAAACGACATGTATGTCACCAGATTCAATACATTCCTGAAATCCCCTGCTTGCCATTTTTGAAGCGATTGAACCATTTGCATGAGATCACATTGCCTCATCTTGGTTGAGCTGGCAATTTCACACATCGCTCGGCGCAGCTGCGCAGGGAGTACGTGAGACAAAATGAGCGCAGTACCAAGCGAGAATCCCATTCCGCTGCGTTTGCCGAGTACATACTTTCTTACGTCAGGTTTTACTGCAGACATCTGGGAATGGAATTTGCGAAGCGTTTCATAGCTCAGCCCAGTCTTTTGCGCCACTTCCTCAGAGATTTCTTTCAGCGTTTTTCCTCCATGCTTTTTGTCCCCTTTGAGTTCTCCTTCTATTTTGTTGAAGAACTCTACTTCATTTATACCGAAAAACTTGTAGGCTTTCGAAATCCTCGATCCTGTTCGCCGGTGGTTCAATGCACCTGTAGCCTAGGCCTAATGAAATATATCGTTACTCGTGAATGAACCCTGGTCAGCTCAAAGATGCGTCTCTTTACACTTTCATCCTACCATCTTGGATTCTTAAAAGCAGCTCACGGTTTCTCTCTTGTTTGACATTGGGATCCAGAGAAATTACTTCAGACAAAGAACTCGTAAGGATAAACATAGAGCTTGGCGGCGAACCGGCTCAGATACTGAACGAACTAAAGCACAGAGGCTTGGTGCAAAACAATGTGGACGCAGTCGCGCAGGCGCTGATTGCTTTGCACGAAAAGATAATCAAGAGAGATTTGGCGAAGCTGCGGCTAGGCTTGCAGCAGGAGAAGTAGGCTGTTCTGCTCTCGCTTCCTGAGTATCTTCGTCGAACGTTTCCTTTTCCAGTTCTGCTTCAGCCAAGTAAATGTCGGTGTTTTTCTTCCGCGTATCTGAGATCAGCTCTTTAGCTAGTTCAGGGCGTTCCCAGATCCGGTCAAGCAACTCCCTGACCTCGCTTTCGTTTCTACATGCTCTGCATATTTGCTGCACGGTCACGCTCTTGTCCACTCCATGCTGGCGAAGCTGTTCGTTCATCGCTGACGCGCGCACCAGCTTGATGTTCATTCTCCCTGCATATTCCTGCAAAGTGAGTTTCTCACCATCTCTCAGGGTCACCATCTCCGCCGGATTAAAGTTCGGTGCGGCGAGCATCACAACTATCCCCTGCCGCACCTGCCTTTCTCCCCCTGCAGTATCAGATAGATCGGCTTTTTCCCTCGCCCAGTTTCCGTATGCGTACTCAATCATAAAGGATCCACTGACTGGAGCAACGGATGGCCAGAGAGCCTAAACCCTTCTCTTCTACGAGACTAGCATGCTATTGAACGCGACGGAAATTTTGCTCAAGACAAGATTGCTCAGAGACTGGAGCACTTTGCCCGAAATATCTTGTGGCGTGTAAGAACGAACAGGTCAGTCAGTTACGATTGACACATTCTTCCGCCTACCCATCGATAAACTAGGGCTATTCTGAAGGAGCAGCGATCGCAGTCGTCTTGAGTGCACGGTGAATTCCTCGGAGTCACGCATATCTGCCGAGCGTGGGCGTGGCATATCGATTTTCTCTATTCCGACAATTGTTCCTGGTCTCTCGGACATTATAACAACTCGATCGCTTAAGTACACCGTCTCTGGAATGCTGTGCGATACTAATATTACTGTTTTTCTTTCGTTCATCCACAGATCTTGCAACTCGTTGTTCATGAATTCTCGAGTCAACGCGTCCAATGCAGCAAATGGCTCGTCCATCAGTAATATGGAAGGGTCATGGATCAACGCCCTACAGATTGCGGCTCGCTGTTGCATTCCACCGGAAAGCTGGTATGGAAAATGACTGCGAAACTCTTCTATTCCAACGAGTTCCAGCAGCTGCAAAGCCCGTTTCTCGTAGTCTCGCCGATTGCGATGAAGCATCTCTATCGGAAAGAGTACATTGTCCATAACGTTTCTCCATTGAAGCAAAGTGGGTTGCTGGAATACAAAGCCGACATCCCTCATAGGCTGCTTCACTTCTTTCCCTTCCAGTTTCACCGAGCCAGTGGTCGAGGGAATAAGTCCTGCGATGACATTGAGGACTGTTGTCTTTCCACATCCGCTCGGGCCAAGGAGCGAAACGAACTCGTGACGCTTAATGTCAAGAGAAACATCACGAAACGCAACTACCTTTTTCTGATTTCGTGTGGCATACACCTTCGAAAGGCCTTGAATCTCGATTATATTTTCGCCGAATTCAGCCAACCTCTCGCCCCGCGCTAATCTCTCGCATTGATACATGCCAACGAACGAAAAATCTTTCAGCTAGCCCGACTGCACCATAAAGAACTATGGCGAAAATGGTAAGAACTACAAGCGAAGCAAACCCGAGAGCTGGATCAAGCTCTTGAGAAGAAACAAGAATAAGGTAGCCTAAGCCGCCTGTCGATGCAGCAAATTCACCCACTATCGCCCCAATAACAGCTAGGGTTACTGCAACTTTGAGGCCTGCAAAAAGATACGGCATGGAGCTCGGGAAGCGAACTCTGAGCAAGGTATCAAGTTTTCTAGAAGAAAAACTTCTAGCAAGAATGAGAATTTCGGGAGGAATATCGTTGAGTCCGGCTACCATATTTACTACAACTGGGAAGAATGAAACAAGAATAGCAATCGCAACTTTGGGCATAATTCCGAACCCTAACCAGATTATCAGGAGCGGAGCTATCGCGATTTTAGGTACGGATTGAAAGAAGAGGATGATTGGGAATAGAGCGCTCGACGCCTTTGCCGAAAGCGAAAGTATCATAGCAATTGCAACCGCGATTATCGAACCGAGCACGAAACCAACTATGGTTTCATACGCGGTTATGAGAGTGTAGTTCAGAAGGAGGGATGCCTTGTGAATAATTACTAAGATAACGCTAGAAGGGCTCGGAAGAACTATTGCTGGTATTGAAAGGGCATTGAAAATTGCCTGCCAAACCACGAAGACAAGCAGAATGGAGATTACTGCAAGGTAGTTGTTAGAGAGCCATTTGTTCAAAACAACACACTGCTTATTCAGTGCGAGAATGAATTCTAGGAAGTCGTGTTCCCAATAACAAGATTTCCAAGCTTACCAGGGAAGAATGACGTATCATATAGCTGACTAGCAGTCAAGGTTGTGTTGTACCCTCCGTACTGATTGGCTTCATTCAAGGCGATGTTCATCTGTGTAGTGTTTGTCCAGCCAATGCCATTTGTTCTAAACGCAGAAGTGTTGTCAAGTTGCTGAAGAACACCTATCTCCCCAAGCGCCTGAGTCATATTTTGGGATGGATTGTACTTCAGGTAGATACTAGCAGCGCTGTCGGGATTTGCCAGGGTGTAATAGAATCCTTTGATAGTCGCTTCAACAATACCTTTCACAACATTTGGATGCTGAGCAATCAGGCTGTTTGATACACAAAGTCCTTCTTGATCCTGGATTCCATAATCAGCCCAATTGAATATCGTGGCATTTGGCATTGCAGCTTTAACCTGTGGAATGGAGAATGAAAATGAAGAGGTGGCATTAACCTTGCCAGCTAGGAAGAGCGATATTCTAAGGTTCGGTGAAACAGTCTGGATTTTGAGGCTTGAGTAGTTGAAACCCGCGTTTTGCGCAAATAATGGCAATAGGACGTAATTCAGATCTCCCGGCCCAGATTGAGCCCACGTTGTTCCCTCCAGTTGTTTCGTTGTCTTGATTGAAGGCTTGGCGAAAGCCACCATTGGAGTGCTAGAATAGATTGTCGTGACATATTTTATCTGCGCACCTTTCGCTATTGCGACGGCAGCCGAAAAAGCATCGCAGTAGGTGACTGTAAAAGTGCCGCTTACGAGATCCTGTAGTGCGCCAGGTTGACCTGACGCCGGAAGTATCTTGACGTTCAAGCCTTGTTGAGAAAAATAGCCTTTGTCTTGGGCTACAAAAAGAGGAGCAAAGCGCGGAAGCATGATGAAGCTAACGCTGTAATTAACCAGAAATGTTTGACTCCGAGGAAGAATTGCAAGTTCGTAGACCCCCAGACCAGCTGCAGCGGCAACGACAACTACGATGATCACGATGGCCAAAAATTTCCTTTTCATTGGAACAACGATGCCGCTCTTGACATTCTTATTAAAATGTTGTGTCGCGAGCTTGCCAAAACCCTCCCAGTCTACTCTTGTTTACCAGCCTGCGAAATAATTGCTGGAAAAGAGAGCGAGCTTGCCAAACGACTAAAATTACATTTGCCTTAAAAGATACTGCGGCAAATTGTTCCAACTAATTTGCGCACATCCCTAATAAGTTAGGGATTAATAATATTCGTACTCCAAAAAATACTGTTTTAGGTCGCATTCTTCGAAGCATAACATTCAGAGTCTTCGTATAATTCATTGGCCTTTTCCTTGCGGAATATGAATGCATCATTAGACTATAGGCATGAATTAGGGATTTCGATAAAGTTCGTAATCACGACGTGAATTTAGAGCTAAATCGAATAGCTTCTTGCGGAACGGATTCTCAATTCCTGACCTAAAATGCGGAAATCGTAGTGTGCTGCCATTATGTCTAAGGTCTATTGTTGTTCTGTTTCCAAGGTAGAAGGGAATTTGTTGTAAACTATATGCTTGAAGGAAGTCTCAACACTCTGGCAGGAAAGCTTCTTTGATCAATGAACTTCGCCTAGTACTGTCTTAAATGAAAGACTCCAAAACTCCTACACGCTTTCATTCTTCGCCCTTACTCTTTGCAGCTGAACTGGGTCCAAACATTTTGTCGGCGACTGCGCTCAATTCTTGATTGTGCAGAAGGAAACTTGAACGGTACCCGTCCTGTGATCTGAGTAGTTTCGAAGTGTAGACCCTGATTGCGTCCGTTGGACAAGCAAACTCACAAAGGAAGCATCCTTGGCAATCTTCAGGATAAACTACATGAGGCATCTTTCTATCGTCTAGCCTGATCACGTCTGTCGGGCATGCTTCGTCACAAGCTCCACAACCTACGCATGCCTCTAGAGTGATTTCCACCTTAGGACGAATTGCCACAAATTCCATGTTTTGCCAACACCTTGAACATCGGATGTAGTCTCTTAGCAATTTTGGGTTCCTTGTCTGGCCTGCGGACTTCTACAGGAATCTCTTCATCCCAAATTTCGAATGATCCGTCTTCCTTCAGGACCCCTTTTGACCAGTTCAGCCAGTTGATGTTGTCCACTTCTGGGTAATCCTCGTTTAGAACTGACAAACGACTTTCCTTTCGATGCTGTAGGAATTTCAAAACGAATGTCTCGACGAAGATTGCGTTTTTCAAGCTCAATATTTTTGCCAGATAATGAGGGTCCTTTGCGCTCAGTTGCTCTGACTCTCGCCACAAGTCAGCGAGCGACTTTAGAGCGTTCTCAATCTTGTTTTCTGCAAGTATGGCTCCAATTCCTTGCACAATATCTTCGAATCGCTTGTGAATTTGATTAAACTGCACTCCGTTCTGGACATGCAATGGAACCATGATTCGCTGACTGCATGCATCTATCTGTTTTTCGTCTAATTCGCCTCTACTTGTAACCAAAGCAAATTTCGCCGCATGTTCACCAGCCCACCAACCAGTTGTGAGGCATTCCCCCAATGCTATGTGCGGTTTCACGCGAACACAATCGCTACTTGCTCCTGCTGCATAGAGACCAGGGATCGAGGTGCGGCATTCCTCATCAATCGCGGCACCTGCAGGGGTATTCTTCCCCTGAGTGGTTGCAATAGACTGGACGTATGGAACAAGATCCTTCGAAATGTCATATCCAGCTCGCTCAAAATTGCTCATGATTATTGGTATCACGTCCCACAAAAATCTAATTTGATCCGGTCTGAAATGTCTACAGTCTAGATAAATCGGGCCGCGCCCCTCGCGCACTTCTATCTCCATGGCAGCATTCTGAACTTGGCGCCGAGTAAGGTCGCGTTCCGTGTCTGCATATTTCTCTAGGAAATTCTCTCCAAGGCCGTTCACCCATCTAGCTCCCTGCGCGGAAAGATGCTCAATTCCTGGAGCGCACAGAAATTCCAGTGGTTGTGACTGCTTCGCTCCAATACTCATGTCTCCCATGACGGCTCCAGCGCGAATCTCTGCTGCAATTCCATCGCCAGACAAATCAATTGGCATGCCACTAAACGGTGCTCCCATCGACTGGTAAGGTATGCTGTGGCCACCGGCGCAGACAATCACCGCCTTTGAGTGAAATAAGTGCAACGCGCCGGTACGAACTTCAAAGCCTATTGCCCCTACAGCAGACTTGGGATGACCTTCGGCAGAGGTAAGAATGTCATTAATCATTACCCTGTTGACGACCTTCACACCTCTTTTGAGCGCCTCGCGTCTTATCGCCCTCATCATCTTGGGTCCACCACCCTGCAATGCGACATCAAAGCCTCCTCCTTGAGATTCGTGTCGCCAGAACTCGCCATTCTCGGTTACGAATGGAACGCCCCATTCTATGAGGTGCTTGAAGACTTCGTACGAATCCTTGAGTTGTCTTATGGCGATCTTATAATTTGCAAGATCTTCCCGCCCTCGATAATGAACCTCCATGTCATCACCAGGAAAATACAATCTGATGTCCCCCGAAGCAAGGGCGGCGCAACCACTTACCCCGAAAACAGACTTGTCGACCAGAAGAACATCAACTCCAAAATCTCTTGCCCGAATCGCAGCTACCGATCCAGAAGCTCCGCCGCCTATCACAAGAATATCGCTGTTGTGTTGGATAATGTCTTGCACTACAGTTCGCGAGCCGAGATTTTGAAATGAAAGATAAGCCTTTCTCCGAACTCGAATTATTTTGCACTCCATGTGCTGCGAGGTCACCTTTTTCTTCAGAAACTACCATAGCTTAGTATTCCCGGGAATACATTCAAATTGATGTCCAATGATTCATGTTACGTTTGAGTATGCCTCACAAACGGCTACGCCTAGAAGAAATTGAAGTTGATAAGATAGATCAAGGAAAATTCAAGAATAGGCTAGGCATCGATGGCATACGCGATCTCGCAGAGAGCATAAGAAATCAGGGACTGCTGGTTCCGCTTTTTGTAAGAAGAATGGCAAACGGAAAAGTGAAGAAACCATTCGAGCTTGTTTCTGGACATAGGAGATTCGCAGCGATCAAGAAGCTGGGCGTGAAGAGTGCAAGTTGCATAATCTTGGAGGGATCAGACGAGAAGATGATAGAGTACAGCATAGTCGAGAATGTTCAACGTGAAGATCTCACTGACTACGAAAAAGCCTCTACGTTCCGTTTGCTTAATGAACAGTACGGCATGACCTATGAACAAATAGGCAATGCAATTGGGAAGAGCAAGCAGTATGTCTCTAACCATATCGCGATGCTGAAGATCAGAGATGAGTTAAGAATTGAGACTGAGAGAAATATGGCTTCGCAGCTGTTGCAAGAATTGACTGAGCATCACACTCGCGTGCTCCTTAGGATTAGAGATGCAAGACGTAGGCTGGAGATTGCCGAGTTTGCAGTTCGCAATAGGCTAAATGTTCGGCAGCTAGGAATTCTTGCAGATCGAGAATCGCCAAATCATGTTCAACCTGCTTCAGAACAAACATCAATTCCCACTCCTGCTCGTACTGATGGGGAAAAGTACGTAGTAGTACTAGATAGTTCCGCAGAGGGAACAGTTTGCAGAATCTACGAATGTATGAATGGGGCAACCGTGGCAGAGCATAGCTTCGTTCCTTCAAATTTTCACATTTGCGGCGCCCATGGTGCAGCGAGCATTATTGCAGAAGGTCTTAGAGGATCGCTCATTGCTGCCGGCATTGGCACAGGTCAGATCAGCACTGTTGCAATCTGCATGTCAAGCGTTCATACCCCTGCAGACATGCGGATGATGTCAAAGGCTTTCGCAAAACTCGGGGTGTTTGGAACAGTATTCATCGACAGATACGTTGCAGCCTTCATCTCGGCGACAAACGACAAACCCGGAATAGTGGTTAGTACAGGTTTCGGAGGGTCTGGTGTTTTTGGCAAGAACAGTTTGGGCCAGGTGTCGAAATCTGGCGGATGGGGATACATGATAGATCCATCTGGCTCAGCCTATTCAATTGGACTTGAAGCACTCAAGTCACTTTCACAGGCATTCGATGACCCAAAAAATATGAGCAATCTTGCAAAGCGCACAGCATCCTATCTAAATGTAAAGACCTACGATCAGCTTCATGCTTTGGCATACCAGAAGTCGTTGCAAATGATGGAGATAGCAAAACTCTCCCAGGTTGTTGTAAGTGCGGCGAAATCCGGTGATCATTTCGCTCGACAGATTCTCATTCGTACAGCCACAGACCTTGAGCGATTGTCTCTGATAACGCTTGGGAGTTTAAGCGCGCAAGACGATTCAAAGTTTGACGTGATACTCACTGGATCCATTCTCAAGCCGGACGGTTTCACATACGACGTGTTGAGACGGAGCCTCTTGACTGATGAGAGAGTGAGAGTGGTGTCTTTTCGAGATCTTGACATATTAGGTGCTGCATTCAATATATCGATGAACAGAGATCTTTCACGCTTTCGCAACCAGCTCCTAACCAAATTGGCAAGCGAGCCATCTCAGAAGATCAAGGAATCTTTACTTCACGTGTCAAATGTCCTCTATTGAACAATTGCTGTCTTTCATGCTTATCATCTGAAGATGATATAATCTTCGCTCGTAACGACTATACAATTTGAAACTTGATAGACCATAGTTGTTCCGACGGCGCTATTGCTGAAAATTCATCCTCTCAACTTTCGGCTTAAACTGACAAGGTTCGCAAGTAGTTCACTCATGAATTTGGATGAAGCATCATCCGCTAACCGTCCATCCCTGTCAAATTTGTCTTTGGCAAAACTAACAATTACTTCTGGTTTGTTGACCGGAAACATATTCAAAGTAACAAAAGATTGTCGCAAGTGATATTGCGCTCGAGCGCCACCTAGCATTCCATTAGAAGCGCTCATCAGCGCGACCGGTTTTCCGTTGAAGACATTATCCGAAGGCGGCCGAGAAGCCCAGTCAATTGCGTTCTTTAGTATCCCAGGAATGGAGTAGTTATATTCTGGTGTTGCTATTAGAAGCGCATCATTTGCCCTGATTCTCTCCTTGAATTTGATCACAGTCGGAGGTGGTGTGTTCTCAAAATCCTGATTGAAGATAGGTATTCCTTCCAAGTCAAAAATCTCCATCACGCAGCCCTGCGGCAAAAGTTTGAACGCGTGATTCAACAGCATTTTATTGAACGAAGCTTTTCGAAGGCTGCCTGCAAAGCCTAGAATTTTGATGGTGTCTGCCAAAGATTCATTCACTAACGGAGGCAAATCAGTGTGATATCTAAGCCTTATCGGTCAATTTCGTTTTGGAGCAATCACATGCGATTTGTTCGATCTTCTATTGCCTCATTCAAGAAGTCGAGAGCCGCACTATCAACCTGAGGTTTCGGTGTGCGATCTGTAATTCGGACTTATTGATGAACGCAAAATTATGTTATCTGGTTACATGCTCAGAGCCACGCATGCGATTGACAACATAATTATGCGTAAATCAATAATTCCTTCTTTTTGTAGTTCCACTTTCACGCTGGAGAATTAGTGGGTCCGTCTTCTCGACTTTGCACAACAGTCCTTTCAAATTAGTGGAACCGATCAATCGTCCGATATCCGATGGTTGGCACGATGTCAGAGCATTTGCACTTGAAAGGTCCCATCCGAGCCCTTCGAGTTCGGGGTACCACCAGCCTTGTTCGATGCTTACAACTCTTGGATCGATACGATTTGTTAATCTCGCCACTTGCTTAATAGAAGCCCTGGGCGTGCTTATCGCTATCCAATCGCCATCTTCGATTCCCAGCCCTTTCGCAGTCAACGGATGTATTTCGGCTAAAGGATATGGATGCAAACTCCTGGCTCTCGAAAGGTTTCTGAATTCTGAATTGAAGTATTCCATCGTGCGCACACCAGTTATGAGAATCAGAGGGTAGTCTTTTGCCATTTCTGGTTTGCTAAAGGGAGTCTCCGCATTCTCTTGATACTCGGGCAAAGGTCCAAGGCCCCAGTTTCGAAATGTCTCTGGCCAAAAATCGAATTTGCCGTACCTTGTCTTGAAGCCATCAGTCTTGTATTTTTGATATCTCACTGGGCCTCTAAGCTGGCCAGATCTTACAAAGTCTTCCCACTTCATACCAGACGGCGCGAGAATATAATCTAGTGATTCTTCAACATCATTCCAGAAATATTTTCCCAAGCCCAAGCGCTTTGCCAATTCATTGAATATTTTCATGTCGGACCAGGCTTCCCCCGGAGGCTCGACGACTTTCACTTGTGGGAAGACAAAGCCGTGTTCTTTCCAATAGTCTCCAATGCAATTGCATTCAAGCCATGTGGCAGATGGCAAGACGATGTCCGCAAGCTCAGCCGTCGGGGTCATGAAAAGATCGATCACAACAAAGAATTCAAGGCTTCCCAGAGCTCTCCTGACTAGCTTGGTTTCTTCTCTCACTACAAGAGGGTTACTTCCGGCGCACAAGACTGCTCGTATTTTGTACGGATCAGCATTCAAGATAGAGTTCCACATGAAATACGGAGTTATCCTTCCGATCATTGAAAGTAGCTTGAAGTCCTCGCCTCCGATTCTCTTTTTTGCGATTTCAGGAGACAACATCTCCTTCATGATGAACTCATTTTGAGTCACAATTCGAGGAGGATCGAAAAACACATTCCCACCCTGCACGTCTAGATTGCCGGTGAGTGCAACAAGATACATCAGAGCTGAATCGGATCCCGTGCAATTCATGCTCTGCTCGATTGCAACACCCCAATGAATAGCCGCAGGTTTCGTTCTAGCATACAGTCTTGCGGCATCTCTTAGATCAGATGCCTTCACCCACGTCTTCTGCTGCGTCATTTCTGGTGAAAACGCCTTAACAAAATCTGCAAGGGCCTCGAAATTTGTGCAGTAGTTTTCAACGAAGTCTCTGTCGTAAAGGCCTTCAGAGATGATGACATTAAGCATCGAAAGTGCCACGAGATAGTCGGACCCCGGCCGCGGTCTGAGCCTAATGTCGGCTCTATCCGATAGCCTTGTCTGACGCGGGTCTATGACTATGAATCTGGCGGCCTTAGAATTCAATAATTTTTGTAAATTTATGCCGACGTATTCATCGGGATTCGAGACTACTGGGTTGGCTCCCCACAACATTATGCAGGCCGGATTGGAAAAATAATCAACCACTGGCACTCTGGGAAAGCCGAATATTTTGCTCAGGGCGACTCTGGGCATGTAACACATGTGATTATTGTTGACTCTGTTAGGAGAGCCGAACACATTGCAGAATCTTTCGAAGAAATGAATGTAGTGTCTTCCCGTGCCACGAATGAACCCGACGGCTTCGGGGCCCGATTCATTTACAATCTGTTTGAACTTCGAAGCAATCATATCGAGCGCCTCATCCCAACTTATTCGGCGCCACTTGCCATCTTCTTTTTTCAGCGGGTACCTCAATCTATCTGGATGATTGTGAATATCGATAGACGCAAGCGATTTCACGCAAATGTATCCATGGCTCACCGGGTGAGACGGGTCACCCACTATCGACTTGACATTTCCATTCTCCGATAGTTGTACGACCACGCCACATCCGCTGTGCCCACACCCTCTGCACAGTGACTTGGCCGATCTCTGCATGATCAATAGTGGGCAACGCGCTCGCTGTATAATATCCTATCGCTCATATGATTGAATCAGTAGGTCATTCTCAGCATTTGATTTCGCAATCAGACTTGGAAAGCGCAGTCCGTGAACTCCGCAGACAATGTGATCAAAAGATTGAAAGATAACTCTCTCAAACTGGCTAAGCACACCTACAGAGTGCTGTTGTCACGAGACATGAAGGATGTTATCTTTACTTCGTAGACGAGTACGCCGAGAGGTTTTCCAAATTGAGAATCGAAAATCATCCAGCTCAATGAAATATTTCGCATATCTCTTAGGCACTCTTTTCTCCAACCTGGAGCCTAATTCACTCTTGGTACTTTTTGCAATATTTTCGATGGTCTCGTAGGAACCAAGTAAAATCTTGGCTCACGCTTCTCCTGTGGATAGTATCATGTTTAGGACATTTAGATAAATGTCATAGACCCAAATGAAAATCTGCAGCGGTGGTGGTTTCCATCCGCATTCCGCGCTTGGGATCTACTTTTCGAACCCATTCGGAAACTGATCCTCAGAAACTCCGACTCTCAATATCATCTTGGAGGATCTGCAAGATACGACAAACTATGAAATGTCAAGGCATGTCGTATTCCAACTGAGTTGATCAGCAAGAGTTTGTTTTCTTAAATCCATCGCACCCAAAACCGTTCATGAACAGATCAGAGCCAATACCGACGGAACACAAACAAGAGGCTACAGAAAGAATCAACATCAACCTTACTGGAGAACCAGCAAAGATCTTGCGTGAGCTGAAGGAGAGAGGTTTGGTGCAGAACAATGTTGACTCGGTAGCGCAGGGGTTGCTCGCGCTACACGAAAAGGTAATCAGAAGAGATTTGGCAAGCCTGCGGCTGGGCTTGCAGCAGGAGAAGTAGGAATCGGCGGAGACTGGACTTCCTTCACTTCCGATACTCCGTCGTCCAATGTTTCCTTTTCCAATTCTGCTTCAGCCGCGTAAATGTCGGCGTCTCTCTTCCTCGTCTCCGAGATCAGCTCCTTTGCTTGTTCAGGATGTGCCCACACCTGATCCAGTAGTTGTCTCACCTCTCTTTCGTTTCTGCATGCTCTGCAGATCTGTTGCACGGTCACGCTCTTGTCCACCCCGTGCTGGCGAAGCTGTTCGTTCATGTGGGACGCGCGCACCAACTTTATGTTCATTCTTCCTGCGTATTCTTGCAAGGTAAGTTTCTCGCCATCTCTCAGGGTGACCATCTCAGCGGGGTTGAAGTTCGGTGCAGCGAGCATCACGACGATTCCCTGTCGCACCTGCCTTTCGCCCCCTGCCGTATCGTACCCATAGTCGCCGGACCATCTCAGAACATCTATGATATCGTCAAGCGTTTCCTTGTGGACTAGCCCCCACTTCGCCTCCAGTATGTACGTGATGGACGCGCTATACGGACCCGTGTCAACGTTCCATACGCGATCCAGCTCGGCCGCATATCGCCGCTTTCCGACCGGTTTAAGCAGATGAACCGTTATCCTTCTCTCATCCATTGCTGAATCAGCACCGGTTCTATGCTTTTGCGTTCGGAATTTTGCAGCCGGTGTGAATCTGGTGATGAACCAATCAACGACCGACTCCCAGTTGTGTCCCACCCTGTGGTAGTATCCCTGTCTCATCGAGATGTAGTGGCGTTTTGCTTGCACTATTTCATCAAGAACAGGTTTCTCGAATTCCGCGTGGTGCAGGAATCGCTGGTTTGATATCCTGACTTCCTTTATGAATTTGTGTATCTGCATCGCACGGGTAATGCTGGTGTCAAGTTCGTCGTCGGTGCACCTGAGCTCCTTCTTTATGAGTCGAACTGACACGAGCTCGCCAAGCACGCGTGATTCCTTGACCATGTCTGAAATGCGCTGGATCCGCTGCATCAGGGGCACCTTCTCCCCCTCCCGAGTGAGTGCTTCAGTGGTCAATTGAATCGCCCTCTCAAGCGCCATGTCGTGAGGAACGTTGTCATCGAACCAAGCGATGCAAAATCCACGCCGGAACGGCTTTGCTCCGTCGTCGCTTCCATAACCCCGGATGTAGCACTTGCCCTTTCTCTGTTCTCTGCGCAGAGTGCTCATGATGTCGACGATGAGCAACTTTTCTTCGCCCTCTTTTGGATGCGAGTTGATCTCATCCATCAATTCCCTTGAGAACCAAGCTCTGTAATTGTGTCCAGATAGGAACTGTCTAATCCGTTCGGCTTTGCTCAACTTCTCTGGATCTTTGCCGTTGCAAATTCCCCTGCTGTCCAATCGTGAATCTGAAAATGCAACATACTCAACGCCGTTGACAAACACCGAGCCTCCGGCATAATTTTTGGGCGGCAGTAGATAGTGGTGGTAGAGACGGACGTGGGCGCTCGATCCCAGCGGTCCGCGCGGGATGCGCTCGCTCTCGCGGATAGGCTCAACGGTTCTCAGTAAAAGTCCAGCCCTCCAGGTTCTATGCAGTCCCTGGTACGCGGAGCCGACGGTGCCAAGAAGGCGCAAAAAGTCGCGGGCGGTATGCGGTTGACCGTCGGACAGGATGTCTAAAATTATTTTCCTTGTCCGAAAGTAGGATCTCTTTGCCACCCCTTTGCACCACGATTTTGCTCTTGTGTAGAATTTAAGGCAAAATCGTTAGTTCAAACGTCCGCCCGGATCAAATCCGAGGCGCAATTTCGGAGCAGTTCAAACGCAACTCCTTTGCGCCTGAAAGGCTCGGATTTTGCTTATCCGGGAGGGAAAGTGGAGCGCCGCGGGTGAGATTTGAACTCACGATCGGTGTAAACCGAAACGGCTCTTCGCCACAAACGAGAGGAACGTTCTCTCGAGATAGCAAGCCGTCGCCCTACCAGGCTAGGCGACCGCGGCTATACGCCACCTACACTTCTTTCACTCATGTGATTCCGCAAGAATGCGCGCGCCATTTGCTTCAGAGTTTGCTTAGTTTTAAAAGTAAATGGTTGGAGGAGTAAATGCGAAAGACAAACCAGACCCCAAGGTATCTACTTGAAGGAAAATACCGAATGGGTTTCTTTGAGCAAAGCACCTCCTTCCAGAAGATCAATTGCGCGCATCTATCAGCAAGCGAGAGACTTAATGGGCATCATCTTTATTCATCTTCCATGGAAAGTGACCCTCCAAGCCCCCGCACTCTCGCAGAAACTATTCTACGAACCTGTGCAGGACTGAAGAGAGGTGAAAGAATTCTCATCGCCGCCGATCCTCGATCCAGTTCTCGGCTTCAGGAGTTGAAGCAGACATCGCTTGGACTCGGTGGCATCATGACCTACGAAGAGATTTTCGGTGGCGTTACGCGAGAGCCTCCCGGCCACCTCGCGGCAAAGATGCTTGAGAATGACATTACACTGCTTTGCGTTGACGAACGTCGTACCTTGCTTTGGGGTCACGCCGACGCAAGGGTTGCCGCCGTGAAAAAAGGGGCAAGAGTTCTCTTTCTCACCCAAGAAATCAATACTACCCCAAGCACACCCGAGCTGCAGGAAATCAGAAATCGAACCAACAGGCTAGGGGACATGCTTGAGAAGACCTCCGAAATCGTGATTGTGTCAGGAGGCGACTCTGAACTGAGGGTCAAGCTTGCGGGTAGAAAATCTCTCAGGCTTTCAAGTATTCTTTCAGAGCCCGGGAGTTGGGGTGCGATTCCAGATTATGCAGAAGCCGCGATACCTCCATTTGAGACCGGATCAAACGGCACATTGCGAGTCGACGCGACGATTGTTGGAATCGGGAAAGTCGATGCTCCAGTGGACCTTCACTTCGAGAGCGGAAGGTTGGTTAGGATCGAAGGCGATAAAACAGCTTTGGAACTTGAAAAGCTACTCTCGCAGCATGACGCCTATGCAAGAGTGCTCTGCGAACTGGGATTCGGTACAAACCACCTGAGGACGCAAATCAAAGGCGAGTTCGACGACAAGAAAGCACTGGGCTCCGTCCACATAGGCCTGGGAGACAACCACACATTTGGTGGAAAGAACAAGTCAGATCTCCACATAGACTGCCTGGTATCGAACCCTAAAATTCACTTCGACGGAAATCTGATTGATTTGAAGTCGATATAGATTCTATAGTATATCGACCTCGGAGACGAGTTTTCTCAAAAGCCCGCGCGATGTGATTGATGTTGCAAACGGAACTGACATAAGCAAGCTCCTTTGAAGCATTGACGATCCGAATGGAGCCTTCCCTTCTGAAGAAAATGGTAAAGCAATCGGAAAACGTCGAAATAGAAGAAGAGGTATTCACGAAATTTCGACTGCTCATGGATTCCATCAACCAACGACTGAACGAAAGCAAGGTGAAAGTCAGACCAGAAATCGAACCATTCTTCATACAAGTGTCTGGTAGCTCCAATTGACAACAAAGACAGAACTCGCAACACAGCCAATAACCGAAATTCAGAAGCTGTTCTCAGATGGTGCTTTCTCGCCTCACGATCTTCTGGACAGAATTCTTGAGAACATCCAAAAGAGGGAAGTCAAGGTTCACGCGTATCTCTACATCGAGCCTGAAGAAAAGCTCCGAAAGGAGGCAGACGAGGCCGACATTGCCTTGAAAAATGGAAAGGGAGGATTGATTTGCGGCATACCAATCGCTGTGAAGGACAATACCTACGTCGCTGGCATGCCTTGTACTGGAGGCTCAAGGCTGTTGGAGGATTCTCACCCCAAAGAGGATGCCTCCGCGATATCCAAGCTTCGAAGTGAAGGAGGAATAATGCTTGGCAAGACAAACCTGGACGAGATGGCAGCCTTCAGCATAACAACCAACAATCCTCATTACGGAAGAACCTACAATCCATGGAATCTGACGAGGATCCCAGGCGGATCGAGCGGTGGTTCCGCGGCAGCGGTTGCGGCCGGAGAGGCTGTAGCAGCGACCGGCACGGATACTGGAGGATCCGTGAGGATTCCAGCAAGTTTTTGCGGCCTGACAGGCATAAAGCCCACTTTCGGGCGCCTGAGTAGAGCCGGTACGCTGAGTGCGAGCTGGTCTTTGGATCATCTCGGAGTGATCTCTAGATCTGTGAGGGACGCAGAACTATTGATTCGAATAATAGCAGGCGAAGACCCTCGCGATCCCACAACAACAAATACGCCTCTGCTGCAAAAGTTTTCTTTCCTTGATCATCCCGATCTCAAGGGTCTGAAAATAGGGACAGTCTCCAATCTGATTCACGAAACGGACAAAGACGTCACTGAACTGTTCCAAGAGAGTGTTGACAAGATTGCATCTCTGGGCGCCACAATCAGCAAAGTGAAAGTCCCTCGTATGGAAGAAATAACTCCATTGCTATTCGCTATCGCCCTTCCCGAGACATCGGCCTATCACGAGCAATGGTTGCGCGATTCCCCAGAACTGTACGGAAGCGAGCTACGGTCGTATGTGGAGCTTGGCCACGGCATTCTGGCAACCCAGTATCTCAAGGCAAAGCGAATAAGGACTGCCATCATAGATGAAGTTGCAAAGGCACTTCAGGATGTTGATGCTCTCTTGCTGCCCACGACCCCGACCATCGCGCCGCATCTTGAGCAGTTGACATACACAATCCAAAACAAGGAATATCCGGCAATCCAGGTCCTTGCTTCGAACACGTACCCGTTCAATTTCTTGGGACTGCCAGCTCTATCCGTGCCAAACGGTTTCGTAGAGGGAATGCCGACAGGATTGCAGATTGTTGCATCCCAGTGGCGCGAAGATGTTTTGTACAGAATTGGCGACGCCTATCAGCAGGTCACCGATTATCACAAAAAGGCAGCAATGCTCTAAGAAAACAGGATGATTGCGCCAAAAAAATGGCGCAACTGTTTCTATGTGCTGGTGTTTCTATGTGCTGGTACTCACGTTGGCTGGAGGCCACGGCGAAGTGTTTTGAGTGATCGTGTTATCTGCATTTTCGAAAGTGAATGGATAGATTATGTAGTTTGTTGTGGCCACGTTGATCGGCTCCAGTATTTGCAGGGCCTGCACCGTGTGTCCGCTAACTACCAAGTTCTGCCACTGCATGAGTAGGATGTACTGTTGTGATTGCACCCACTGTCCTCCTAGAGTGAAGCTCATTGGTCCCATAGGCGTCTGATACGTATTGGACCTTAGAGCATTGCGTATTGCAACGTTGTTGAGACTTCCTGCCTGTTCAATAGCGTCCGCAGCCAGCAGCACTTGGGTATAATAGACGCCCTCTAATGTTGGCGGGTGTCCGTTTGCCTGCTCATATGCGCTCACTATTTGCGAGTTACTCACGTTATGCCCAAGAATGTTTCCAACGTATGGTACAAGAGGATTCCATGGGAAGGCAGACATTGCTCCGGCCGATACATTTCCGAGGCCACCAATTGCCTGGACAGCAAATGGAGCAACCGCTGTGCCTCTGGTGAGTAGCCAGGCCTTTGGCGTGTAGTTGTACTGCTGAGCTGCCTGGAACATTAGAACTGCATCTGGTGGAAGCGGCAATCCGTACACTGCCTGGGCGTTAGCGGCTTTGGCGGCTTGGATGAATGTGTCCATTTCTGTCTGACTTCCAGGAGTGAAAGTGGTGTCCGAGCAAGTACATACAGTGTATCCAAGCTGTCTGGCATAGGCTTCTCCAGCCTGGTTGTTGTACTGTGCGGCTGGGTCGCCCTCCCCGAAGAAAGCGATCGTGACGTTGTTCGAAGAAGTGGAAGGATCAACGGAATGGAACCAGTTCAAGAATACGTGAGCTTCGTTTGTCTCATTTTCAAAGGGTGAGAATATCCACGAGCTGTTACAGTTGGTGGTGCAAGTCTTGTAGGTTGAAATGTACACGGGCCCGACGTATGGAATCTGAGTCTTTGTTGCAAAAGATTGAGCCACACTGTCCTGAACTCCACCAAGCTCTCCAAGGATTATGGATGCATGATAAGTGGAGACCAGTTCATTCAGATTAGTAACTCCAATGCTGGGATTTGACTGATCGTCGAGCACCACCAGTTTGATCATCGCATGTGAACCATTAGCAAGCGGAATTCCGCCAAGACTGTTGACATAATTTATAGCATAATTGAACGTCCAGTTCTGCTCCTGACCAAATGCTTGCAAGTTGCCTGTCATTGAAAGTGTTGCCCCAAACGTAACAGTAATAGTTGAGGGACTAGACTGTGACGTTGTTGTAGTGGAAGTTGTGCTGGTTGAAGTGGGTATCGACGAGCTTGTAGTTAGGCTAGGAGAAATAGTCTGACTAGAAGTCGTGCTTGTAGGAGTACTCGTGCTCTTGGTGAGAGAAGGGATAAGGAACACGCCAGCTATAGCGACTATAACCAATATGATTATGATGACAACAGCTGCAGCAACAGTCGAAACGGAACGTCTATCTTGGATCGTGATTTTCCTCATATTATTCGAGTGCCCTCAGACGACCATTATTTACTACTTTCGGCAAATGGCAAGGTCAATGTGATATGCTTTGGCCAGGGGAACGCCTACGATACAGGCGAGTGACCGTTGATACGATGCCCTTTGGCAAGAGAACAGCTACTATGATTATGACTACCGAGAACGCAAGTTCGTCAGCATTGCTATTTGCAAAAATTACTGGTGAGTAATACTCGATCAGGCTGAAGATCAGCGCGCCAAGAATGGGGCCTTCGAAGGTACCTATTCCACCTATGATCACCATGAAAATAGGGAACAGTGAGAAGCTCAGATCACTGAAAACGGTGGTGCTAATGCTCCCCACAAGCTGAAGGTAGAAAGCACCGGCTATTGCCGCAATAAATCCGCTTATCATCAGTGCAATAGTTTTGTAAAAGAGTACATTCACTCCAAGGCTCGCCGAGGCAGTCTCGTCGTCTCCAGTGGCTCGAAGTGCAATTCCAACTCTAGACCGCATCACGAGTAGAACACCGAAGATAGAAAGGCCGGCCATCGCGAGGCCTAGATAATAGAAATCACCTGCTGACATGATCAGATTAAGAGGGACGTTCAGGCTTTCTCGATTCGAGAAGTATTCGACTAGTGGCTTTATTATCACAGGAACGACGAGAGTGGCTATCGCGAAATAGTCACTTCGAAGTCGAAATGTGGGGATAAGAGTGAGGCTGAAGAGGATTCCAGCAACACCGGCGATTATCATTGCAGGAACAACCTGAATCCCAGCGGCCATCGCAAGCCCAGCAATGATTGCACCGAGCCCAAAAAACGCGACGAGCCCGAGATTCAGTAATCCGGCGTAGCCTCCAACCATGTTCCAGCTGACAGCTAGGGCGATCCACATGAAATACACTGAGTAGGTGCTTAGGACATACTGCGGTCCCGCTATCGTAAGCGGATAAATCCCGGCAGCAACAAGCCCGACAAGGACGACGACCGGCGACAATGTCCGACCCCTCTTGAATATACCGAGCTGTCGCAGCAGAGATTTTGCGGTAGCAGAACCATTGCTCATTTGACAGCTACTTCCTCAGGCTTACGCCAAACAGTCCAGTGGGTCTAACCATCAACACGATTAAGAATGCTATGAACGCGATCAACGAGCCGAAGTCACTGGGGAACTGCAGCTTTGAAAGAACCTCGAGAGCTACAAAATTTCCCACGCTTATTATCAACCCAACTACGAGCCCTCCCAGCAAGGTTCCAAGTATGTTCCCGACTCCTCCAAGTATTATTACTGCAAGTATTATCGAAAGCAGTGTAGTGTTGCCATCAGTTGGAGAGACAGGTGTTGTGAAAGCGTAAATCCCGCCCGCGAGTCCCGCTAGTGCGGATCCCAGGACAAATGAAAGCAGCCTTGTCTTACGCACGTCAATTCCTGAAAATTCTGCAGCCTGCCAATCTTGTGCGGTTGCTCTAATCGACTTGCCGGTGTAAGTGCGCGAGAGGAAAAGATGAACCAGAGGTATAGCAACAATCGCGAGCAAAAAGGCAATCAGTTGCGGCTCGGCAAAAATAAGGCCGCCGAAGTGAAGTGATGTCTGCGAGTAGTTTTGGTTTTGCACTATGGAGCTTATACTCCCGCTTGGCTGTAGTTGCGGGATCAATCTAGTTCCGAAAATGGTCAAACCATTTGGTATGATGTACTGTATCAGAATTGAAAGACCAAAAGTCGCCAGCAGTGGTGCTTCGAACCCCGTTTTTTCGATTCTATAGATCATAGCAAGGTATACGCCTGCTCCAATCAGAGCAAGGGCAAAGAAATCGATCATAATAGAAGCAAGAGGGTCAACGTGCAAGGAGGGGGTAAATGAGATCGAAAATTGAATCGTGAAAAATGCCGCCAGCACAATGAGAGAACCGTGGGCCACATTCAGTATCCTTTGAACACCGAAAATCAAGGACAGTCCAACGGCGGCTAGAGCAAAGAAACCTCCTTCGAGTACCCCTGTTACAAGCGATTGGAGGACACTTTCCAAACCGACACTCATTGTGCTAACTCTCCCAGTCCGAGGTACGCCCTGCGCACCGAGGGATCGTCTGCAAGTTTCCCGCTGTCTCCCTCCAGAACTATTCGACCGTTTTCTATCACGTAGCTTCTCTTCGAGACTTCGAGCGCCCTTTCTGCATTCTGCTCTGCGAGAAGAATTGAAACCCCCATTTGGTTGATTGACTCTATTGAATCAAGCACACGATCGAACATCACAGGAGCAAGGCCCGCCGATAGTTCGTCGAGCAGCATCAGCTTCGGTTTCGCCATCAGCGCTCGACCAATAGCCAGCATTTGTTGTTCTCCTCCGGAGAGATTTCCAGCATATTGCGTTCTTCTCTCCTTCAGGACCGGAAACAGTTTGAAGACTTCGCCAACTCTAGAACTCATATCAGAGACTTTCGGCGGAGATCCGAGGAGCAAATTATCCTCAACAGTCATTGCCTGGAAGAGCCTTCGCCCTTCCGGAACATAGGAGATCCCATCTCTCACACGACTGTGTACGTTTTTTCCATATAGAGACAAATTTTCAAACCTGATGTCACCAGATGAGGGTTTTACAATTCCAATTATACTGCGTAAGATCGTCGACTTGCCCGCCCCATTTGATCCCACAAGTGACACAATTTCGCCCTTGTCCACTTTGATTGAGACATTCCATATTACGCGAATGTTCCCGTATGAGGCAGAGAGATTTTCGACTACTAGCGACACGCTTACTTCACCCGATTACTGTTTGATATTTTCAGGTTGCGGACGGCTCCTCCCCATGTAGGCTTCCACAACTTGCAGATTGTTGACTACTTCAGAAGGGGTACCTTCAGCCAGTTTCTCACCGTGGTCCATTACCACAACTCTCTCACAGAGCTGCATTATGGCAGCCATGACATGTTCGATGACCAGAAGCGAAACCCTGCTCTCCTTGTTCAACCTCTTTAACAGCGCAAGTGTCTCAGCTATCTCGGTCTGGTTTAAGCCAGCCATTATTTCGTCAAGCATCAAAAGTTTGGGCTTTGCTGCGATAGCGCGAGCAAGTTCTAGCTTTCTTTGCTCAGCCAGTGTCAGTTCTCCTGCTAAAGATTCTTCCTTACCATCCAGACCGACGTAATCAAGTGCATCTAGCGCCGATGATCGAGAACTACGTATCGAGAACACGTGCTCTCTGCCAAAAAGCGAGCCGGCAAGAACATTTTCAAGAACAGTCATTCGTGAAAAAGGTTTTACAATCTGAAAAGTGCGCGAGATTCCCATCCGTGAAATCTGATGCGGCCTCTTGCCAGAAACACTTTCGCCGGCCAATCTAATCTCTCCGTCGTCGGGCTTGTAAATTCCAGCGATCAAGTTGAAAGCGGTTGTCTTGCCAGCTCCATTAGGCCCTATGAGTCCTAGAATTTCGCATTCGTTCAGCGAAAATGACAAGTCCTTCACGGCAAGGAGTCCCTTGAATGATTTCGAGATGCGATCCACCTCAAGCAATGGCCTAGTTCTATCTGACATTCTTATGCCGCTTCGAAAAAGCGCGGATATCGGTCGCTATTAAAATATTGACTGCAGAATTTGTCTTTGCACAAACGGAGTTCGGCGAGCCCAGTTCTACTCAGACAATGTAGTGCAGCTTCGTGTGCAACGACATCTCGATATCCGTATTGAATCGTCTTCCGCAGTGCGGACATTCGTAGACGCCGTCAGGAGTCTTTGGCGCCTTTTCTATTTCTTCCATCCAGGAGGGCGCAGTGGATCCAGGGATTCTGTTGAGCGTGAACTTGTTCTTGCCTCTCTTCTCGTATCTGAAGGCAGTGTTGAGCTCAAGGTTATCCAAAATCGTATCCAGTCCGCGCTCAAAATTTTGGACGAGTTCTCGGCGCCTGAATCCTTCGACGTCTTCCTCGATCACCACAATTTCGTGCATTTTGACAAAAGTCGGCACTTCCCACCGATTCTGTATTGCTAGAGCCAGTTCTGCGAGCTGTTTCTCCGAGATGTCTTTTGTCTGAATCGTGATCAAGATCGTCGCTGTAAAAACAGACTTCTGCGCAAGCGTACTTTACTATTTCTGTTTCCCTGAATCGCCAAATGGATTTTAACCGCACTTCAACAGAGCAACGGAAAGGTGCGAGATTGAATTCCTCACGAAAGCGGTCTCGAAATGTGCAACCATTTCGTAGCAAGGAGCCCTTTCCTTCCGCTAGTAAGATAAGCGCCGATGTGCACCTTCTTGGCGACATTCTTGGTGAAACAATAATCCAGCAAGAAGGTCAAAGGATGTTTGATCTGGAAGAAAGACTTCGCCTGCTTTCAAAAAGAGCCAGATCGCAGAAACCTGGGAAAAGGGCAGCGACGGAGAAAGAAATCACCGAATTTGTCTCCAAGCTCTCTTTGGATGAATGTT
Source organism: archaeon (assembly GCA_021806865.1). Next base: position 37,144 of record JAKAPU010000003.1, read on the forward strand.
TGGTGATGCTACACTCATTTTCAACTTACTTTCAACTAGTCAATCTAATCGAGGATCGCCACCGAGTCAGAGTGCTTAGAGAGAGGGAGGTTGCTGCCTCAAGAAGCAAAGATCATCGGCGAAGAGTACCTGAGTCAGCCTACGATCTCGTCTTCACTCTGAAGGAGCATGGTTATTCAATTGAGGATGTAATTGATTTCTTCAAGAATCTCAGGATCGAGCTTGTCTTCACAGCACACCCGAACGAGGCAAGACGCAGAACTGTTTTGGAAAAGACGTACAAATTGACCGAGCTCCTGGCCGCCCTAGATCTGGAAAACAATTTAACACCCTTTGAGAGGTCTCAGATTGTAGAGAACATTCGAGCTTACGTCAGCACACTGTGGCAAACGGACGAGGTGAGGGAAAGAGACCTCACCGTTACAGATGAGGTTAAGATTGGTCTATACTACATGAAAGAGATCGTTTTCCCCCTCATTCCAATCATGTATGCCAGGTTCGAGGATGCGCTGGATAGAGCCTACGGAGAATCTCGGACGATTCCCACGTACATATTCTTTGGTTCTTGGAGAGGATCTGATCGAGATGGAAATCCAAACGTGACTCCAGACCTGACTTTCCAAACTGCAAAGATGCTTCGAAGTGCTATAATGAAACTGTACGACGAAAAGTTATTCGATCTTACAGACAAGCTCTCGCAATCGGTTCACATCTCTGATTTGAGTAAAGAATTGCAGGAGTCCATAGATCGAGAAAAGGAGCTTCGACCAGACGTTTGGGAAGAAATCAAACGATCCAATCTCTATGAGCCTTACAGGACCAAATTGACCTTCATGCACAACAAATTAATGGCTGCTCTAAATGAAAGTGCTGAGCCAAGATACGCTTCGGCCTCTGAATTTGTCAATGATCTGAAATTGATCTATGACAGCCTAGTTTGGGCAGGTGCTGAACTCGTCGCGCGTACTTTTGTTCTTCCTCTAATCAGGCAGGCGGAGACCTTTGGGTTCGAATTTGCAGCGCTGGACGTGAGGCAACACAGCGCGAAGCATCAACTTGTAGTATCTGAGATTTTGAAGAGTTCAGGAATCAAGGAAGATTACGGCACTCTCGGCGAGAATGAGAAGATCAATCTTTTGAACGGTCTGATATTCCGATCGGAGCCTGTCCTGGTCGAAGCCAAGTCATTGACCGATTCCGAAGCCCGATTGTACTTCTCCACTTTCAAAATGATCAAGCAGATACAAGACCAGTTGTCGCCAAACGCGATCAAGTCTTACGTGATCAGCATGTGCAGCGACGTAAGCGATGTGCTCGAGGTGCTCCTTTTAATGAAGATCGTCGGCTTGTATGATCCTGCCTCCAAGAAATCTGGCCTTGATATTGTCCCATTGTTTGAGACAATCGATGACCTCAGAAGCTGCACTTCGGTAATGTCAGAACTGCTCGATTTGAAATCCTATTCGAATCAGCTCGCACTGCGAGGTAATTCGCAGGAAGTGATGTTGGGCTATTCCGACAGCACCAAGGATGGCGGTTACCTAACTTCGCGCTGGGAGCTTTACAAAGCAGAGCGAGATCTCAGTAGATTGTTCAGCAGTAGAGGAATCCCGCTCAAATTCTTCCATGGGAGAGGTGGATCGGTGAGCAGGGGAGGCGAACCAACCATCGACGCAATTAGAAGCGAGCCAGCGGAAGCCTACTCGGGAAGGATAAAGATCACAGAACAGGGCGAGGTAATACCTTCCAATTATTCCAGCGTCGAGATAGCCATCCGTCACTTGGAGCAGATCTCCTTCGGAATGGCGCTTGCAATGCTCGATCGCAAGTCTAGAACTCGCTCAATTAAGCAAAATGAACCCACATGGTTCTCCTACGTCGAGGAAATGTCCAACACGAACAGAGAGAAATTCACCAAATTTATCTACAAAACAAAGGAGTTTCGAGATTACTTCCTCAACGCTACTCCCATAAGGGAACTAGCCATGCTGAAAGTGAGCTCAAGGCCCGTATCAAGGCGTGGAACCATCGAAATAGAAGACGTTAGAGCAATACCATGGGTATTCAGCTGGACTCAGAACAGGCACCTTATCCCAGGCTGGTACCCGATTGGGTATGCGCTCGACCAGTTTTCCCGCGCGCATGGTAAGGAAGGACTTTCTACGCTCAGGCGCATGTACAGGGATTGGCTGTTTTTCCGAACTGTGCTTGACAACGTACAGATGATTCTCATCAAAACCGATTTGATGATTTCAGAGCTTTATTCAAATCTCGAAGAAGACCAAAAAGCCAGAAGGATAGTCTTTGGAGAATTCAAGAGACAGCTTGAGCTCTCAGTCAAAACTATCCTCACAATCACTGGCCAAAGCACTCTACTTGAGCGTAACAGGTTGCTGAGACATTCGATCGAGGTCAGAAACCCCTACATCGATCCGATGAATCACATACAGGTGAGACTGCTCAAAGAAAACAGAATCCAGATCAGTAGGCCCAAGGACTTGACAGGTCGAGACATAATCGATACGGCGATCCTCCTTAGCATAGTAGGAATCGCCTCAGGCATGAAAAACACCGGATAGAAGATTCACAAGACCCTAATCTTCTGACAACTCTTAAATCGGTTGTTCGTAAAGTGCTAGTCTGACTGTTTGCCGAGGTAGCTCAGCCTGGGAGAGCACCCGCAAGGAAAAGTCCTTGGTGAAGCTGAAGACCGGGCTGTCGTGTGTTCAAGTCACACCCTCGGCACCAATATTCCATTTGATTACCTAGGGATTGTGTGCGTGTTCTCAATTGGAAGATGCAGATTTGCATCTCATGAGTTCTCAATTTCAGAAGGGTGTTCAAATTGTAGAACAAGACCTCAACATCTACTGAACTTCCTCACTTGAGAATTTCTCCATTACTCGTATAGGCAGATTCTTTGTTCAAAAGTATTAGACTAAATATAATACTTGCAAATACCTTGAAGAGAGGTAATAAGTGAATTGAAGTTTCCAGCGGCAATTCCGGGTCACCACTTGTTTGGCTACTTTGCAGGCTTTCCTGACATCTTTCTTGCAGTGTTGCTTCTCGTTCTTTCGCTAGCCCTGATTTTTGCCGGGCGACAGCTGGCGAAGGCACTCGCCTTCATAGTTACAGGGGTCGTGGTTGCAGCCATAGGAGCAACTGTCGGAGCACTTTTCCTGGGAATCTTCGGCGCTGTTCTAGGAGCAGTGGCTGGATTCCTGATAGGCGGATTCATTGGAGTAATGCTACTCGAGCTTGGAATAGGCATCGCGCTTGGATACGTCGGTTACTCCATATCACATGCTTATCTCGGCGGTGACTTTTTGTCTTTGTTGATTGGCGTCGTACTCTTTGTCGTCGGAATAGCGCTAGCAAACAAGATCCTAGAAGTGGCCACCGTGGTGCTTGGAGGGGTGCTGTTGTTCGACGTTATGATTGCGATGAATTCCAGCTATGCTATGGCGCTGATCGTTTCAGTAGCAGTGTCACTTCTCGGATTGTGGGTGCAGAATACCAGCAAGACAAAGGCAAAGCAGTCCCAGGTGACCAAGACGGCGACCCAGCCCCAATAATTACTTTGAAAGCGGATCGAACTTTTCGCAAAAGGTAAAACATGAATTCCGGACCGAAGGTCATAATCGCTGGACTCGATGACATAGCATGTAGCATATTGATGATGAGATATTGTAATATTCTCATGGAATTTGACTAATTCGTGGCCTTCTTATCGTAAATGAACGATGCTAGCGAACGTCTTAGAATACACAAAGGATTTCGAGTGAATCGCAAAGCAATGGACGAATATTTTCGCTTCGTCCACTGAAAAATTAGGTCATCCTGAGCCAGTCGTCATTTTTCGGAGGCTTACAATCCCTGATCTCCAGATGCTGAAAGCTCTGCTATCGACTTGGTACATCAAGAAGAGAGCTAGGAGAGTTACTACTTTCAATCCTTCGAAGTGCCATATGTATAAACGAACGTATAGTTTAGAACCGAAAGAGTGGAGTTGTCGCCAGTGATTGCGAGCGGGGCGACAAGTTCGACGATTACACTTGAACTTGGAGGAATGAGGGCATAGTTCCCATATTCGGTCACTTTGGGATCAATCACTACAAAGTGGGTTGAGTTGACAAATGTTCCATTGTACAGAAACATATTTGGTGAAAGGACTATAGACTCGTTACCTGTGTTCTCGATCCAAGCCACAAGGGAACCCTTTGCAAAGTCCCATTCGGTGGCCGCAAGACTGGCGTTCGCAGTTGCTGTCAGTGCCGCTGCAATATCCGGGCCAGTAGAGCTTGATGTCGAGGTACTTGTAACGGTCATTGTGGTCGTGCTCGCACTCTGCAAAACGGTTGTAGTGGAGGTCAAGGAGGTGGTAACAGTGGAAGTTGTGGTCGATCCTGAACCTCGATAAAAGAAAGCGCCAACTCCGCCTATAACAAGACCAAGAACCAAAACTCCAGCCAATACTCCGAGAGAGAATGAGCGGGCCAATTTGCAGTGTCGATTCCGCGTTGTATTACACTGTCTATTTGAACCTTAAGAGACTTTGAATTCTTTCTTGCTTCTCGACTAGCTTTGTACTCTGCTGGATGACGTCCAGCGTTAGAAGATTGAATTTCAGCTAATCAAAATGACATGAAAATCACGCCAAAGACAGAAAGGACGAGCCCTGCTATCGTTCGTCCATTGATATGTTCCAAGTTCCTGATGAGAAAATATGACATTACCAAGGTAATCATCGGGTTTGTCCCATTTATTGTTGAAACTATTGTGAGTGGAATGGTCTGCAAAGAAAGGTAGCGGAAGAAGAGCCCGAAATTCCCCAACATTCCAGCAATAAGGACAAATATCAGACTGTACTTGTCCATACGAAGCGCCCCGCCTTCGGCTTTGGAGTACTTGTTCGAAAGGTAGAGAATTGGCAGGACGCCCGGAACTGCCGCGAGATAAGTTATGAAAGTGGCTGTGGTCGCGTTCTTGAACATAGCAATGCCTACTTGCATAAGTACTTGAGAGATTCCCCAAAGCAAACCTCCTGTGATTCCAAAGAATGTTCCGATTCTCATTTGTTGGGGAGTGAAGTACCCTCCACCCAGTCCGCGCAACGAGATCAACAGAATACCCAAGAGTACAAGGGCAATCCCAACGCCTTGAAACAAGTCAACCGTCTGGTGAAGGAAGAGGATAGCTATCGCGATGGCGTACGCCACCTGGCTTGAGGCCATGACGTTGCCGCGATTTGCTCCAATCGTCCCGATGCACTTCCAAATGAAATACCTGCCGAGAGAAAAGTTCAGGATTCCTGCAAGCGCAAACACAGCTACTGCAGCAATTGGAACCTTTGCCGGATTAGTTCCATTGAGCAGTAGTGGAAGACCAAAGACAGGTACGGCAAGAAGTATAGCTATGAACGAGGCAAACGACTCGTCCATCTTGAGAAGCGATTTTCGCACGGCCAGCTTGTTTGATCCAAGCAAGAAAGCTGAGAAAATTGCGAATAGCAGGCCCGTGCTATCCATCGCTCGCACTCAGACTCGAAGCGATTACCTTGACGGAAGTTTCACACGGACTACTGTGTGACATCCTTTGGGACGATGGTCACAGCTTCCCCTCGAATATCAAGGAAAGCTTTGCGCCCTCTCATGCTTTCATCGGGATGCACATGGTTTAGTTCGCAGAACCTGTGAGTCGTTACCGTCAAACTGACGTTTCCAACTTTCACGATATGGTCTGTGACTGCCCCCTTGTATTCGCGTGACTCGACCTCACAAGGTATAATGTTTCCCGTTTTGGGTTTCTCATCCAACATCCCTACTTCATTTGCCCTAATTATTACAGAGCAAGCGGAG
>JAKAPU010000093.1 GCA_021806865.1 archaeon
ACCTCGTCGGGAACTTGCGTCGAGATTATGCTCTCTGCGCAAAAGATCACGTCTTTGCCTTCAGAAGCCATTTTCTGTCCTTTCTCGGCGATTACGATGGTTCCGAATGGCTCGCCCGTTTGCTCCATTTGGTCGTACTGTCTTGCAAGATCGTTGACTTGGGACGCGAGAATCTTTCGAGTTGTCTTCTTAGCTGGCACGATTGCTTTCTCCATTGTTACTGCGTAAAAATAATTCTCGAAGCTGCAATTCTCAATAGCGAGTGAGCTTACTGAAATGAGCTCTTTAAGCAAGGAAGTCAATCTTTGAATAAAACTTGCTAGAAGCTGGAGAGCTTGAAACACAATGTTTTGATCTTTCAAAGCTCAAAACAAGCTGTGCCGTGAAAGAGATCGCGCCTGCGAAATACTGAGAAAAAATTTCTGAATATAAAGCACGAATAAACCAGCTCGAACTACAATGTTCGATGTTATAGACTTCATTCGTGCGAGTCCTTCATAGTCAGTTAGTATGACCCCCTCTACGGGGGTACCCTCTCTCATTCTCGTTGTTTGTCGAGTGTAGTTACTTCTTGGTAACTATCGATAGACACAGTCCACCCCTCCCCCAGGGGGTACCCTCTACTCGATCCCGATATATCGTCGCAAATGCATACTCAAGTCGTTCGAGAAGCATTCGAATTGTCGTCGAGCTAGCCTTGTCCCATGGTCCAAGAGACGAAAAAGTAGACTTGACACGCGTAGTAGCGGGCCCGGTGGGGCTCGTGCCGATTATCGGACTGGGTACCCTTGGCTGCAGACTAACGACGATAGTATTTTCTCCACATTTGGGTACTTTCATTTCCAGTCGCAAGTGGACAAGATCGCTCCGACTCTAATAAGTCTTGAAAAGTCAGATAGAACGAACTCAAATTCTGGTTCAAATCCTGGCGACCGCACCTTTATCCAGAGACAATAGCTCATCTTTAGGTTTGGTGCGGTATAATGGATTTGAACTCATGGCACTGAATATGCCGAAACTTCGATTTAAGTTAAGTTTTGAAATCTGGATCTAAGATTCTGTATGCCATTGATACATGATACGCGTCCAACCTTTGCTCAGTTTCAAGCGCTCAATGTGGTCAGGACAGTCAGCTCAGAGGGGGGAATACACTCAAGCCACTCTCCGTGAGCTTCCGCTCATGACAATGGAGGGCTTTCACACGAGCAGGGTGGGCAGGCACCAGAATGGTTCCTGCGACTGACGATTCGGTCGTCCACTGGATGGAGAAGCTTCATCCGGTTGCGTATGAAGACCTCCTGACTAACAACGGAAAGCTACTCGCTGGAATATCTCCACCGGCCACCGACCATAACTGGAGGGGAAGAAATATGACAAATACTTCGTATACATCCCAACTGACGTAGCAAATGATTCACAATTCCCTCTGAAGGCAAGAGACATGGTAAGAGTCGAAGTCGACAAGAAGAAACGAATCGTGATCAGCAAAGAATCAAGATAAATTACGGCCCACGTTAAGGGAAGACGACTAACGGTGATCTACAAAATTTGTTGATGGTCTTGCAATCTCTCTTCAAAGTCTAGCTTTTCGAAATAATCTAGAGGATCAGAGATATCAGAATTAAGGCCTGTTAAGAAAAGCTTATCCAAATCATCCTTGGATATCGAAGGAAATACGGTTTTGAAGGCATCTTCATAGATTGGTTTCCCTATTCGGTGTGACTTGCACTCTTCGACTAACTTTTCCAAATCCCATAATTCGAGATATGGTTTGGATCTCCATGTCGTCAATGAATGTTCTAAGGATTTGGTCAGCACAAATATACCAGTAACTTTCGTAGTCTTGCTCACTTTTCGAAACTGTTGAAGGAACTTGTCCGGCTTGTGTCGTATTCCTTCTAGGAGAATTAAGAAATCGCTTATCTCTTGATCAGCATATTGACTCTCTGACGAACTTTTGGATCGTTCTTTGCATTGCGCAACTATTATCTCCTTCGCATTTCTGCCCTTGACTGCGAGAACGTCAATATCCGTTGGCGCGGGAAAAAGTACTCTTGTGTGCACAAAACATTCGAATCCCATTCTGCTAAGAATATGTGAAACTAACAGTTCAAGATAATTTCCTCTCAACCTTGCATTATCGGCCATTTCATCTCTGAGACGTTCTCTGGCGTGTCTCGTAACGGAATCTTCGGCAAAATTCATGAGGTCTTCGGAACTGAATCGACCAACAGTCCTGAGCTTGATTTTGTCGCTGAATCTGTTAATTGTCTCCTCAATGATCGCATAGCTTAGTGAGCCTCCTCCAGAGTAATCTGTACAAAAATCGTGGAATAGCCACCAGCGAGAGAAATCGCTGCCAAACGAGCCATGGGAAGCAACAAGCACTGCATAGGAGTAGTTGTAGCCTGGGGGAAGCTTGTGCTTGAACCTAACTATCTCGATCCTTTCTTTTGAAAGCAATACGGAGCCAACTATCGTCTGCTCTAGTTCGGCCGTAGCATTTGGATCTGAAGCACTAATCAATTTCACAGGATAGCCTCTGAAGACGCTGAAGAACTTGGGAAGTCTTTCTACAGTTCTTGAGACTACACTTACCAACTCGCGAGTCAAAGCTGTCGGAGGCTTCCTAGTTTGCCTAAGGGCCAAATGTTCAAGATCGTTCTGAAATCTGTGAGGTTCGAGGATTTCCTTGTTTAGGCGGCCGAAATAGTAATCAAACTGATCCCAATTTCTTGAATCTTTGATGGTCTCAAACAGTCTTACGTGTTGCGCGTATTTTTCCTTTTCAAGCATAGAATGCCACAAGTATAACATTGCACTCTTGTGACCATTCAACAAAGAATTAGTATAACGTTCATCTCCAGATGAACTAAGTTTTTGTTTGGTTTTAATCCTCGATTTTCTGTAGAAGTTTGCGAATGCGATGCTAAGAAATCTTTTATCATGTAGATATGTTAGGAGCCACATAGGGCCAAACAATTCTAATCCTTTGATTGGAGAAATTTCTTTTTTCTCCAGTTTGGTTATCGGAACATACACGATTGTCTGTGTGTAAATACGAAGAATGACGTCCTAAGCAATCTCCTTAATGCAAAGGATGAGAGCAATCGGCTCGATGCCGCCCTTCACATAGGCGCAGCATTGGGAGACTTGGACCGGGCGTTCAGAGCTCTCATGAGGTTAGCTGAAACACACGCCTGGCCCTTCGATATCAGAGTGTACCCTTTATTTGAAGAGTTGCGAAAAGATACTCGCTTCAAGGAGTTTTGCTCGAAGGTAGGAATTCTTGGAGAACTGCTAGAACGAAGAACACACAACTGATTGGTAAAGTCCTATCAGCAAGCTTCCTCTTTTCTTGAGCTAATGAAAAGCACGATCCTGTTACATCTTCGGGTGACGGAAAAAATCTCATTGATTTCTGCAAAAGAGTTTTTGTCCGATTTCAAAACATAGACTAGACGGATGTACATCACATCCTCTTTGTGTTCTTTCGATTTGGTAGGAGTTTAGTTTGGCAGAAAGCCCGAGGAATCAGCGTGATGAGCTTCCTTTGATGTGTGCAGGGAGGTGTAACCAACCATGTCGGTAAACATTATCGCAGCGAGTCTTCGCTCGCCATCTCCTGAAATCATCGGCGCTGCTTATTTGAATGCGATTAAGCAGATAGAAGCATGGCCAGGCTGGACGAAAAACCCGATTTGAAGGTGATTTCTTGGTAAAGGGCCCATGCATTAGCCAAAGTCTGTCATTGCTTACTCGCAAACGTCCGAAGAGCAGGGGCATCTTCCTTAAAATCAAGTGCAAGAGCCGCTCGCACTTCTTGCTTGAGCCGATTCCTCGAGATAGAACGAGATCTCAAGTAGGCATACACATCGACTTGAGTCTTGCCGTTGTCCTTAGGCATGTAGATGTACAGCATCTTGGAACCCGTAATCGTCCCCTTTAGCATCTCGAAGACATAGCCTAGAGGAGCAAGGTTGGTCATTTGGATTGTCTCTCCACTCCATCGATTGCGCTTCTTACGCTCCTGAGACATGACAGAGACACTTTCAGAAACTGGTTTGAATTTGAAATTTCGGGTTCTCTTTGCGTGAGCATTATCGTGATCTTCTCCGCCTTCAAAGAAATACTTCCAAGTTACTCCTATCGGAGCGTCAAAAATACCACCTACATCTTTGAAAAATACGGCGCTCTCCTTTTTGCTGACTTTCTTTGTCTTCCTAGCATAGTCTCTGATTGCTGGAGCATCATCGTTGAACTCCCTCTCTAGAAATTTGTTGACGCTCTGCTCTAGATCGCTGTCAGGGATTGTTTTGGACGTGAAGTCTCCAAATACATCTATCTGAGTCTTGTTTCCCTTTGGTGAGTAGAGATAGAACATCTTTGACCCAGCAAATGGACCTTCGAGCCATTCAGTAGACATGCCCAAGGGCGGGAAAACACTCAAACGCTGTGACTCCGCAATCCAGTTGCCATTGAAATTGCGTTCTGCACAGTAGATGAATGAAGTCTTTGAGACGGGTTTGAAAGAGGGATTTCTAGTTGACTTGTGCACGGCGTCATGTGCTTCCCCATCAAAAAGATACTTCCAAACAATCTCAAGAGGTGCTGCGAAAATACTTCCTCTGTCTTCGATAAAGACCATGTTGTGAAAACCACACAAACCCACGACATATAAGCGATATTGCTGAAGCGGAGTATACCTACTATCTTAATAACATACACAATTTTGTTACAACCCGTCAATGTGAGCCCAAACAAGCAAGTTGTAGGTGATATGATAGATAGATTGGACCGACAGGGAATGCTTTATTGTCTTGCCGACGACACAGAGCAGGTAGACGGATCTCCCAATTCAGGAGTTCCAATACGAGGCGATCATTCAGAATATGGGTCGCCCTGCAGATGTGATTATGCAATCCTAAACCACGTGGATGACAACGTCGTGGCCACTGAGAGCATCGGTCGTTCGTTTATCCAAGAATGACGGCAATGTCTTGGCCACCATCAAAGCTATCGACGGCTTCGAGCTGGAGAATGGCGAGGCAAAACGGGTTGACGCATTCACAACTAGGTCAAGAAGAATTCCGCTTTGAGTCTAGTACAGTAATCCCCGCATTCATTTCTTCAAGACTGGGAGTGATTGTAGGGGTAATCTCTATAGGGCGTACATTGAAAGATAAGAGATTATACGAATTCTTGCTCTTCTAGAACCAGATTATGACCATTTGCAAACTAGGAAAATTTCAATAAGAACATCAAGACTACGGGAAACAAAGAGTATGTCTGAAATCACTTTACGCGATGTGACAAAAGAGGATCTCAGCGTCTTTTTTGAAGAGCAGCTGGATCAAGAAGCAAACTTCATGGCAGCTTTCACGTCCAAAAATCCAAACGACAAAGACGCTTTCATGAAGCACTGGACTACAGTCCTTTCGGATAAAGGTGTTAGAATACAAACAATCGTACTTTCAGATGGGCAAGTGGCCGGTCATGTTGCAAGATACATTGATCCTGAATTTGGTAAGATCGAAGTTACTTACTGGATTGGAAAGAAGCACTGGGGAAAAGGAATCGGGACCACTGCGCTCTCAATTTTTTTGAGGAGCATAGAAAGAGCCCGCCCGATTTATGCTAGAGTAGCAAGCGACAACAAGCGATCAGTTCGAGTGTTGGAAAAATGCGGATTTAGGGTTATCTCCAAACAAAAGAGTTTTGCGAATGCAAGACACAGAGAAGTGGAAGAGTTGATAATGGAACTAAACACTCCTTCTGATACATCTCTTGCTTAACTTGGAGTTACAATTGAGAATCATGTGACCGAAGAAGGTCTTAATTCCCGGAGTACATGCCTAGATGGGACTAGATCTTGGATTATGCAATAGTCCTCAGATCGTGCCAGAACGAACGACATCTAAACAATCGCACATCCTAATGGGCCTGAGACTAGATTCTAAGGAGCCATCAGTCGACTATTGGAAGTTATCAGTTCGGTAGCGAAGCTGTAGGATGATGTTTTGTATTCAAGTGCAAACACGAGGCGTAACTCCAGAAAGTTGACACAACTGGGTTAATTTGAGAAGGGATTTCGAATCAAAAGGTGAGACCCAATCCCGTAAATGACGCTTCACTGCGTTCTATCTCCTCCAGAAATACAGCTCCACTTTTGGTGAGGGTGTAATATCTACAACCATTGCTCCAACTCTCCGCGATCAAATTCTTTGTCACTAATTCTTGAAGGTACTTTACCAAGCGGTCATGGGAAAGGTTTGCCTTTTGAAGGATACGCGTCGGCTTCGCCGGCCCTTCTTCCTCTACAGCTCTTAGAATGTCTATGCTAATCCTAATTTGGCTCCGTAACTTCACCGATGTCATGGTGGTCTTGTACGCCCTGAAAGGTATCTCTGAAGGCTAGGAGATCAGTCTCGATATACGCGAGGTTCGAAACTCTACTGAATCTCACTTTTGGCTACCATGTTTCAAGTGTCCATCGACAATCTTGGACATTGATCTTGCAGTGATTGCGATCTTCACGCAGCCCAGCAACAACACAAACGATCCGAACTCTACGCCTATGGTCGCTCCAGCCAGAGCGGCAGCGATGACATCAGAGATTCCCTGAATTGTCAGGAATACTGAAAGCATGATGGAGCCAGTACGCAAGGCGATAAAGAAGGCAACTATTGCGAGAAAAAACGCAAGAATTCCTGTGGTGGATGGCTCAACCCCTAAGTAACTTACGATTCCTAGATCATTCACTAGTGCAAGGACCAGCGCTACTCCTCCAAGTACCGTTCCAATGACAAGTCTTGAGTTTTTCATGATTTCATTAGTTGGGGCATTCGATAAAAGACTCGCGTGCGGCCGATACGTGTTTTCAATACGCATAGTTTAAATCAAATATTCAAGAAAATGTGCCTCTAAAATTCTCTCACAACAATACCAAAGAGGATGGCGGTTGACTCTGGTTAGTACGAACCTTTTCATCTCTGATGTGCGACTTTGGTCTCTGGTTGTACTTATTTTCCGTTTGCCGGCACTAAGTCCTGTATCCGATTTTGTTAATTGAATTCTCTTCTGTTGAATAGGATCAATCCAATAATCATGGTGGCAGCGAAATAAACGAGAAAGATTAGTAGACCCTCTGGCACGGTAGCAGCATATTGAATGTACGACGAACCGCCTGCTTTCTCTATCGCATTTGTAGATGCAACGCTCACTGTATGAGCCGGGTATGGAACACTTAGAATGTTTGTGATTATTTCCGCTCCATAAGTAATCAGAAACCAGGGTTCAATGTGAGCAATTGCATACGAAAAATCTTCTATCACAGTGAAGCCAAAAATTAGAAGAACTGCGCTCACCAGGACAGACACAGAGCTATTTTTGATAAGAGAGCTTACGAAGAAAGTAAATCCAAGAGCTGCGGCGACGTAGAAGAGGGAGAAAATCATCGCTTCCCCAAACTGCGGAGCGAGAGAATTCACCCCAAAATGATAGACCGTATCGGCGATGTCGATGGCTGAATACGTGACAAAGACCAATGCAGAAGCCATAAACGCAGCTAACCATTTGCCTAGATAGATTGAAGATCTCTTAACAGGATTCGTGACTAGAAAATATCCAGTCTTGTTTTGAAATTCCCCCGAGATAGCGTCTCCTCCGAAAAAGAATGCACTAAAAATCACAATGTATGTTGCAGAGAACCCCCAAGTTGAGGAGTAAAATGACAACGCGGTCTTCCCGAATGACGCAACGCCATAGAAAGCGACCGCCATACTCATCAGTCCCGCACTTAACAAGCCAATTATGAGCATTATCAGGAACCTGCGTGATTTGAGATAGTTCATTAGTTCTAGCTGGCAGGACGTCATAACTTGACTTGCGGAAGTGGGTAGCATACCTTCACCCTCGTTGGCAGATGTTGTTGTGCTGCTCATAATCCTGATCACTTGGCATCCTTGATCAGATTCAAGTAGGTGTCTTCAAGAGCCGAAGTCTGCTTGAAGTTGTTTACGCCCATTTTCTTTGACTCCAGGTATGAGAGAAGTCTCTCTCGGTGGTCATTTCCATGTTCGAGTGTAACGCTTGCATTTGATGAATCCATCCTCCTTATCGAAATAACTCCTGGTACGTTTTCAATTTCTCTTAACGAAGAATCTTCAATCGGTCGTGAGAAACCGACTTCGATTGTTACCTTGCCGCTTTGAGAGAATCTCTCAGTTACCTTCTGAAGAGTGTCGTACACGAGCAATTTGCCATGATCTATCATCGCGACTTCGTCACAAACTTCAGAGACCTCGGAAAGAAGGTGAGAGCTCATGAAGATCAATCGGTTCCTTTGTTTGAGCGACCTGATCATATCCCTCACCTCAGCCATCCCGCGAGGATCGAGGCCGCTAGTGGGCTCGTCAAGTAGAACTATTTCGGGTCTAGAAAGAAGCACAGATGCAAGGTTAATTCGCTGCCTCATCCCCTTCGAGAATTTACCTACTCTCTTGTCGATCCAATCTTCCATTTTGACCTCTTCGACTGCCTCTTTTATCGCACTTGATCTGCTACCTCTTGGTATTCCTTTCAGCTTTGCCACAATCGAGAGCACTTCGCGTGGAGTAAGCGAGGGATATATCTCGGGACTTTCGATCAGCGCGCCGCAGTGAATCAGCGCTTTGCGTTTATTCTCGGCAACCGACACGCCGTTAATCAGGGCTGTGCCTCTTGATGGTTTGATCAAATTCGTGAATATTTTGAGCGTAGTGGTTTTTCCAGCACCGTTGGGACCGAGGAACCCAACACACTTTGAACCGTTGATTTTAAGATTTAGTTCAGAAAGTGCGGCGAATGTCCCGTAATTTTTGGAAAGATTGATCGCTTCGATTGAAGGCGTTGCAAATTCACCACGTTGATTGCAAATGCTGAGCTTTGCCGGTTCTACTATCTGGAAATTTCGAAAACACTCACAGATGTGGGAACGAGCCTAATTCCAAGTGCCATGTGTGTTGTAACTAATTTCGAATGTGCCATGCACCATATATTTGGAGCATTCTATAAAAGACTCGCGTGTTCATGATACGTATTGCCGGCACATTCTGCTTAAATTGTCTATGCAGGCTAATCATAATGTTGCAAAATCAAGAGCCGCTGGATTACAGCTTGACGCCCTCAATTGTGTCCTTTATCCAGTCGACCAATCTGTGGTATGATTCTATCCCTTTGGTCGCTAGTGCTATTCGTTCACCCCTTTCATCGTCGTCTGCGACCACGATTACGAGCTGGTGGGTTAGCATCCAGTCAAGATACTCTGAGAAACGAGGATAATTTATGCCCAATAACATCTGAATATTCGTCCTTTTCATAGGCGTGCCGTTCCTGTGCATTATGTCGAGAAATCGCGCGACGACGTATAGGTCGGGCTTGTCCAAGAGATCACAGACTCTCCATGAAGTCCTTCTTTCGCTGCTCGAAAACCAGCTTCTGCTCTTCAAATTTCGCTACAGTACGCTCGTAAGTCCTTCTCAATTCGTATCGGAAAAAGAGCCAAACTGCTACTCCGACGATTAACGCCAGTGGAGCAAAACGAGATATGACGAGGCTAACAATGAACGCAAGAATTCCATAGAGTAGCGAATCCTCAGTTCGCCTTCTTTCAAGTTCGGGCAGAATCGTAATTATCTTGTCGGTCATTGATAGCGCACCTTCCGTGGTGGCTTCAGTTTTTCTTGACTTTAGCTGACCAACTATATTCGATAATTCCTCAAGATGTGAATTCTTTCTTCGGGCCAGCACAAAGTAACTGATGACCGACCCTGCTATCCATGAAAGTGGTCCGACGCTAGCAAAAAGTATGCCAAGACTACTTCTCAATGAGTCCAATTGATTGGAAAAAATCAGCAGCGCGACTATGATCCCTATTAAGGCGGCACATTCTATGAAGCCAAGTATCAGAGATCTGACTATCCTCGCATTTCGTTCGCGTTTGCGGAGAGAGACTGCGGATTTCTCTGCTTCATCAACGATGATGTTCAGACTCTGTTTAATTTCCTTTGCTAACTTGTCA
>JAKAPU010000094.1 GCA_021806865.1 archaeon
GACCCACCCTCTCGTCACTATTGGTTTCAAGCTACCAAAGTTGATTGCAGTAGCTACCAAGACACCAGCATACAACGTCGCAGTGGCTGCTACACCAGTGATCTTGTTGAATCTGAATAGAATCTTTGAATAAGCTTCGTATTTGGTCTTTGCTGGCGCATTTTTGAGAGAAACATGAAGGATTAGAGCCTCGAAGAAGTGTGCGCCTATCCAAGATATCGCTGCAATTATGTGAACGAACACCAATACAGTAATCTCGAATGAGATGGACGAAATAATCACGTATTGACCTTGAAAAAAGAGTCCAGCAAATAGGAAAAAGAGAACGAATCCAAGAGCCGAAAGCATCAATCCACTGTTAGCTTTGTCACTTTTCCTGCACATTCGATAACTATACGAAATAATTGCGAACGAAAGGAGATTTAAGGCAGTGAAAAGCGCGAAAACTTCTTGGCTACTTTTGCCCATGGGATTCATGGTCCACACTATGAAATCTGAAAAGCCTTGCAGGACTACAAGAATAGTCACGAGTCCTGAATTCTCAGTCCAAGATTTGCTGCCCAATTATTTGACCCAGCGATATTCTGACACGTAAGGGAAGCTTATTGTAGACATCTCAATTTCGCATTTGGCAACTCTGTGTGAAACAGCGGAGCGAAAATTCAAAATGGACCCAGACATTCCACCATCAATCATTTCAAAGCTCGGTCATGAGTTACGAATCGATATTGTCTGACAATATCTACTTGCACGAATGCGATTGGGTATAGTGAGTAGGAATGAAGCGTTTGACAAGTTCCTCGCGTTCAATCTGGATAATCGCATAAGGCACGACCTTATCCAATTGAACCATAGGAGCTGGCAACCTTAGAGCGCCTTTGGAATCTATTACACGCCGAATCGGTATCTTACGCAGAGCATCTTGTGTGGCTGAAACCAAAGAAGAAATGTAAGCTCATTCATAGTACTTAGGGGCCTGTCTCAGTTTCAAGAATTCCTCGTGGTCGTGCCCGTAGAGCAAAGTGCAAGTCTTGTGCATTTTTGCCCTAGTCGAGTCCACATACTCCTTTAATCGCTCTAGCGATCTCATATGCTGCTTAGCGTCCAAAATGGGACTGCAAGGCCAACCTTGGGGAGAGATTTTTGACTCGCCGGGGAAATTATCTTTGCTCATGCTTGCATCGCCAGTGACAAGGAAGACGCCAGACTTTTCAGTTTCGATGGCTACAGACTGGTGCCCCGCAGTATGCCCATGAGTGTCCAAAATGCTAACGCCTCTGGCAACCTCATAATCACCATCTAGCAACTTTGTTGACAATCCGACGTCGAAGCAAGCCCTCACATATGTAAGCTCGTGAACCTCAGGGACCAATGCTTCCATTAGCTCTTTTCTTTGTATCATCCAAGTAGCGTTCTTGAAGATCCTGTTGAAACTACAATGATCCGCATGTAGATGGGTGTTAATCACTATATCAATCTCTTCTGGTTTCACACCGATTCGTCTTAGGGCATTATCCAATCTTTGCTCTTCTGTCTGATGAGGAAAGAGAATTTGCTTCACCATGTCTGGCCATACTGATGAGTCCATTCCCGTTTCGACAATAATCTTTGCCTCAGGATGATCTATAAATACGCTTGAGACTTGAGATGTATTTGGTTTTCCTGCGCCGACTGCAAATGTTACGATTGACTGATCCTGCGTGAACGTCCCTCCGTCAAGGAAATACACTTTCGTCATTGTCGAATTGCAGATACAGCAGAACTAATTATCCTTTTGTGAAGACAATAGAGAAAGTGTGAGTCGTGAGACTCTTTCTGCATTCTTTGGGCTTCATACTCTTAAGAGATATCTATGTAAGTCTACTTTTCTGCTTGAGATTTTCTGTTTAAAGTTGAAGATGACAGAAACAAGAATTCTCCTAAAGAGGTAGGATAGCAATCGATTGAAGAATCTACTTCTGAGGTCAACTCTCAATAAAAGAGGAGAAGGCTCCTGAGATAACAGTTGGTGAGCGTATGCTACACCTAACACGAATTTAAGCAAGTATGTGAGTCACGTATGATACTGTAAGCGATGGTAGGTCACAGAATTTGACATTGGTTGCCAGGCGGCAGCTGTCAAGGGATGAGATAGTCGAATGGATTGAAACGATCCTGATTCATCCTACTGAATCATCGGTCAGGCGAGACAATGGATCTGTTAGTGATCTCGTTGATTCAGTAAGACAACATGGCTTGCTACAGCCTCTGATAGTCAGACCTGATGGAGCAATGCTAAAGTTAGTCTGTGGACAGAGGCGACTCACCGCTTGTAAGATACTCAGATGGAAGACCATACCTTGCATAGTCAGAGAAATCGGAGAGAAAGAAGCTTTTGAGATGTCTTTAGCGGAGAATCTGCAGCGCAAGACTCTGAATCCAATTGAAGAAGCTGTAGCTTTCAAACAATATGTCCAGCTAGCAGGATGGGGAAGCGTACATGAGTTAGCAGAGAAGATAGGAAAGAGCCCAGAGTACGTTTCCCACCGAATATCCCTTCTACGACTTCCAGAACAGATACTGCATGATGTCGAAGTTGGAAAAATACCAGTGTCATCTGCTTATGAATTGCTGGGTATAGGATCCGATGAAGTGCGTCTGCAATTTTCAAAAGGAATTTCCGAATCGAAACTCTCCTCAAAGATGGTAAGGAGAGCAGTGAAGACACTTAGGCAGAATGAAATGTCGGATTCTTTGGGTGTGAACTTTTTCAAAGATCCTTGCCGCGAAAGCGACGAGAGCTGTAACTCGTTGAATGCAGCGGTGTTAGTTTACAAGGTGACGCTGGCAAGATTAGACAAGATAATCAATGATTGCAAAGACGATTGCATTCAAAAACAACTCTTGGCCCAGCGCTACCACGTGCATTCTTTGATAGACGATTGCATAAAAATCAAGAGATCAAACCAGAACTCCCATCTAGGTTAATTTTGCAATCCTTCTTAGTCTTCGAGTCATCTCCGGATTGCAATGACGAGCCGAGCGAAGGGTTGAAATTGCAATCCCTCATGGATGATGGCTTGCCAGTTTGAAAAGCTCTACACGAGACGATGACGATAGCGCCCTGGGAGGAATCCTAGAGGAGAAACAATTGGGCGAACTGAGAATGATGGGGCTCACAAGTCTAGAAGCTAAGACGTACGTGGGACTGTTGAGAACTGGCCCTTGTAATGCGCGAACCATAACGAGTCTCATTGGCGTGAACAGAGTGGATGTGTATAGGACTCTGCGTTCCCTAGTCAGACGGGGGTTGGTCGAAACCGCGCTAGGTACCCCAACCACCTATATCGCGTCACCGCCGGAAATAGTGATCAAGACGCTTGTGGAATTTCAGGAGAGGAGATTGATGTCGCTCAAATCAAGAATGAAGGACTTGGAGTCTTGGCTTTCTTCTATCAAAGGGGCTGATGCTGATGTTGCGGTGAAGAATAGAGAAATGAATTACACCGCCAATTTCGTTATGAGGGCCTCAACGGGGGCTTTTGAGCATCATCAGCAAATATTGCGAGAATGCAAAAAAGACGTGTTGTTTGTTTGGTCTGCGCTTGGTTTAGAAATGCACTTTCAAGAAGGTACTCTGGAGGTGTTCGAAGAGTGCCGGAAAAGAGGAGTCTCCATACATGGGCTTGTTGAAGAAAAAGCTAAATACAGTGCTCATCATGAGGAATGGCGCAACTGCGTGGAATTCAGATATCTTGCTTCAATTGAAGGGATGCTACGATACATCATAGTGGATCATTCAGAGCTGGTTCTGGCAGTGAACGAGATGCCTTATGGCATAAATTCGCTCCAGAGCTTATCCACCAAGAATAGTACGATAATAAAGGGGTTTGAAACTACATTCAATAGCTTGTGGAATGTTGGTGAAAGGTCCGATTAGTCAAGTCAAGGATTAGCATTGGTGTACCAGGATTTGCAGGTCGCAAATAGGGATTCTATCATGATGACAAAAGAGAGAAATGCTTCACCAGAAGACAGCGCACCCATCAGTACAAGGATTAGAGTTGAAAATGTTTCGAAAGTGTTCGCTCGGCCCTCCTCAAAGGAGCTTCAACTCGTTCTCAAAGACATTTCCTTTGTGGTTAAACAGAATGACTTTCTGGTTGTCGTCGGTCCAAGCGGATGCGGTAAATCAACGCTGCTGTCAATCATGGCCGGACTTGCACAACCAACTAGTGGAACGATCTACATCGACGAAACTCCTGTCACGGAGCCTAATCCAAAAAAAGTCTCTATAATGTTCCAAGATTCTCTCTTGCTTCCTTGGAGAACGATATCTCAGAATATTGAACTGCCTCTCGAGGCACTGAATATACCCAGAGAGGAGAGGATGCGCAGAATATCTCGGTACCTGGAGATAGTGGGACTGTCTGGATACGACAAGTTCTATCCTAGGCAGATTTCTGGGGGCATGAAACAACGAGTCGCTTTGTGCAGATCTCTTGCAATGGAAACCGACTTGGTGCTTATGGATGAGCCTTTTGGCGCTTTGGACGAACAGACTCGGCTTATACTCTCCGATGAGCTGGTGAATATATGGCGGCAAGTGGGAAAAACCATAGTATTTGTTACTCACAGCCTGAGCGAAGCAGTGTATTTAGGCAATAGAGTAATTGTTCTCGGTACCAGACCAGGTGTAGTCAGGGAAATCGTAGACATACATCTGGACAGACCGCGAAAATTTGCCGATCCGGAGTTTGGAGCCCTAGCACAAAGATTGTGGGACGAACTAAGAAGCGAGAGTTTTCCCGAGAAGCGACGTTAGTTGCCAACTAACAACCAAAGTTGAATAGGAATTCGAGGCGTTGAGAAACTGCAGCAAACATCTAAAAAAAAGGATCGAAATGTCAACTCCACTAGCACCTCAAAAAATTCGAAGTTACTGAAACCAAAGGTTCTAGTCCCTATAGGCATACTTGTCTGGTTGATAGTTTGGCAAGTGACATATTCGCTATTACACTTGAGTCCGATATTGACTTCATCGCCAATTCTGATACTCAAGTCACTGTCTGGCATTATTTTCAGAGGCACGTACCATGGAAGTCCAAACTTGTATTCGAATTTAGAATTCACTCTTGAAGCGACAATTATTGCATTTTTGATAAACATTGCAATTGGTTTTTCTCTCGGCATTGCCTTTGGCTTCCTGTCATATGTCGGAAAAGCTCTGGAGCCGCTTATACTTGTTCTAGAAGCCTTTCCAATAGTCGTACTATTTCCTCTAATAGTTCTGATAGCTGGTGTGTCTTTGATGGCGAAAGTAGTGCTCGCGATACTTATTGGGCTGCCTTACCTGATATTCAATGTCGCGAGCGCCATAAGATCGGTCAATCCTGGATATTACTTGTTAGGTCGTTCTATTGGGTTTTCCAAGTGGACTAGCCTCAGAAGAATAATAATACGTGATAGTTCGCCGCTGTTTCTGCAAGGGCTTAGGCTGTGCTTTGCTTTCACATATGTTGGTGTGATAGTGGCCGAACTCATCTATGTGAGCAATGGTCTGGGTTACTTGCTCTTCTGGTCAAGCTCAAGCTTCTATACTGACAATGTGTTTGCTTACATTGCTATTATTGTGGCAATAGGAGCAATAATTGATACTCTATTTGGTTTAGCCGAACATGAATTGTTCCGTTGGAATACAACTTCATGAGATTCTGGTCGATATAGCTTGAACGGTAGATCGTTGTCAAGACTGAAGATGATTCCCCCGTACTCTGTTACAATTCTTGTGGTCGTGCTGTTCTTTGTCATTTGGCAGTTTGGGCTACGGAGTTCCTCTTTTGTTGCTCTCCCGAGTCAAATTCTACCAACAATCTCTACCATCTGGAACACCTACCTCTCCAGTCTCGAGATTACATTTACGGAATATGTTCTTGCGCTGCTATTGTCATTGCTGGTAGGAGTACCCTTAGGTTTTCTAATCGGCTGGAGTGATAGCACATATCGCGCGTTGAATCCTCTGCTCGGGCTTGGTTTAGTTACGCCAAAAATGGCGTTCATACCGATAATTACTCTCTGGCTAGGTATAGCCACAAATACTCCTGCGATTGCGCTCGGCGCTCTGCTTGGTGTATTTCCAATAGTGGTGAACACAGTGGCAGGAGTGCGTAATGCAAAACCAGAATATTTGTTGTTGGCCAAATCGTTCAAACTTTCACAAATTCATATTTATCGAAAGATACTGCTTCCGTCTTTTTACCCATCGCTACTCGTTGGCATATTTCTTGGCTCTAACCTGTGCATGACCGGCGTTTTGCTAATGGAAATGGTATTGGAGCATCCCGGCGTCGGATATCTTATCGAATACTATTCGAACGAATTCCTTACTCCGTCATTATACGCTGCCGCTTTGCTGACAGTGATTGTTACGCTAGCAATTAGTGGCTCTCTTTGGTTGTTGTCAAAGCACTTCGAAAAGAGAAACTTATCGTAGCGAATCTGGGAAAAACAGTGCATGTTCACTGCTCAATTCCAACTTGTCTTAAAATTTCAGTCAGGTTGCAGATGCGAGTTCACGAGTTTAATCTGGCTGGGATTAGAATAAGAACGATGACGGCTCGTTTCTCTAGCGTCGCTCAAAACCCCTTTGTCCTAATCAGTAGCGGAGTCTTCCGACTTTGCCGCTAGCAGGCCATTAACACGCTTGCGTAATCGAGTTGCCTTTTAGCCTAATTAAGCAAAGAGTGAGAAATTGATCTATTAAGGCTAAGATGGTATGTATGCGTTGGTGTAAGTCTCGTTAACGCCTACTGCGATGTTGCTTGGAGTTATGCCATACTGAACATATACATTGTCTACATTTGTAAGGGCAGTCGAACTACTTGCAAGTGAAGGATTCCAGGTTGGCAGTATCGTATTGTATACCAGACTCGCTACGTTCGAGTTTGATTTAGTGAAATTGAGGATTATTTGCTCTGCATAAGAAGGATTGTTGATTATGTACTGTATAGTTTGAGCGAAAGCAGCGTCCACTTCTTTAAGCACAGCCGGCGAACTCTGAATGAAACTGTTTGTAGCAGCAATGCAGAACTCAGCCCACGATGATGGCAGTGCTACAGTATCGTTGTATATGGTCTTCAACTGGCCGGCTTGGATCTGAGAAGCGACAGAGCCAACTGTAAAGTCTATCGCTTGAGCCTTGCCGCTTTCTAGGAGTGCAAGTGAATTCGGGAGACTACCAGTAGTAACGTAGTTGAAGTTCAAATGGTTCTTTTGGGCAATAATCTGTGAGTAAACATGCTCTAGACCAGTCGTTGATGTTATAGCAATCGTTGATCCGTTGAGTTGGTCAATTGTGTTGATTGAACTGTTGGTGGCTACAATTATGCCAAACTCTGTTGTATTCATATAAGTTCCGACATTCTTTATGCCTATTCCTCGAGATACGGCATCAAAGATTACCCCGCACCCCGTAAGCCCAACGCTCAGTTGGCCGGAAGCTAGTGCTTGAGTCTCGGCAGGGCCTCCAGTGAATTTCTGCCATGTCACCTGCAAACCGTGTTGTGCCCAGAAACCCTGTTGTGCGGCGACCATCATTGGAAGATAGTAGACCTCCGAAAAGGCAACCGCGGTTCCAATTGTTATTGGAGTTAGCGCAGATGAAGAACTCGACGTTGTTGAACTGGTTGTAGTCGAGCTTGTTGATTGTACCGTGGGACTGATCGTAACCGTAGAAACGGATGTCGACGTCACTGTCGAAGTAACAGTCGAAGTCGAAGCCATCACGCCATAAACACTACCTCCTACTATCACACCCACGATGACCATTGCAATTATTGCATACAAGTTCCGCATGGTTATCTGAAAAAAAGGAGCTCATATTTATCATTTGAAGAAGATAGTCTGTAGTCTGTGTATTCACGATGTTTGCGACTGACGTGATTACTCAATCAAACTCACAACGGTGCTCGAGACTTACGCCAGAGAGTTCAATCATAATTGCACGCAGATAGAGGCGAATTTTAGCTATGGTTTGACCCGCTCTGATCGCTCAAACTTGCTGTTAGTAAGGTTCGGGGCTCTTCTTCTTGAGGTTGGGAGAGATGGCATATGGACGAAGTTTCAAAGTTCATGGGTATAAGTAGAGAAATGTGGATCACATCTCAACGCTCTCAAGATCAATGTAGAATAAGTGAAGATGTCCGAGATCGAAAATATTTGGAATGCGAGAGAAGATGAAGCGGTACAAAATCCGCATATGAGTTGACACTAATATCGAAAGTGAGGAGTTCTGACTATCACAAAATAGAGAGTCGTAGGTTTTAATGCTGAGTTCTTCACTCGCTGGCTTGCGCAGTATCCTTGACTAGACTTTTGGTTTCTGTATTAACAAACTTATTTACGTTAGGTATCGTCTGCACTGGCTATGCCATTCGAAGATCTTAGAGGATACTTGTCGGTGTTGGAGTCAAACCAAGAGCTTCAGAGAATTCGAAGCGAAGTTGATTGGAATTTGGAGATGTGTGCCATCACGAGGAGAGCAATGGATCTTCGAGCTCCTAGGGTTGGTTGTCTTATTGAGCTATTCTCAAACGAGTATTTGACATCGTTGTATGCGGCAGTTTTGCTGCCAGTTATCATCACACTATCAATAAGCGGTAGTCTTCGGTTATTATCAAAACACTTTGAAAAGGGAAACTCTTCCTAGTGCACGAAATTGCTGGTCGCGTTTAAAGCGCTGATTTGTGTAGATGACACACATTAGATTTTTCCTGGCAGCTTAACCAAGTCAAATTTGTGATGGTTCTTTGCGTTCTGATCCTTGTCTGCCTTAAGCGTTCTTTGCCCGAGTGGTGAGTAAATGGAACTCTTTCTCTTTTGGACAGCGAAAGAACGCTATCATCAAGAGAGATGTTCGTCCTATCTAGGCTGTGTCACAATGTCAACTAAGACCGGTTTCCTCTCGCTTTTCAGAAACTCAACAGCCTCTTCCAAGGCCTCCTTTAGATGACTGGGTTCTGTGACTGGACCTATGCCACTTACTCCATATGAACTCGAAAGTTCGGAGAAATCCACCGCAGGTTCGTCTATTCTTGTGCCAATTTCGGCCTTGTGTGCATCTCTACTTCTCACACTTGCCATGAGTAATTGGTGTCCTTCATCTTGATAGTAAGATCTATTGTTGAATACGAGGATGAGATTTGGTATCTTGTATTTCGCAGCTGTCCAGAGCCCGCTAGGATTGTACAAAAGATCACCATCTCTGACTATGCTGATACAAAATTTGGGAGAGTTCACATACGCAAGTGCGACGCCTAGACCAGTTCCCAAGCCACAGCCAGTGCCAAGTCCCTCACCATAATAGCGTGTAGGATCTGACAGAGGCCAGAGTTTCTTGATCCATCCACTTAGCGAACCATGTGTTACTACCCATTCCTCATTCTGTACTACATGCAATAGCTCTTGGGCTATGCGAGCCGTAGAGATTGGCATATTTTCTGAAAGTTGTTTTGCTTCATCATTCCAGGTCTGTGAAAGTCTGTTGTGTATTCCACTCGCAAGTCTTCTTCTTTGAAGAAACGACTCACGAATGTCTCTGCTAACTGATGCCTTACACTTTGATATCAGTCGTGTCATAGTAGCAGCAGAATCTGCTAGAACCGGTATGTCCACCGGGAACAACCTCCTATAGTCCGCAGACCACGAACCAAGAAGATAATTGCTGAGGCCAAGATTGATTATTTTTGTCGTATCCTTATCGATTAAAAGACGCGAGATGCTCTCTTGTGAAGAAGGGTTGTAAGCAAGGGAATTTTCCAAGTCCACTACGTCGACTGCAAGAATTAAATCTGCATTAGGTAGGATCTCTTTTTCTGCCCCAGTTACATTAAGCACGTTTGAGTTTGGAAAATTCAGACAATCCCCTCTGTCCAGTACCGGTATAGAAAGCAGCTCTGATAGTTCTAGTAAATTTGCAAATGCGGTAGGGTTTCGTCCGACGCGTTCGGAAATGATTACAGGATTCTTGGCACTCAGCAAATTCTCAGTCAC
>JAKAPU010000095.1 GCA_021806865.1 archaeon
TGCAGACGCTTTTGGATCCTTTGGAAGTAACGAAGCCGTACCCTCAGGGTTGTTCGAGTAATCCAATCCTGCATCGGTTGCGAGCAGCCCCTGTTTTGTTTGTGTCAGAAGCATCGCAGGCACTTTGGCGATCGCTCTTGCGGAAGCCTCTCTGTCAGTCGAGAGATTGTTTGTGATCGCGGGATAGCTGTTCATTATCTTTTTCACCGGGATAACAGCAGAAATCCTCTGAGTCTCACCCAGAATGATTTCAACTTCGACTGGATCCTTTTCCGTCAGGCGAGCTATCGACTTCGCCCTCCGACTGGGAACAACCTTTGACAGGTAGACAATGCTATTCTCCGCTTTCGAAACAATCTTTGAAGTGATCACAACAATGTCATTTTCGCAGAGACTTATGGACTCTCTTTCACACGCATCCAAGATGATTCTTGCAACATTGTCTCCTGGTTTGACCTCTGGAATAGTTTGAAGGCCATAGAATGAGATTTGTTTCAAAAAGACACCCCCAATTTGCATTTCATTTAATCATGCAAGTTGTTGCAAATCATAGATAAATTGAATCTCGATTCCCAGCGATGAGAAGGGCACTGAATACACAGGATCGTGTTAACATGTGAACAAAGATCTGAAAAGATAATCTATTTTTGACCCAGCAATAGACGTATACAGCAAATAGTCCCTCAAGTATTCCCTCGTGTACGATATTTCCCCAGACATGTTTCAAAGATTGACAGAATTTCCACTATGCTCCACACCAAATGTGCAATTGCACGCAAATGTTGTGATAAGCAAATTAGAAGGATGCACGAATCTTCCCATCAGTGAGTCTTGAATGGCAGGAAAACACGCTCTCGCAGGGGTCCTCGTTGCACTCTTGCTCTTAGGTTTCGGTCTCCTTGAAACGAGCTTAACGGCATCAGTCATAGTGACTCTTTGCTTTATCACGACCGGGATCGCGATTCTTGGCTGGCTTGGAATAATAGCGCATGAGTTTAGCGCAAGATCCAGATCTTAAGAAACGAAGCGAAATTCTAGTCGCAAGAATTAGAGTTTCAAATATTCTGCTTTCCGCTGTACGGGTCAGTGGTTCGTGGTTGCTGTCCCGCGGTGTATCGTAGTCCTTCTTTCCTTCCCTCGCATTATCGAGAGGACCAGCGCAATGGCTAGCAAAGCGATCGAGGCAAGGAGAGCAGCGTGCATTCCGACAATAAATGCTTGTGACAGTTGAGGGGAGAGTCCGCCAACTCCGAGGAAGATTTTGAACGCTAGCTGGCGCGGAATGGAAAGGGAAGAGACAAGCAAAGCCACCGCAAAACTGCACACCATACCAATGTTTGAAAATGTTCGGAGAAGCCCAGAAGCAATTCCAAAAGCCTGCGGCGGAGCGGAGCTCATCACCGCACTATTGTTGGCGGGGAAGAAGGAGCTACTCCCAACTCCGTTCAATATCGCGCCAACAACCACCAGAGCAAACGACGTATTGATTCCCAGAGTCGAATAGACTAGAAAACCAGACGCCTGTACGACCAAGCCGATCGAGGCAATGACCCGTGCGCCGAATTTATCAGATAGCCTCCCTGAAAATGGAGATACGAGTCCGCCCAGCACGTATGCAGGAATGAGAAGTAGTGCCGCATTGAATGGAGTCAAGCTCCTAGACCCCTGGAGGTACATTATGATCAGGAATAGAACCGCGAATCCCGCGAGCGACTGAAAGAATGCAGCAAGCATCGAAGATATCAGAACTCTTTCACGTATAATGGACATTTGGATCAGTGCATCGGCTGTGTGCCGTTCCCAGAAAGCGAATACGATGATGACAAGAACTCCTGCAAGAAGGATTCCCGAGTTCATAAGAGACAATCCGAATCCTGTCATCTCTGTCAGTGCGTACAAAGCAAGAAACAACCCGCTCCCGAGCAGGGTCATTCCGATGGCATCGATTCTTCTCTTTATCTTCGGAGAGCGCTCCTTGAGCTTCACATAACCTACGATTGTTGCAACCGTTCCTATCGGCAGATTGATGAAAAATATGTAACGCCAATTGAGAAAAGTGACGAATGCGCCACCTATCAGGATTCCGAGGATTGCTCCGACCGACCATCCAATGCCGGCGTAGCCGTAGGCCTTCCCCCTCTGCGATTCTTCGAAAGTATCAGCAATCACTGCTCCGCTGTTCGACGAAATTAGAGCACCTCCAATTCCTTGAAGGACTCGAAAGGCAATGAGTTCGGTACCTGAGGAAGAAATACCGCATAGCAGTGAAGTTCCAGTGAAAACCGCAAAGCCAAAATTGTACATCCTGACCCGTCCGTACATGTCGCCAAACCTTCCGACCTGAGTACCGAGGATGGTGATTACCAAAAGGTAAGCCATTATGACCCAGATCATGCTGATAATGTCAGAACGGAGATCGGTCATCATTACTGGGAGGCCTAGAACCACTGCTGTCGTGTCCACCGCACTCATCATGACACCCATCATGATGACAATCAGCGCTATTGTCCTGTAATGACCTTCTGAGAACACATCTGACATCGAACGATCCATACTTGGATCTTCGCCTCGTTGATCTAAATTGGAAGACTCGCTTTAATGCGTAATCATGCGGCATGGATTCGACTGAGGTTGCTCTGTTCTCACAACTGATGATCGTGTTCGAGTCTTAAATACGCTGATCGCCATATCCAAAGGTTAGGCAGAAGTGATAGTTCTCAATGCCGATTTGTCCCTACTGTGGAAAAGAAACAACCGATCCTAGTGCTTTGTTTTGCCCAAACTGCGGAGCAAGTTTTCGAGCAGTGCAAGCTGGAATCTCCGCACCGCAGTCAATTGGCGCGCCAATGCAATCAAGTTATACGAGCATAGGTGGCCTATCCTATGACACTTCGCAGAGATACGAAAGAGCTTTGAGAAGAGTGGAACAGCTCGGCACGGCTGTGCTTGTAATGTCCATCGTCACTCTAATCTTGCTCTTCGTTTGAGCAAATGGTGAAGAGTATGGAAACCCAAATAGAAAACAGCATAAGGAGGCTCCAACACGTGAGTAGATTGCTTACCGGAGCCGCCGTTGCTCTCGGCATTACAATCGTGCTTCTGCTAATAATTGACTTCATGCCCTAGTTAGAGAAACAAGCTACGGCCTGGCTAGTGCAGCAAATGCTCTTGGATACGAAGCGGAATCAGATTCTCATCGGTGAAGATCGTCCTTTCCCCTTTTAGCATAATCTTGTGCAACTGGGATAGGCTGGAACCTACACTTGAAAGCGATAGAAATCGAATCGCTGACGAAGGTATACGGGGAAGAAACCAAGGCTGTTGACAACATTTCCTTTTCCATTGAAGAGGGAGAAATCTATGGGCTCCTGGGTCCAAACGGCGCTGGTAAGAGCACCACGATAAAGATGATGATGACGCTTGTCAAACCGACTTCGGGATCGATTCGGATATTCGGAATCGACGTTGCAATCTCGCCAAGAGAGGTAAGAAAGAAGCTCGCCTACGTCCCCCAGGCAGTCTCGGTCGATGGAGATCTCTCTGGTTATGAGAACCTCTTGATCTTTTCCAAGCTTTTTCATATTGACAAGCGGGAACGACGTGCTCGAATCGAGGAGGCACTGGAATACATGGACCTTAGTGCTCGGGCAAATGATCTCGCGAAGCACTACTCGGGCGGAATGATGAGGCGGCTTGAAATTGCCCAGGCGCTCGTAAACCGACCGAGAATTCTTTTGCTTGACGAGCCCACTTTGGGCCTTGATCCCTCTTCAAAGAAGCAGGTGTGGGATTACATCAAACGACTCAGCAAAGAGTTTGCCGCAACGATTCTGATCACGACGCACGACATGGAGGAGGCCAACGACTTGTGCCATAGACTTTCGATTATGAATAGAGGAAGGATTGCAGTAACAGGATCGCCCGAAGAACTGAAAAAGACTGCAGGGGTGGATCTAGTGAAGGTCAAGGTGAGGTATGGAATTCCACCACAGTCTTTGCCGCCCGAGATCGGGAAGATAGTGAAATCCGAAGAGGGATGGCTCGAGATACAGACCGCAAATGGAGAGCTTGAAATTGCTCCTATTGTCAATTATTTAGAGCAGAATGGAGTTACTATTGAAACTATCTCGCTCACAAGGCCCACATTGGGTGATGTCTTTTTGAAATACGGTGGCACTGGCCTTGAGACCGGAACGATGCAAGAGGTGCGCTCCGTGCGAAGGAGCTTTGCAAGGTGACCGGGCGCTATGAGCGTTGTGATAGAATCCATCCAAGACTCTGTAACAATAGCAGAGATGGAGGCAAGGAAGATCAAGCACGATTCGTACGAGCTTTGGATCCGAACAATACAGCCTCTCCTGTGGCTCCTCATCTTTGGGGAGGTCTTCAATGCGATTCGCCAGCTCGCCCCGCCGGGTTACACGTATCTCCAGTACCTGACTCCAGGAGTACTTGCTCAGTCAGTCCTCTTTGTCGCGATATTCTATGGCATAACAATTGTCTGGGAAAGAGACATGGGGCTGCTCACAAAGCTCCTCTCAACCCCTTCGAGAATATCTTCTGTCGTTCTTGGAAAGGCGCTCGCGGCCAGCGTTAGGGGTGTGTTTCAGGCAGTCGTGATCTTCGCGCTCGCACTCATAATCGGGGTGAACCTCAGGTTCGACGTTCTTGATGTATTAGGCGTCTTCGTTGTGATCGTCCTCTTTGCGATGTGCTTTTCGAGCCTTTCGATGCTGCTTGCGTCCTTCTTCAAGACTCGCGACAGGATGATGGGAATCGGGCAGGCGATCACTATGCCTCTCTTCTTCGGGAGCAATGCAATCTATCCTACTACGATTATGCCGACTTGGCTTCAGGATGTCTCTAGATTCAACCCTCTGAGTTATGTGGTGGACGCGATGCGCGCCATGCTACTGACCGGAAATTACTCGGCGCTCCCGCTGGACATTTTCGTTCTGCTCTTGTCTACTTTCACATTCATTTCATTCGCGTCGCTCGCTTTGAAAAGGATCATAGAATAAGGTGGAACGTAGAGGACTTGTAACCTCGACTTGACACAATCACAATTCGACAGGATCTTGCAACAACCATCGCAAGGACTTGTGACGCTACCGGGAGAGAAATCGCCACGAGACAATAGTCCCTGCTATGAGCAATATAACTGCAAACACGCCTAAATAGAGAAAGTCAAACCAAAGGCTTGCCATCCCAGGCGAGCCCAGCAGCAGCTGGCGTGAAATGTCTGTAGTGTAGCTTACAGGATTCACCTGCACAATTGGCTGGAGCCAGCTAGGCATGAATTTTGCAGGAAACATTGCATTGCTTGCAAAGAGCAGCGGCAGGTTCAAGAGGTTCACTATCATCATCTGCGTGTCCTGGCTGGTCGATCGAGTTGCAAGCATCACAAACAACGAAGAAAAACCCATCACCATCAGGAAGAGGCCTGCAAATGTTCCAAGCAATCCCAGTACTGTAAAGTGCGAGACATCGAGTCCTAACAGTACGGCAATTAACAGGACGATCGCAGCTTGGGTAAGGCCGCGAAGTATCGAGGAAAGAACCTTGCCTATTGGAATGACGCCCCGAGCTAGTGGAGTACTCAGTTCCTTATTCAGAAAGCCGAGCCGCCTGTCCCAGACCATCGACATTCCACTCTGCATCGCCATGAATAGAGAGATGAAGGAGAGCATCCCGACGGCGAGAAACGAGAAGTAATCTCTCGTGCCGAAGGTCTGCTGCATAACCTGCGCCGCGAGTGCGTCGAGCACGCTTTTGGGAATGTTGAGTCCGGGTATATTGAAAGAACTACCCGTGAAGATTGCTCCAAAGTTCATAGCTTTTCCAAAGAGCCCGAGCCAGATGACCGGTTGAATCAAGGACAAAATCAAGACGACCGGAGTCTTGTACCACCGCTTGAGCTCGCGGTTGGTGAGGGCCCAAAGGCCGTGTATCGGACTCTTGTTTAGGACAGTCTGTTCCTCAAATGCAACCATTGACTCTTTCTCTTCTTTCTCCACGACGATTGATTCAGATGCCATTTCTTTCTACCTCCTCCGTCTCATCGACATTCTTCCATGTCTGGGCATCTGTGACCCAGGCTCAGCGTGTTCCTCCCTGATCGAGCGACCCGTGTACTCAAGATACGCCTGATCTAGTGAAGGTTTTACAATTGAAATGCTGACCACTTTTCCTCCGCCAAGTCGCATGGCTTCCAGGACCGCTGGAGCCGTCTGTTCCCCGAGCTCCGCTTTGATCCTGTACTTCGAATTCGTCTTTCTCACATCAAGCACATGCTGAACACTCGTTATTGCGCTGGAGAGGTCTGTCGTTCCGTCCTGCACTTCGATCTCGATAATGTCTCCGCCAATGCTTTCCTTTAGTTCCTTCGGAGAACCAATCTTCAGAATTTTTCCATGATCTATCAAGGCAATCCTATCGCAAAGGTGATCGGCTTCGTCGAGATAGTGAGTTGTCATGAACAGCGTCATGTGGAATTCTTCTTTGAGTCGGATGATGTATTCCCAAACTGCCGCTCTAGTCTGAACATCGAGACCTAGAGTAGGCTCGTCCAAAAACAAAAGCTTGGGCCGACTAATCAGACCGGCAGCAAGTTCGAGCCTCCTTCGCATTCCCCCGGAGTAAGTGCTGACCTTTCTTTTGGCGTCCTTGTCCAGTTCCACCAGTTGAAGGAGCTCCCAAGCGCGAGGCTTTGAGATCTTTCTAGGAATTCCGTAGAAATCAGCGCAGAGAAGCACATTCTCTAGCCCCGTCAGGTCATCATCTGCTGTCGAGTCTTGAGGAACTACTCCGATGCTTCTCCTCACGTTTGCCTGATCCTTGATCAGATCGTAGCCACATACTATTGCGTCTCCAGAGGTGGGTCGAAGGATGGTGGTTAGCATGTTTATTGCGGTGCTCTTGCCAGCGCCGTTTGGACCCAGGAAGCCAAAGATCTCGCCTTCGAAAACGCTGAAAGAGATGTTGTCAACGGCGTTGGTTTTTCCGTCGAAGGTTTTGGTGAGGTTTCTAATGCTCAAGATTTCTTTGCTAGCTTGCTCTTGAACCACCTGTGGCGACAAGATACTGGACATGTTCGTGTCAGATCCTTGTTCATCTCACAACGAGCACGTTGCAGTGAGCGTGGGTCATCACTCCGCTCGAAACGCTTCCCTGGAGCAGTTTTCTAAATCCGCCGAGACCGCGAGTACCGATTACTATTAGGTCGATCTTCTCTCTAGTAGCTATGTCGAGTATTTCCTCGACGATGGACTTTGCCGCCCTGCCCACTTCAGTTCTGATTTTGAAAGCTCCCTGTTTCTTCGCAAGGTCCATGGCTTCGCCAACGAAGTGTTCGGCATAACTCTCCTGTTGATCGTAGTATGAGCTCACGCCCATCGGTGTCACTCCCAGGCCGGCAGGAGCTGCCAAAAGTGCACTCGGAGTGGGAATCACGGTGATGACTAGGAGTTCGGCGTGATACGTCTTGGAAAGCAATATTCCGGTACTCAGTGCACGCTTCGCATTCATCGATCCGTCTATTGGCACAAGTATCCTTGATGGAGGAAACGAAATAGGCACCGAATCTTCTTTCTTGCTCAAGGCTCTCTCAATCTGAAGCTTTGCGCACCTTTGATACTTAAGAAATGGACACGATCATCAATAACGAGAATGGATGTAGACTATTCTGAAGATTGCTTGAGCCAACACCTTTAGATGCAAAACTGTGCTTTCTTAAGCTCGAGCGAACTTCGATAATCCTTGCCACCAGTAATCGATGTACACGTTCATTGTTCCGAGCTACCAGAGGACGCACTTGACCGGTATGCCGAGTTCAACGGTCTGAAGTACACTCTCGAAGAACTACTCTCCTTGATGAAGAAGTACGAAGTTGAAAAGGGCCTGCTACTCAGTCCTCCGACAAAGAAGGGCCCTCCTGTTTCTAACGAGCGGATCTTGGACTTGTGCGCAAAGAGCAATGGTCTGCTGTTTCCGATATTCACAGCGGAGCCCACTGTGAGAGAGATAGAGCGCATAATTTCTCTAGCAAAGAAAAACAAAGGTGATCTCAAAGGCTTCAAAATCCGATTGGGCTATGTTGAAGTTTTTGCTTACGACAAGATCTTCCACAAGCTCTACGAATACGCGGAGAAGCAGAATCTGCCTGTCCTGTTTCACACCGGCGATACTGCGAATTCGTATGGTAGTCTGGTTCACTCGCATCCGCTCACTCTTGATCTACTTGCAAACAAGAGACCTGATTTGAAAATCGTAATCTGCCACTTTGGAAACCCCTGGATATCCGATGTCGGTGAGCTTCTCTACAAACACCCGAATGTATACGCGGATATCTCTGGTCTAGTGGCAGGAAACGGAGGCGCCTATTCCTCCAGATACATGGACTCGCTTGGCACGAAGATTAGCGACGCAGTATACTTTGCGGGCGGAGCTGACAAGATCTTGTTCGGTACAGACTATCCCGTCGAGAACTATCCCGACGGGATCGCCCTAGTGAACAAATTACAAATTGACGAAGAAGACAGAAAGAAAATATTCTACCACAATGCCAAGAGGTTGTTTTTCTCTGACTCTTGATCAGGAAATCAAAATAGCTCGAGTAGACGGCGCAGAGCGCGAGTCGCTGGATCCGATTTTGGAGAAGAGTTTCGAAGGCTGGTATCTCCGTCACTCGAAGAGGACTCTGCGTGAGGTTGAAGAGGTATTCTCGGCAAAGTTTGGAGACGTCGACGCAGGTCTTGTGATGCTCAAGCCTCTTGACAAACACACGGGCTACATCTACTACATCGCGGTGTTGCCCGAATATCGAGGAAAGAAGATAAGCAGCCGCTTGCTCGAATTTTCGGAATCACATTTTCTCGAGCTAGGGATGGACCAGGTATTCGCGAGTGTCTCCGAAGACAATGTGGAATCAAACGCTTTGTTTTTGTCGCACGACTTCAAGAAAACAAGCTTCGCCGAAATTTCAAGAAGGTATGGGAAACTTGGAGCCCTCAACATGTACCGAAAGATGGTCATCGTCTCCGGAGAGCTGGTCCTCTACAAGGACATTGCGCCAAAACTTCTCTAGTAGATCCGAAGTTTTCTTCAGATCTGACGCAGGATAGCTACTTGCTCTAGTTGTTCGAGCTCGTATGGCATGCAAACGATTCGCAAACCACGTCGAAAACTTTGGAGAAATCCTCGTATTCCTCCGGATCGCGCGTCATGCTGTACACGACATAGTATCTTGCTTTGTCAGGGCAGTGCACGTGTATTGACCAAACGTCTCTGTCAGTCGTCTTTTTGGAGAGCATTCCTCCCTTGACGGACGCTGTGACGTGAGATCCCAGAGCCCTGTGTCCGCCGATCTGAAGCTCCTTCAGATCTGAAACCTTCACCTCAGTCACGTCAGGCCCCTTTCTTATTCTCTCAACGTTTGTGTCTCTGTGCTCCTCAAGCGTCTTGAATTTGTTTTGGGCTTCGGAGAGCGGCCCCCAAGAAACAAAAATCCTGTTTCCCTTCTTGCTCTGAAAGACAACGTCACCCCGATCTCTGCTTGTCTTTGGATTGAGCTCCACTCTCCAGTCGGAGGGGATCATCAGCTCAAAGCCATACATGGAAAATTTTTCCTTGTCCATCTGAATCACTTTGGATCTTCATTCTTTGTCGATGCTATTCTTTCTTGAATCGGCCGAGAATCGATCACTTCGACATCTGCTTCTGGCACCTCGTACCACTTCACTTTGTCGCCGACTCTGGCGCGCATCTTCCACCCGAAAGATTTTGGCTCGGCCTCGATTCTTTTCCTCAGCCTCTCCATCTTTCCTTTCACGAGTTCTGTCTCAGCAGGAGTGAGCGAATAGTTCTGGAGGGAGGATTCTATTCTTTCAAGGTTTAGATGCAAAGTGCGCCACAGTCCCCAGTCCTGAGAAGTCAACTCGGCAATGTAGTCCTCGTTTATCGTGTCGTTTTGATCAGTGTTACCTAGATCTCTGTCCTTGAGCAGCGAGATTACGTCCTTG
>JAKAPU010000096.1 GCA_021806865.1 archaeon
CGTTCGTCCTCCTTGAGTTTGAGCTTCGCTAGCCTTGCCTCGTAATAGATGGGGACTGTGAACTTGTCCTCGACAGCTCTCTGGATGTCGTAGATGTCTATGTAGTCTCCAAAGACTGCTTTCGTGCTCCTGTCCGCGAGTTCCAACGGCGTTCCGGTGAAAGCTATGAACGAGGCATTTGGAAGGGCATCGCGCATGTGCCTTGCGAATCCATGGATGAACTCGTACTGGCTCCTGTGAGCCTCGTCTGCGATTACAACAATGTTTCTCCTGTCTGACAACAAAGGAAATGATTCTTCATTCTTCTCGGGGAGGAATTTCTGTATGGTTGTGAACACGACTCCCCCAGATGCGACCCTCAGCAATTCTTTAAGCTGTGCCCTGCTTTCTGATCTTACAGGGGTTTGCCTCAGAACTTCGTGCGAAAAAGAAAACTCATCAAACAGCTGTTGATCAAGGTCGTTTCTGTCAGTAATTACGACAATGGTGGGGTTTGCCATCTTTGGCTCTTGGATTATCTTGCCCGCATAGAATGCCATGGTGAGGCTTTTCCCCGACCCCTGTGTGTGCCAGACAACGCCTACTCTTTTGTCCCCCTTTGGTGAAGTTGCTTTGAGCGTAGAGTCTACGGCAATGTTGACAGCGTTATACTGGTGGTAGCCAGCGAGTTTCTTTAGAAAAGTTCCCTTGTCTTCTGCAAAGACGACAAAGTTTCGAATGATGTCGAGGAATCTCTTGTGTTCGAATACCCCTTTTATCAATACGTCTAGTTCAGGAACCCCTTTTGTAGCGATCTTTGATCCCTCGATCGTCCTCCAGGGCATGAACCGCTCGTTGTCAGCGGAAAACGATCCGATCCTTGCTTGAGTCCCATCAGATGTCACAAGCACCTCGTTTGTGTAGAACAGAGATGGAATATCCTTCTTGTATGTCTGCAGCTGATTGTATGCCTTCTCTATTGTTGCATCCACGTCAGCTGGGTTTTTCAGCTCTATAACTCCAAGTGGGAGTCCGTTGACAAAAATAACAATGTCTGGTCTTCTTTCCCTGTTGTCTTCAATTATAGTAAACTGATTGACTGCAAGCCAATCATTTGCTTCAGAGTTCTTGAAATCAAAGAGCCATATCTGCTCGTGTCGAACAGATCCGTCAACACTTTTGGCTTCAACTGTGATCCCATCCGAAAGCATCCTTTGGAAGGCGTGGTTGTTCTGTATCAAATCCTGCGCATGTTGAATTGTTAGTTTCCTCACCGCGTCTTCGATCGAGTCGGTTGTCACTCCTGGGTTGATCTTTCTAAGGGACCTTCCGAGCCTTTCAGGAAGTATGACCTCTGCGTAATTGGAGCGTTCAGGATAGAATCCGTCGGAGGCGATGTCTGGCCCGAACTTGATTGAGTATCCGAGCTCTGATAGCCAGTCCAGTGCTGCCTGTTCCACGATGGATTCGGTGAAACTCAGAGTGAATCACGCTTTCCTGTGGGAGGTCTTTTCAATCCGAACTCACAGGCGCAACCTTGCATTTCTATCAGCCCTTTGCCTCAACCCGAATCTTCCCTGACATCAGTTTTGGAAGAAGCAAATCTCTGATCTGTGAGAGGTCTTTCTTCTCTCTTGCATTTCCAGTAATTTTATTGAACAGAGGCATCACTGTTTGTTCGTATAGATCAATCAAGGCAAATGGAGGAAGTACTACCGAAATGAAATCGAAAACACTATCGGGCACTCTCTGTCTACCTGATGTTCCCGTCATTGCACTAATAGCTACGCTCCGAATCTCATCCGATCGTGATAAGTGAAATATGTACAAAGGAGATCTTATGACACCGGTACTGAGAACGATGAATTCAGTAGATCCAAAACCTATTTCTTCAGGATCTAAAAGAGAGACTAAAGCAGTCTTCCCGTGTTCTAGACTGGGTGTAATTCTAGCAAAGAGTGTGTCCCCGTTCTTGAATTTTTGACCTGAATGGAATTCTTCTACGTTCCAACTTTCAATCCAAGACTGCCAAGGATTCAAGTCTGCCATACTGACCTTCTTCGCCAAGTTTCCTTTGGATAATTCTCTTTTGGGATTCACCTCGATTAGATCGGAGAACTTCTCCACCTCCCATCCCTTTGGCATCATTTTTCTGAGCTCTTCGTTGTAGACCATCTCGCCTCCCGAAGACTTGTAGGGCTTGCCTTCCTCGTTCGGGAACTCAAAGTCGATGAACCAGTGCCTGAATATCGCCTGCCCTAACGCTTCGAGGGTCTTGTTCATTTGATGATTTAGTTCGATTTTCGAGTCAAGAGACGATAAGATTTCTGAGATGGCTAACTGTTCAGTCAGCGGTGGAACAATGATTTCTATTTCAGCCAGCAACCTTGTGTTAATGGATGGCATTGTCGCACCTACTGCTCGTCCTCTTATCCTTTCTTTGAATCGCTCCAATCCGAAATAGTACGACAAGAACGAAGGATCAACAAAATTCCTGTTTGATCGAACTCGAAGACAACGGCCAGAGAAGAGCCAACCATCTTCTTCCTTTCTTACGATTGATCTTCTGTCAACAGAGCCCACTCGGCTAAACACAATGTCTCCCTCCATGAGTGAGTATTTTCTCAGTCTGAGCCTGTCTTCATTAGAGATCTTGGGGAGATTTTCGTGAAGAATTCGATTTTCACCCAAGTGTTCCACGGTTATTATCGGAGTCCCTTGGTTAACGTAGTCGCGGTTGTGTAACTGGCTCCCAAAAGGACCAGTCAGAATACCTACCTCCCTCGCACACAGACTTTGTAGTTTCCTGACTTCCCAGTCTCTCGGAATAGTTCCAAGTTCAGTCTGCTTGAAGCTAGCTTCGTCGATAGCTTTCATACTTCGAACCCTATTCGCATTAGATTCTCTTTAATCTCAGAGTCTAGCTTCTGACCTAGCTTTATTTGCTCCGAAAGCCGAGCGGACAGAATATTCATCTTCTCTTCAAACGCTTCTTCATCCTCTTCGACTTCCTC
Source organism: archaeon (assembly GCA_021806865.1). The sequence continues at coordinate 2,994 of JAKAPU010000096.1, forward strand.
CGCCCCAACGTATCTTCCAGGTGTAAGAATCCATCCTTGCTTCTCGATTTCTTGTACTGACGCAGACTTGCAGAAGCCCGAAACATCCTCGTACTTTCTGTCCTTCATTTCTCTCCTCCAAATGTGATAGGTATCCGAAATCTTCGCGATGTCCTCGTCGCTCAGCTCCCTGTGTCTCCTATCTACCATCACCCCGAGATTTCGGGCGTCAATAAACAGAACCTGCTTCTCCCTGTTTCTGAACTTGTGATTAGTCTTGTTACGCGCAACAAACCAGAGGCAGGCGGAATCATTGTGTTGTAGAATAATTGTGAGGGCAACGAGACCATGCAGTCCACAAGATCAGCTTCGATAATGTTCTTTCGGATCTCTCCTTCGTTTGATGTGTTGGAAGACATTGAGCCATTGGCTAGAACAAATCCAGCTACTCCTGAAGGTGAAAGATGATGGATGAAATGCTGCACCCAGGCAAAGTTTGCATTATTCACGGGCGGGACTCCGTACTTCCAACGCACATCTTCTCTCAGCTGATCTCCGTTCCAGTCACTGTCGTTGAAGGGCGGGTTTGCAAGGAGAAAATCTGCCCTGAGATCCTTGTGAAGATCGTTCCTGAAACTATCAGCAGCTCCAGAGCCGAGATTCGCAGCAATTCCACGAATTGCAAGGTTCATCTTGCACAGGCGCCAAGTCGTGGAATTCGACTCCTGTCCGAAGATCGAAATGTCGTCGATTTTCCCACCGTGAGCTTCGATGAATTTTTCACTCTGAACAAACATGCCGCCCGAACCGCAGCAGGGATCATACACTCTGCCATGATAGGGTTCAATCATTGCGACTAGCAGTTGAACAATAGATCTCGGAGTGTAAAACTGTCCTCCTTTCTTCCCTTCTGCGTCTGCAAACTGGCCAAGAAAGTATTCGTAAACTCTGCCAAGGATGTCTTTAGAGCGGTTCTCACTATCTCCAAGACCGATGGTGCCGATCAGGTCGATGAGTTGCCCGAGTCTTTCCTTGTCTAGAGAAGGCCTTCCGTAGTCTTTCGGAAGCACCCCTCGAAGAGATTGATTGTCCCTTTCTATGGCATCCATGGCGGTATCAATGACCTTGCCGATTGTCGGGAGCTTTGCTGATGCCTGAAGCACAGACCACCGGGCTTCCTTCGGCACCCAGAATACGTTTTTCCAGAGGTATTCGTCCTTGTCCTCTGGATCTGCTCCCTTTTCACTCACCAGCTGATTGTAGCGCTCCTCGAATGCATCAGAGATATACTTGAGAAAAATCAATCCTAGGACAACGTGCTTGTATTCCGCTGCGTCCATGTTGTTTCGTAGCTTGTCTGCCGCCTTCCAGAGCTTCTCTTCAAATCCTAAATTCGCGCCGTTCTTACCAAGTGCTACAGTCGGCAACTCAAGACTCGCTTGATCTTTCGCATCCTTTTTCGTCATGGATCGTTTCGGCAAGTGCGTTTTTTCCCATAACAATGAGATTTTAAGGATTTTTTACATGATTAGAGATGGTCAAATGTGCTTCTGGTTCACATTACGAAATCCAGAGTGCATAGTTCCTTCGTCTAGTTCTTGTTTCTTCGAGTCCCAATCCTAAACAGAAGATCTTTCATTGAAGGCTTGCAGAATTCCAATCCATTCCTCGGGCGTAATTTCTTCGAAGGTGTCATCCTCCCGTTTAATCTGGAAAGTCAGGGAGTCCGAGATTTTTCTCTTGGATCTCTAGGAGCCAAGGAAGATCGTACATCCCGCATTGAAAAAGCGTTGACTTTCCGCGCCCATTTCTGCGAGAGTGTTCCTTCGGCTCTTGGACAGACCTGAGTCGTTCTTCATGTTCATTCTTGCTAGCTCTTTGTCTCTGAAAATCACGTCGCCGCAATAGTCCTGAAATTGATCAGGGCTAGAAACAATGAGGGGGCCCAGGATAGAATCCAATTTTCTCCCACATAGGAACAGGTCAAGTCTCCGTTCGTAGCGGTCCTTCGTGAGTGTGGAGCGGATAGCCTCGAAGAACTCTACCAAAGGGTCGACTGTGATTGCTTCCAACTCAGATGATAGTATAAGACCGCATCATCAATTTTAGAACTGATATAGGTATGGGCCGGACCGGATTTGAACCGGCGACCTCGTGATCTCTGATTCTCAGTTTATCAGTCACGCGCTCTAAGTGCACCACTCCTTTCTCAGAGGGGTCCATGCTGAGCTACCGGCCCTCGCGTCGGATTCGAAGAATATCCTCTTCGTACCTTTTTTTAATATTGTGTTTGAAGGCGGTGCTGAGTATTGCGATCAAAGGGCTCGAAAGATACTGGAAGAATATCCATTTATTCCGAAGCTTCACGCGTATGTTGGACGCGGGCTGGTAGTTCAGTGGTAGTAACGCTCGCCTCGCATGGAATCACCGAGAGCGCGAGAGGTCAGGGGTTCAAATCCCCTCCAGTCCACTTCACTTCTCTTGTTTGGGTTCTCCCTGAATTGCAACTCGGAAGAGTCGAAACATCATTCCCGAAAGCATTTAAACGAACGAAGGGGGAAGTGGATCAGTTAGCGCTTCTGGGCTCGTCGTCTAGCTTGGTTAGGACACCGCTCTGACAGCAGGAATCGTCTGATTCGTGCAAGAAAACGGCGGGGGTCGTGGGTTCAAGTCCCTCCGAGCCCATCCAATATCCATCGATCTAATAGGACGCTCATCGAATGTCCGGAATGCGGAAACCAATTCAAGCGACCTGCTCTTTCCGATAGAAATTACGGCGTGGGAATCAGCATACTACTGGGCGATTTTGTCTGTCCAAAATGCAATCATATGGGAAGGGTGTCAAGTTTGAGTCATGGAGAGCGCAGAAGCGAAGTCGAAGTGAGACAACGATGGTACTCGCGATTTTGGGATCTTTCATACCGATGTTAGATATCTGTGAATAGCTCGCTCTGTTTCGGGATTACTATCTTTGAGAAGTCAACCTTCAGAAGATTCTTTCCGGGCTGGAATCCATACAGATTGGAGTTTCGTAGATATGCCATACTGATACACTTGGATTTTTGCGAGACCCTTTCTCCAACCAATACTAGGATACCAGTATCGCGACAAAGCAAAAATGAAGGAGATGGCGATCCATTTTGATAGTTTGGATTGGACTCTTGTTGGACTTCCCAAGCTCACAGATGGCAACGCCACAGATCGCTTTAGAAGTTCGGTATGTGCGCCACTTCATCACCGGTCCGCAATAAGTCGGGCCGATCTGGCCAGTTATTTGGTCTCAATTATCGATCAACCCGCAACTTACAAGCATTGGACAGAAGTTTCTTGGCAGTCAAACGATCAGTACATGTGGAGACGGATCTCGCGCTTATTAGGAAAAATCATCTTCAACTCACAACATCGTAAACGATTGAGCAGAGAGCAATTAAAGAAATCTACTTTTGAAACTGATAACAGCAAGAGTCTGTTTAGTTTTGGACCGTTCTGGAGGAGTCTCAGGTGTCCTGCAACAAAAAGTGGTGATTCTTTCAGTCAGATTTACGAGTCCGTGACTCTAAAAAGCAAGAAGTGAGAACAATCGTCGTTGTCCGATCTGGCGGTCGTTTTCATTTGAAACTCGCTCTTGCGTCCTAACGGATATTGGAACATTTGCGATATGATGGGTGAACATTCGAAGGGACGTATGTGTCTTATATCTCAAAATTCCGGGATTAGACTTGAATGACTGACGATCAGCAGACTCAGAAAGGCAGTTCAGTAACCAGCGGCGCTACAAAGTCTAACTCCAAACGAAGAGTTGCCATAGTCTTGGCGTTATTGACTCTTTTTGGATCACCAACTCTTGCATTGTATTCCAAATATTCATTCATGAACGTTGACACTTTTGTTGGAGATTGGGGCGATATGGCTCTCTTCTTGCTGGCCGGACTTGCATGCTTTTCAATATATGAACTGGTCAGTGAAAGATCAACCGAAGAAGGAGAGAAATCTAAACAAGTTATTGACCATTCTACACAATTACTTTTCAAGTACAAGCACATTACGATTCCAGTTTTTGTAATCTTTGTGTTCGCGACTCTATCCTGGCTATCGGGTGCTCCATATCTGGGTATACTGCTCAGCTACTCTATTGTTATCATACTAGGGTTGATATCGCTCTTTCATGCATCTTTCAAGTTCTGGCCTCAACAACTGAAAACAAACAAGAGAATTCAATCAGGGCTTTTCGTGCTTCTGATAATTGTTGGTTTATTCACATCATTTGGAATCCAATTTCTTGCTGTTCCGATAATCACATTGGTTTTTGTTGGTATAGTGTTCATTGGAGGAATAGGTACCGTCACAATAATCGACACTATAGGATCAGAAGTGTCACATGTTGCAGACGCGCAAAAGAAAGTGCATTATATCTATCCATTTGTGATTTTGGCTATCCTAATTCCGTTGCTCATTATGGCAACAGACTATGTTTACTCTTTTCCAATTGGTCCAACTGCCCTTAGCTCTGTTTCGCAAGAGTTATCCACGCTTCAGGCGGGAGTGCTTTTCTCATATTACTTTGTGTTTCTCGCGCTTGTTCTAGGAGGAGTGTATTTTGTCTTTTCTGTATTTAGAAAGCGAATGTTTCAGAACGTGAGTAGGTTCCTATACTTGGTAGTTGTCGTAGCAATTGCCGGTTCGCTAATTTCGTACATAGACGGGTATGTGGCCGTGGATTGGAATTCAGCAGTATCTCCTAATTTACTGTCAAATTTTGTGATAGGCGCTATTCCTTCTTTCATACTCTTTGCAATCGGTTACACACAGCTCCTATTGGAACTGCCGAAAAGAGCATCCACGAAAATGCAATTAGAAGAGGACAAGTTCGCAGTTGCAATAACATACTTGATAATATTCTCAGCAATTTCAGAATTCATGAGTTGGGCGCTGTATGGAAAACCTGGATTCTTCCTAGCGGAAGTGGACTTGGTACAATGGGTAGCACTTCCTGTAGGAGCAATTATAATAGGCATCTCAAAGTGGAATCTTCACAAACAGAAGATACTGAACACCTCTTAATTTCAAGAACACTATCCAGAGACACGGTTCTTCATAAAATTATCTTGTCGCCGCCGAGATATGTTTGTCCTTATCAGAAGAGAAACATGTCAACAGGTTCAGACAAAATGGGGAACAAACAGTCGAGATTTTGTCGACGCAATTTTAGGCTATCCTAATTCATATTGTAGTCGCAAGATTGAGCAGGTCAAGGAGTATCAAATATGAGGCTGATTATCGCAAATGGTCATTCTCAAGTTCCTCCGAGCCCACCAAAGATTCTCAATGCATCATTTATCGAAAGAGTATGTTCCCCAAAATTGAGTACGTGGCCGATTAGGAGCCTGAAAATTTGTGTTGTTGCCTTCGAATCTATGGTAGTCCTGCAGTCACAAGGCTTTCATGATTACTTCGCAAGTCATTGTTTTTCTATTGCGAGCCATTCCGTCTGTGGTTTGTCTGTACGGTTCCTCAATCCATTTTCTGAATCTACAACGGTAATAACTGATCAAAGCTATCGCTGCTGTGATATTGGGATTATTCAATGATCGAAGCCGGGACTCAAAGGGGAAGCCAATTCATCACAGCTTGGGCGACAAAAGATTTCCTAAAAGATGCAACCAAAGAGTTCTCCGGCGGGAAATACTCAAAGGCCACCAAGCAAAGCCAAGTAGTAGCTGGAGAAAGTCTGCAACACGACATATTGAAGTGCGTTGATAACGGACTGAGCAAATTCGGTGCCAGCATCAAACAGAGCGTATACTGGCAATTGCAGAACAAGCACAAAATTGAAGCAAAAGACATTCCATTAAGTCCGCAGCAATTCTCCGAAGCACTTGAGAAAATCTTGGGCTATGGGGGAGCAATTATGGTCGAACGTGCGATTGCCGATGAGTTGGTCTCAAAATTCGGCATTGAGTTTCTTCCTAAGAAGAGATTTACAATCGCTCTTGACAAGATACTGAATAAATGATAAAGCGATCCATGACCCGTCTTTTGCGTTGACCTAAAGGAAACCGAGTCCGACAAAGTTGATTAATCCATGCAGATAGATTTCGTGAGCTTTACCACTACCCTAATTGGGCTTGCTCTGATGCTAAGCGTTGCATACTATTCGACAAAGATCCTGACTCAGATGCGCAAAGGAATTCTCGAGAAAAGCTGGATACACATGTCTCGCGGATCTCTCATTCTTGCATGCGGTGTTCTTGCAACCATGATTCACACTCTGTACTCGAACATTTTGTTTGTTTTTGATGCAACCAGTTTCTTGGCACCAACTCTGATGATAATAGGATCTGTCTACATCGTTGCAGGATTTCGAGCCCATTATCTTGCTTGGAATCCTAGTCATCCGAAGAAGAAGATGCAAGAATTGATTGAGAAATAGGTTGCAGATGACAACTCTGCGTTTCAACCACATGATAACTTGAGCAAGCTATGCAGCTTGAAGGATGTCTCTTTGAAACTGTATCTGATAGCCAAGTTTCTGGTACATCGGTGTTACCCCGTCGCTCTCAATCGTCTGCAGAGTCAAATACTTGCAACCACGACTTAGGGCAATCGATTCGGACATGTACATCATTTCATTTGCAATCCCCTTGTGCCTGCTTTCTGGAACTGTTCCTACGCAATAGACTCCCATCCAGTCTGTTGGTTCTGCGTGTAAGAGGATGCATCCAGCCCCTTTGGCATGAGTGTCGAGCTCTTCGGCGAGCAGCAGAACAGTTCTTTGATCATCGAGAAAATTTCTCTCCCGAGTCAGCAATTCATCAGACCAAGAGTCGGGAATATCGTATGAACGCATGAAAGTGCGGTTCCACAGATCAACATCTCTTGTAACATCAACGTGAGCGCGGTGGGTTATACGTTCTGATAGACTCCCAACCAGTTTCGTAAGCAAATTCATTCTACCTCCGATACGAAAACCACGATCAATTGCTACTCGCTCGAATTCGTCAGTCCAAGGTAGATATTTGTCAACAAAGATAGAAGCAGTGAT
>JAKAPU010000097.1 GCA_021806865.1 archaeon
CTCCCTATGTTTACACAACGCGCCAGATCGAATTCTCACACACCCTCGGCTGTAAGCACCGTACGGGTCTCGATCCACGTCTTTCCTCGGCCGCTCGCGTTGTTTGTCCTTCTCGGCGGCCAGGATTTTTCATTTACCTAGACTGCATCAGGTTCACGTCGTCGTTACCGAATGCAGTTTCGCACGTGGGCAGTTTCAACCATAGATTGCTTCCGTAGCCGGGCCTATAGCCAATCGGTCAAATTCGCAATAGCCTATTATGAAATTACATCGACTGGTCATGGGAGCTTCCTGACGCGATTTCCTCTTTGCGAGCTTTGTGTTCTGCACCGAGCTCTGCTTCAAGTCATGCCACGCTTTCCCCTGAATCGTATCTTTGGCTCGAACTTGCTTGTCATCCAACTCAAGTTCGGTGCAACGACTGCGATAGTACCACAGCTCAGCCTAGCATCGCCTGCCTGATACGGAGGAAGAATGCCGTAGTTGCTGCTGGACAACGTGGAAGAGAGTTCTAAAAAATGGTTGACCCTGAACCTCACCGCCACAAATATTCATTCCTAAAGTAATTGCTACCCTTCAAAATATGAGCGCTCGAGCACGCACTTCAAAACGGTAGATGGTTGCTTCTTTTTCACACGAGTGAAAAGACGACGCGTGGAATTCAATTCTAGGCGTTTTCGAGCTTCCCCTGCAAGCAGTCGAAAAGGTTCTTGATTATTTTTTCGGCCTGGCCGCTCAGGAGCCTCTGACCCACTGAGGCAATTCTTCCACCAATCTTTGCATCGGCTGCCCACTTCATAGTTGTCCCGCCTCCCTGAGCGTCTTCAAGGTCGGTGACCATTTCCATGTCCACAGTGCTCCCAATTCCATTTCCTCTAGCAGCGAGCTTTGCATGAGTGGATGGAGTTTTCTCGACTGTGGTGAAGTGCAGAGTGAAATCGCCCTTGATGAAAGACACACCTGCCTTGACCGTTGCTGTGAAGTCATCAGGTGATTTCACTTCAAGTTTCTGAAGATCCGGCATACACTGCGAGATCTGGTTTGGATCCAGCATCATTGAGAATACCTTCTCTTTCGGAGCTTTTACGTTGAATGTTCCCTCAAAGCGCAAATTCTCATTTCACCAATGCTTAGTGTTTTGACACTTTTTGCCTTATGAGTTTATGTATATGTTGTGGATTTTGATGTGAATCTGTAATCTGCACTCCAAACGGAGCTAGCGCATCTTCAACCGCATTGGATATCGCACCAAGAGGAGTTCCTCCGCCCTCACCCACCCCTCTGATTCCCTTTGGAGCAAACAACGAGGGTACTTCAATGTGCGAAGTAACGATATGTGGTATATCGAGCGCAGTTGGAACGAGGTAGTCCACGAATGTGCTGGCCAGTAATTGGCCCTGTTCGTCGTACTCGAAATTCTCAAACATTGCACCGCCTATGCCATGAGCAGCGGCACCGAGAACTTGTCCTTCGACGATCAGAGGGTTAATTTGCCTGCCGCAGTCATCAACAATGGCGTATCTCAGTATCTTAAACTTGCCAGTTTCCGGATCGAGTTCTATCGCGACAGCATGTGCCTGATAAGAGTAGGTCAACGTCTGGTTCAATCTGAATTTTTCGTCTGGTACGGTGAAACCTGGTGGCTTGTAGTAGTGCAGAGCAATAAGTCCAGGCTCCATACCGTCAGGAAGCATTAGGTTGTTCACCCATGCGACGTTTCCAATTTGCCACAGGGGAACCTTCTTGCCGGATTCCCGGTCGACAACATTGCCTTCTTTGAATTCCAGTTTCTCCGGTGAAACCTGCATCAGATGTCCTGCTATTTTGGTGACTTTCTCCTTGAGTTTCTTAGACGCGCCCGACAGCGCCCCTGTTCCCATGACTGCCGATCGGCTTGCATACGAACCTGATTGGTGAGAGTACGGGTTCATTGCCGAATCGAATCCCATCAGTACAGTCACTTGATCTGGTGTGACCCCAAACTCGTCTGCGACAATCTGTGAAGCGAATGTTTCATGTCCCTGACCTTGTGGTACAGTACCCAAAGCCACTTGTATCTGCCCTAATCCATCGATGCTAACTCTTGCTGCTTCCGAGTTTCCTGAGAAAGGATTGTCATTTGTAAGTATCTTTACCTGCGCGAAATTGTTCGTTCCTGAGTCGACCGCCATTCCCATTCCTATACCGATTAATCGGCCCTGCTTTCTTGCCCTTGCCTGCTCTTCTCTCAAACCGTCATAGTCGATGAGTTTCAGAGCTTTCTTGAGAGCTTCAGGATAGTCCCCACCGTCGTAAATTCCACCACTCGGAGTGGTGTAAGGCATTTGCTCTGGCTGGATGTAGTTCTTGAGTCTGACGTCCGCAGGATCCAATCCTAGTTCCTTTGCAACCAAGTCAATCGCTCTTTCTATCATCCAGAGATGCTGCATCCTAGAGTATCCCCTGTTCGGACCGACTGGCGCCTTGTTTGTGATGACTTGGTAAAAGTCCATTTTGAAATCCTTGATATTCAAACAGCCCGGAACAACCTGTGCCCAAATCGTTGCTCCTGCAGGTTCGTATCGGGTGTATGCACCGCAATCGTCGAACGCTGTGGCCTTTAGCCCAAGGATCGTTCCGTCTTTCTTTATTGGTATTTCTACGTCGAAAGTTCGTTCGTTTCCGTGGTTTGCTATCAAGTGTTCTCGCCGGTCCTCAGTCCACTTGACAGGACGCTTAGCCTTCATCGACAAGAGGCTGATCAGAGCGAGATACGGATAGTTGATGATCTTGGTTCCGAATCCTCCGCCTATATCACCAGTAATCATTCTTATCTTGTTTGATGGGAATCGCAAGCCAAAGGAAAGCCATGGAATGCAAAACATTGGCATCTGGTTGTTGCAGTAAATATTCAAGAAACCGGTAGCTCTGTCATAGTTTGCTACGACGCCGTTGTTTTCAATCGGGGTTGAACTGAACCGGTGGAAGTGAAGCGTTGCTTTGATTACTTTGTCTGCTTGCTTGATCGCTTTTTCAATATCACCATAATCCCAAACACCATGGAATGCAACGTTTGTTCCAGCATCTTCGTGCACGATTGGTGCATCCGATCTAATTCCTCTTCTAGCATCAACAAGTGCATCCAGAGTCTCGTATTCAGCTTCGATAAGTTCGAGCGCATCCTCTGCGATTGCTCTAGTTTCTGCCACAACGGCAGCAACAGGCTCGCCAACAAAGTGTACCTTCCCAACTGCGAGACAGTAGTCTTTGAGCTTGTTTGCCGGAGCAGGTGATATCTGAATGAAAGGATCGGTGAGCTTCGCTACCTCTTCTCCAGTCATCACACAGACTACTCCTGGCAGTCGCTCAGCTTTACTAGTATCGAGTCTGGTTATCTTTGCATGCGCGTACGGACTCCGCAAGATTGCAGCGTACGCAGTCCCTGGAAGTTTCACGTCATCAACGTACTTGCCGAGCCCAGAGATTAGCCTTGGATCCTCTTTTCTCTTAAGGGGTTGTCCCATCCAAAGCCTTCGTTCCTCCTTGACCAGTTCTGTTACTGTGGCCAAGGGTGTTCAACCCACCACTACTTTGCTTGGGCGCTCTTTGCGCCCTCGGTCTGCATCTTCTTTGCAGCTGCCTTGATCGACTTTACAATGTTCACGTATCCCGTGCATCTGCAGAGATTGCCCTCAATCCCTTTTCTGATTTCTTCCTCTGTCGGGTCAGGATTTCTTTGCAGAAGGAAAAGTGAAGACATCAGCATCCCAGGTGTGCAATAGCCACACTGAAGACCGTGGTTCTCCCAAAAAGCCTCCTGAAGCGGATGCAGCTTGTCACCATCAGCCAGCCCTTCGACTGTCATAATGTTTGCACCCTGTGCTTGAATTGCAAGAACCATGCATGACTTCACAGTCTTTCCGTTCATCATTATGGTGCATGCACCACAGTGGCCGGTGTCACAGCCGATGTGAGTACCTGTGAGGTTCAATTCGTCTCTGAGGAAATGAACCAATAGAGTTCTTGGCTCGGCTATGCCCGTGTACTCCTTTCCGTTGATCTTGCACGTAACTTGAATCATGTCAGACTTTGTTGCAGCTTTCATCAAATCCCATCTATCTCCTCATTTCACCCTACTCAGCGCAAGTTTCAGAGTTCTTCTCGTAAAGACCTTGATCATTTCAAGTCTGTAGTCACGGCTTCCGTGCATGTCAGAAGGCGGATCAGCCCCCTCATTGGCCACTTCAGAAGCTTCTTGAATTGTCTTGTCATCAAGCGTCTTCCCTTTGAGATAGTCTTCAGCCTTCTTTGCTCGTAGAGGTGTAGCTCCTACTGCACCCAAGGCAAATCGCACGTCTTTGCAGACATTTCCATCACCAACAGTGACAACCGCTCCGACGCTAGTAATTGCAAAGTCGCCTTCTCTTCGGCTGTGCTTTATGTAAGCAGATCCAGACTTGGCAGGAAGATATGGAAGCCTGATCTCCGTTAGGAGTTCGTCATGTCCGACCGCTGTCTGGAACAGGTCAACAAAGAAATCGGTTGCAGGGACAACTCTCTGCCCACTCCTCCCTTTGATCACGAACTGGGCATTTGCCGCAGTTAACGCGGTCGGTAGATCTGCAGCAGGATCAGCATGGCAGCAGCTTCCGCCAATGGTCCCTTTGTTCCTTATCTGTTGATCGCCGATCTTGCTTACAGCATCATTCAGCAATGTGAATTTTTCCTTTATCACCTTGCTGTGTTCTACGAGGTCGTGAATTGTAAGAGCCCCCACCGCGAGATGATCCTTCTCTTCCTTAATGTAGGAAAGATCTTGAAGTTTCGAAATGTCAACAAGGGCTGCCGGTGCCGCAAGTCTGAGTTTCATTAGTGCGAGAAGACTCTGGCCACCAGCAAGGACTTTCGATTCCTCCCTTGTTTGTAACAATTCTATTGCGTGATCCAAAGACGACGCGACGTAGTAGTCGAAACTTTTTGGAATCATGGCCGAGTCACTCTTCCCTAGGGTATGCTCTAGAAAATCCCATCATCGAGTTATTTCATCCCGATATATCTGATTTTGATGTTTCTTTCAGAAAGAAAACTGTAAATGCAGTAACTAGTGGAAGAATCATAGCTATGGCCAGAATGTAAGTTGTTTCATAGGAGCTCAACAATATTGTTGGGAGAGCGAATGTAAATAGTATTCCTGCGTACAATGCAGCAAACTGGTACGACAAACCGCCTCCCGAGTACCTATATTCGGTGCGAAAAAGCTCTATAACATATGGAGTGAAACTGCCCTCCCCAATGAATACAAATACGTTAATTACAACTTCAGCCAATAATATGTACGCCAAGTTGGCACTTTCTAACATGACTAAGTAAGGATAGGCAAATAATAGTGTCAAAAGAGCGCTGATAAATACGGCTTTCCTTCTACCAAGCAGATCTGAGATAAAGCCGCCCAGAAGGGTTGCGAAAGGAATTACGAAATCAGAGACAGCAAGGACATACGTGGTGAAAGTCGGAGGGACTCCATGTTTTGCTAGATATGGCGTTGCGAAGAGTTGTATGACCCCCGGATTAATCCAAAAAATAAAAACCCAGCTTAATCCAATAAGCATCATCAACCCGATATGTTTTCTAATCGCGGTACTTGCTGGTGTTTTCAAAGTCTTGCCAAGTTTTTGAAGTTTCGTGAATACGTCACTTTCTTGCGCAAGATATCTAATCAACGCAGCGCTGAAAAGCAGAACAACGCCCAGGGCAAACGGTATTCTCCAGCCGTAGTTTAGTAGCACAGCTCTAGAATAAACCTTTTCTAAGAAGAGGTACAGCAACGCTCCAGTCCCGCCACCCAACCCAATAGTTGCCATCACTGATGAAGTCCAGGTACCTCTCCATCGGCTCTTTGCGTTAACTTCTAGAACCCAAGAGGAGGCTCCCCCGTATTCACCACCAAATCCAACCCCTTGAACAGCCCTAAATGAGAATAGCAGAATAGGTCCCCACATGCCTATAACATTGCTAGAAGGGAGGAGCGTTATGCCTAACATTGCAACTCCCACAGTCAGCAAAGTCCACACCAAAGTTGATCTTCGCCCAAGTCTATCGCCCATGTGGCCAAAAATATAAGCGCCGACAGGTCGTGTAAAATACGCAACGCCAAAGCTCGCAATAGAAATACCGGTAGCTAAAGCGCTAAACTGGCTGAAGAACACTGTAGGCCATATCAAAGCGGCAGCCGTGGCAGCCACAAAATAATCATACCATTCCACGTAGGAACCGAAGCTAGAAAGAACCGTAACCAAGGCCCTTTCTTTAAGGCTATATGTGTCTGATTGTTGCTGCATCTAGTCGCTGCAACCTCTATGCACTATATAAGTATGCCAAGTACTATTTTCTGCTCAATTAGGTCAAACAGATACCTTGCCCTAAGTCTCAAGAACTATCTCAAGCGGTACAAATTGTAACCTAATTCCGAAGGAAAGTTTAGATCGCCGGCCCATCTTTTGCTCTGTGACTCGTTAGAAGAGGAAAGGTCATATTCGAACTTGGATTCGCGAGCTTTTGGAAGAATGTACTCGAATCGACGAACAGGCACAAGGTCGGAAAACCAGACAAGAGGCTAAGCGACAGAACTCCCTGCGATCCGAAAATGATTGCGTTGATGCATGTTATTGTGATCCTGAGAAAATGATCAGATGCACAAAGTTTGGCGCTCTGGGCTTCAATACTGAAATATGACAAGTTATGAGTTGATTTTAGCTTGCAAGAGATACTCGCTCAAAGGATGAGCCAAATTCCGCTCTCCGGCATTCGGGAAATATTTGAAAAGGCACAATCTATCTCAGACGTCATAAGGCTCGAATTTGGCGAGCCAGACTTTGACACTCCCGCCCATATCAAAGAAGCAGCATGCGAAGCATTGAACAAGGGGGCAACCAAATACACATCGAGTTTTGGAATCAACGAACTCAGAGATGCAGTTGCTGAGAAAATGGTTCAAGAGAACAAAGTGGAGAGTTCTCGGAGTAACGTAATAATAACATCTGGAGCGACTTCTGCACTCTCGTTAGCCGTCTTAGCAGTCATGAACCCTGGCGACGAGATCTTGATCCCGAACCCGGGTTGGGCTAACTACGTTCCTATTTCTAGAATCAGCGGAGCTAGGAGTGTTGGTTATCCTCTTTTTGAAAAAGACGATTTTAATGTCAATATTGACAATGTCAGAAAGCTGATCACGCCCAAGACCAAGATGATCTTGATTAACTCACCATCCAACCCTAGTGGTGGAGTGATACAGGAAGATGATTTGAAAGCGCTTGGTGAGCTTTCAATCAAACATGATCTCTTGATTCTCTCAGATGAGGTGTACGAGAAATTCGTATACGACGGTCAGAAGCACTTCAGTCTTGCGTCATTGTCAGAGTTCAGTAATCGTGTGATTACGGTAAATTCGTTCTCCAAAACTTACGCAATGACTGGTTGGAGAATTGGTTATGCGGTTGCCCCAGAAGAGCTTGCCGAAGCGATGGGTAGATTGAATGGCTCGACTAATTCATGCACCGCAACCATGGCCCAATACGCTGCTCTAGCCGCATTGAAAGGATCGCAGAATTGCGTGACTGAAATGGTCGAAGAATTCAAGAAACGAAGGAATGTTATCATTGATGGACTGTCGGAGATCAGACAACTCAGGTGCAAGCCGCCGAAAGGCGCGTTCTATGCTTTTGTCAATATATCAAAGACACATACTGATTCTCTTACGTTATCCATGAAGTTCTTGGACCGCGGTCATGTTGCGACAGTTCCTGGTTCTGCATTTGGCTCTTTTGGCGAGGGATACATCAGAATAGCTTACGCTAATTCTGAGGAAAACCTCAAACTTGCACTCTCTAGGATAAAGACGGTCCTTTCAAGCTGAAGGACTATTCCACATGGAATGATTCCTTCTACCGTTTGATGAAATGAGGTAATACTTCGTTTCCTACTTTTTCGAGTGTGTCCATGTCATAGTAGCAGGGGAGAAATTCCAAGTTCTCAACACCAGCCTGTTCGTAACGCTTGATCTGCTCAACGCAATCTCTGACGGTACCTCTAACCGCACTTTCCACTTTGGATTTTCCCCAAGCTGGCATGTCCATGTACTCAGCCGTGAAATCCCTTGCTAGCTTGTCAGCTTCTTCAAAAGTGTCTTTGACGCATATTGGAACTATATTGACATTGGTCAAGCTCCTTTCGTCGCGACCTGCGTTCTTTGCAAATTTCAGTATCTCAATCCAAGTTTCTCTGAAGTCCTCTGGTGTATAGTATGAGGCTATCCATCCGTCACTCATTGTACCTATCCTCTTCAGCACCTTGTATCCTCCCATGAGCACCTTCACTGGACTAGAAGGGCGTGGCTCCATTGTGGTATGGCTGAATGATCTACTTCCGATTTTCATGTTGATGTCAGATTCATTTACAAGCTTTCGCAGTAAACTAAGGTACTCCTCAGTTATTTTTCCCCGATCAGAAAACTTGCTGCCTACAGCATCAAACTCTTTTTCGTACCAACCAGCAGCCACACCTAACAAAAGCCGACCGCCAGATATGTAATGTATTGTTTGAACTTCCTTTGCGAGTACCACTGGATCTCGCAGCGGAAGGACGAGTGTGCTTATTCCGAGTTTTATCTTGCTGGTCTTAGCCGCAATCGCCGAGAGCAGAGTAAGTGGTTCGAGTACTTGGTAAACTCTTCTAGATCCGAGAAGCAAGTGATCCCAGACCCAAACAGTGTCGAATCCGAGTTTCTCTGCACTGGTCGACATCTCGAATATTTTTCGAGTATCAGGAGAAACATCCGGGGGGGTGAAGCTCTCTAATGCCGTTCCGAAATTCAATTCAATAAAATCGAGACATACCATGCCAATAAATACGTTTTAGATAAAATCGAGATCGAGTTTCAGTGACCTCTCCATTTGTTTTCGAAGTAGTTCCAAACTTCAGTCTTCTTCTCCAAGCTTCGTGAATTTGCATACCACAATGCATCTTCTTTCGGAAATGGCTTTAGGTTTCCAAGCTGCTTTGCGAGTATCTGATTTCTCGCCCCCACCTGCGTTGATATTTGCCTTCCCAGATTACTTCGTATTGTTGCAACAACAGCTCTTTTATGCAACAGTGCTAACTCAGAACTACCTTCTTGGCACACTGAACGTTGGGAGCTTTCATGCTCTCGTCGAAGAAAGCGTGAGGGGTTGCATCGACGTTTCTGACAATGGCAGCTCGTCCTTTCTTGTCGATACCGATTATGCAGAGTATGATCTTGCCTTCTGTCTTATTGTTGATCAATTCCGCCATTGACTCTATCGCCATCTCGGCAGAAATCCCTGAGCGCATCAGGTCCACGCAGGACTTTGCCAGCGCGTTAGTCATCACCACCTCACCGTGCCCAGTGATTGAAACTCCGCCAGCCTCGTTGTCCGCATATGTGGAGCATCCTATAATTGGAACATCTCCGACACGGCCCGGCATCTTCATCGGGAAGCCTCCTGAAGATGTTGCGGCGGCGATCAGACCGTGATGATCTATGGCCACAGCCCCTACAGTGTCTCCCTGTTCTGCCCACTTTGAGATCTTCTTCCAGTACTGCAGCATAGGTACACTTTCTCCAGCGGTGAGCTTGGACTTCAAAGCATTCCAATCCTTCATTCTCGCCTCCGGAACTTTGTGCTCTTCGTACAACTTGAACGCCTTGGCAAAATCCTCAGCACCACGTCCGGCAAGCAGGATGTGATCCGTCTCCTCCATCACTTTTCTTGCGACCAGGATAGGATTGGAGAGGTTTCTCGCCGCAGCAACTGCGCCAGATTTCAGGTTCTTTCCCTCCATTATCATTGCGTCGAGCTCTACCTCACCTTTCAGGTTGGGCCACGCTCCTACACCAGCATTGAAAATCGGATTTCGCTCTAAGAGTCTGATCGCTTCAGTGACAGCATCCACCGAACTTCTTCCCGTCGAGAGGACCTC
>JAKAPU010000098.1 GCA_021806865.1 archaeon
TCGGACGACAAGTACGCTGCTCTAAATTCGGCTCTCTTCTCCAATGGCTGGCTTCTCTACGTCCCAAGGAACCAAGTTGTCGAAGACGAGCTGAGAATACGGTTCTATCTAAATTCCTTCAAACCTCACTTTTCTCAGACATGGATTTACGCTGAACCCAACTCGCAAGTCTCGCTCGTCACCGAGAATTATGGCGCTGAAGTCGATACGCTTGCGAGCGACTTGGTGGAAGCTTATGTACGAGATGGTTCGGTTGTTAGCTACTCTAACATCCAGAATTATTCTCAGAAAACCACTGTCTTAACGAACAGCAAGGCGCTTTGCGAAAAGGATTCACAAATCAGATGGACAGTCGGTTGTTTTGGAGGAAGGGTACATCGCTCGAGGTCAGAGAGCGTTTTCCTTCAAGACGGAGCGAGCGCAGAGGATGTGGAAGTAGTGTTCGGTTCAAATGATCAGCGATTTGATCTCGTATCCGATTTGTCCCATGTTGCTCAGCACACAAAGGGAAGAATACTCTCAAACAGCGTCCTTAAGGATCGCTCTCAATCAGTCTTCAAAGGAATGATACGTATCGGGAAGGATGCAAAAAACGCCAATGCGTATCTCGCGGGTCACTCAATTCTCCTGAGCCCAGATGCTAAATCGGATGCGATACCAGGATTGGAAATACTGACAAACGATGTAAAGGCGACTCATTCGGCATCCGTCGCACAAATAGATGCGGATCAGATCTTCTACATGATGACGCGTGGTTTGTCGGAAGATGAAGCAAAGAAATTCATTGTGCTCGGATTCTTGGAACCTGCAATTTCGCGAATAAGCTCGGAAGAACTTCAAGATACGATGAGAGGCCTGGTCGAAGCCAAGTGGTATGGAGAGAAGGGCATACTCAAGAAGAGGACCAAAGAAGTTCTGTTCGAAGAAGAGGCCGGAACAACAAAGCCGATTCAGGATATCTTCGAAGGTCACTACAAGTACAGATAGGATTTTGCGTCTACTGCAAAGCAGAAATACGGCCGATGGCGTAATCGCAGTATCGAAGACAGTGTAACAGATGCTTCAGGAAAAATCTCCTCGTCGATTTAGTATCGAGGACATACGATTGGACTTCCCAGTGCTTTCAAGAAGAGTTCACGGCAAGAAGCTCGTTTATCTGGACAATGCGGCAACCACTCAGAAGCCCAAGCAGGTGATTGACCGCATTTCTGATTACTATGAGAATCACAACTCCAACATACACAGATCGGTGCACCAGTTAGCTGATGAGGCTACAGAAGCCTTTGAGGCAACAAGGGACGATGTAAAGACCTTTGTGAATGCAAAAAGCAGAGAGGAGATTGTCTTCACGAAGAACGCGACAGAAGCGCTCAATCTTGCAGCGAACTCAATCTGTGAACGATTTCTAAAACCAGGCGACTCTATTGTCGTCACCGAAATGGAACACCACAGTAACTTTGTCCCGTGGCAGCAGCTCGCGAAAAAGTATGGTGCCAAACTGGAAATTGCGAGCATAGATGAGGAGGGCCGAGTGAATGAAGAGGAATTGGAGACAAAATTGAACGGAGCGAGGGTCTTTGCTTTTACCTGCATGTCCAACGTGCTCGGAACAATTACAGATGCAAAGCGCCTTTCTGCTTTAGGGCACAAACACAATTGTATCGTTGTTGCCGACGGAGCACAATCTGCCCCTCACATGCCCACTGATGTCCAAGATATTGGCTGCGATTTCTTTGCGCTGTCCGCGCACAAGATGCTCGGCCCAACAGGCGTAGGTTGTCTGTTTGGGAAGAGAGATCTGTTGGAAGAGATTCCGCCGTTCTTGTTAGGCGGCGATATGATAAAACAGGTTCACCGCGAGGAGACACAATGGAATGAGCTGCCGTGGAAATTTGAAGCAGGCACTTCGAATATTGCTGACGTGATAGGATTCAGTGCGGCAATCGAGTATCTGACAAACTTGGGAATGCAACGGATTTTTGAGCATGAGGTAGACCTGAGCAGAATCGCTCTAGAAGAACTGCAAAAGATCGATTCGCTTGAAGTATATGGCCCAAAGGACGCTACCAAGAGGGGAGCGGTCATTTCATTTAATCTGGGGAAGATTCATCCTCACGATGTGGCATCCATACTTGACAGTGAAGGTGTTGCCATACGGTCTGGGCACCATTGTGCTCAGGTACTGATGGAGAAGATGTGCGTAACTGCAACCTCGAGAGCTAGTTTCTACGTATACAACGGCGAAGATGATATACAGGCACTATGTGACGGTCTGAAAAAGGTGACGGAGGTACTATCTTGAGCTCCGACATGTACAAGGAGATCATACTTGATTACTACAGAAATCCACGGAACCGTGGGACGATTGATAGCCCTGACTCTAAGGCTCGCGATTCGAATCCATTGTGCGGCGACGTCGTGGAAATGCAGCTAAAGTTCTCTGCGGGAAAAGTGTCAGATATCAAATTCAGTGGAGATGGTTGTGCAATATCGCAAGCTTCTGCGTCAATGTTGACCGAACTTGTCATGGGTAAAACGGTGGATGAAGTCAGGAAAATAGACAAAACGTTGCTACTCGAAAATTTAGGATCTCCGAATCTTGGGGCAGTGAGGATCAAGTGTGCGCTTCTGCCACTCAAAGTGATGAAGACTGCGCTCTATGACTACCTCGGAGAAAAATTCTCCTCCGAAGAAGAACTCAGCTCTTCAAAATAGTTCTGCTGATCACGCGCTTGGAGTAGCTGGAGGCGCGTTCACTCTTCTGTTTATTTCCTCAGCCATGAAGTGCCCTGTCATTGAAATCTTGACTTCCTTGACACCTTCGAGAGCAGAGAGTCTCCTTTTGATATCCTGAGCGATTTCCAGTGCAAACATTGGTGGGCAGAATGGTGCTGTTAGGTGAAAACCAACGGACACTGCGCCAGTCTCTTCGTTTATTCCAATATCATCGACCAGATCCATTTCCGTAATCGGAACGCCGACCTCCGGATCTACGACCTGTGCAAGCTCCTTAACAATCATTGCTTTGTTTACCATTACAATCTATCCTCGCTTTCTACGCGTACACACGAATAAATCTTTACCTAGGCCTTCTGGGCTACGTATGAGATTTCTCTTTCTCGTCTTCGCATCTCGATGAAAGTTTCCGTATGGAGAACACCATTCAATTTTCCGATTTTAGCGGAAATCGTTTCGTGGAGTTCATCTAGGGATCTCGTCTTTATCTTCAGGATTACATCAAAGCGTCCAGTGACTTCGTAAATATCGCGTATGGAATCCATCTTGAGCATTTCATCCATGATTTGTTCACGGTATTTTGAGTCGATGTTCAGCCCGATGAGGGAAGACACAGTTAATCCGAGGGCTTCATCGTTTACTTCAATGGTAAAACGTTTGATCAACTGGCGCTTTGCCAGACGTTTGATCCTGCTATAAGCGACCGACGCATTGACGTTGATTTTCTTGCTGAGCTTTGGAACGCTTATGCTTGCATCCTTCTGAAGCTCTGAAAGAATTTTCATGTCAATTTCGTCGATTTTTCCCATGATCGCGCCTATCCTAGCACTAAATTTATCAGGCGTTTGCCAATTATATATAATTTCTCAATTTCAAGCCAGAATGCAGAGTTTTTGAGGCAAAAGGGAGGCGAGTGAAAGTGAAAAGGAATTTCAAGATATGGGTGAGTTCAATTAAAGTTTTATACTCTCCCCGTCAGAGGTATTAGTCCTTAACTATGTCACAGGAATTCAGACACATCGTTCGCGTTGCAGGACGCGACTTGGACGGCACGAAGAAGGTCGTCCCGGCTATTTCAGAGATCAAAGGCGTAGGAGAGAGTTACGCAAACGCTATGGTTTCGGTCTTGAAAATTGACCAAAAATCAAGATTGGGACAATTGAACGACAAGCAACTCCAGCAAGTCGAAAGCGCTTTGAAGGATCCGGCGTCGTTGGGCTTGCCCGTCTGGTTGCTAAACAGAAGGAAGGATGTTGACTCTGGCGCAAACCTGCACAGGATCGGGAGTGATCTTGACTTTATGATAAAGAATGATATCGATCGTGAAAAGAACATCCTTTCCTGGAGAGGCGTTAGGCACAGCTTGGGCCTCAAGGTACGAGGACAGCGAACCAGGACTACAGGAAGAAAAGGACGTACGGTTGGAGTAAAGAAAACATCGCTGCAGGCAGCGGCCGCAGCGGCTTCTGCCGAAAAGACGGAGAAGAAGTGAGATGGGAGATCCAAAGAAATCAAGAAAGAAATTCACGCCCCCCAGAAATCCATGGAGAAGCGATCAGCTTTCTCAGGAGCTTTACCTTCTAGGAACTTACGGACTAAGAAACAAGAAGGAGCTCTGGCGAGCTCAGACAAAGCTCTCCAATTTTAGAAAGCAAGCAAGACAGTTACTAGCGGCCTCTGCGGAGATACGCGGTCGCGAAGAACCGAAGTTGCTGAATCACTTGAGCCGTTTGGGTTTGATCCAGAGCGCGCAGACTAGCTTGGACGATGTTCTTTCACTCACGGTGGAAAATGTCCTTGAAAGACGTTTGCAGACACTGGTCTGGAAACGAGGATTGGCAAAGACTCCGTATCAGGCACGACAGCTTATCTCTCACGGACATGTTGCCCTAAACAGCAGAAAGGTGACTGTTCCTTCATACCTCGTATCTCCGAGTGAAGAAGGCTCGCTAAAATTCAGCGACGGGTCAAAATTTGCTACTGTATCAATTGGAGCTCAGACAGAGGAGATTCAGACTGCCTCTGTTCCTACGGAAAAGGAAACCCAATCCTAGAGAGTTGAATTTCGATGGAAGCCGTACAACAGCAAGAAAGATGGGCTATTGTTCATATTTACAGCAGCTACAACAACACGATAGTGCATATGACAGATCTCACAGGCTCTGAAACAATCTCTTTCAGTTCTGGAGGTCGACACGTGAAGGCGGACCGCTTCGAGTCTTCTCCATACGCTGCAATGAAGAGTGCTTCTGCAGCAGCTGAGGTAGCAAAATCAAAGGGCATCACTGCAGTTCACATAAAAGTTAGGGCAGTTGGTGGAACAGGTCCGAGAACACCAGGACCTGGAGCACAGGCTGCGATAAGGGCTATCGCCCGAAGCGGCTTCAAAGTGGGGAGAATCGAAGACGTTACTCCGATTCCGCACGACACTACACGCCGCGCCGGTGGAAGAAGAGGAAGGAGAGCGTAATCCTCATTCTCAAAATATTGCTTCTTCCAACTCCTATCTTCTTGTAATCCTGCGAGCGAAGAATTTCAAGTCGTCCGTCAAGATTTAAATAAAGTATAAGCGGTGCGAGTTGTGATCGCAAGATGGCTGGCACATTCGCGCTTATCTTGCTGACTGCTGGTTTTGGAATCTTATTCGCTGTACCTATGATACTGATTCCTTGGCTCTTTGCCCCAAGGAATCCGACACCAATGAAGCGAGCCACATTCGAGGCTGGACAGGTCCCGACAGGCGAAGCTCGCGTTCACCTGATGATGCAGTACTATGCGTACTTGCTGATCTTCGTCGTGATGGATGTCATCTCGATGTTCTTGGTCGCTTGGGCGACAACAACAATTGCTCTGACCACAATTGATACTGCAATCGTTGTTGGACTATTCCTTGTCGTTATCTTTATACCGCTAGCGTTTGCGCTGCACCTCGCAGGGAAGCGAGAAATGTGGTAGCAGAACAGTTGCAAGTCAAAAAGGGGCCTGCTGCGGCGAAGGATGGCCCTGGATTGAATATCCTTGTTGGTAAAGTCAAAGATGTTATCCAACAGGCGATTGCGGATCCACTAACCTATCTTGCAAATTGGGGGCGGCTCTATTCGTTATGGCCCGTGCATTTGGAGACTGCCTGTTGTAGTATTGAATTTGGAGCTGTATCTGGTCCGAGATATGACTGCGAGCGTTACGGGATACTGGAAGCTTTTGGTTCTTTGCGACAGTGCGACCTAATAGTTGTGCACGGAACGGTCACTAGAAAGATGGCGCCTCGTCTAAGGTGGATCTACGATCAGATGCCAGAACCGAAGTGGGTTATTGCGATGGGTGCTTGTTCAATTACCGGCGGAGTATACTTTGATTCATACAACGTTCTTCCAGGCGTTGACCAGGTCGTGCCAGTAGACGTGTACGTTCCAGGCTGTCCTCCTAGGCCTGAAATGCTGATTGATGCTTTCTTACTCTTACAGGATAAGATAAGGCAGCAGAATATCCGATAGGACGCATTTGCTATGTCAACCGCACCACCGAAACCTGAGCTTCCTAGTGAAGAAAAGGCGATAGTGGAAGTGATTGGAAAGTTGGGCGACAAGGCAAAGTTGTCTTTTGCAAAACCGGGCCGAATCAAGTTTGCAGTGCAGCGTGAAAATCTAGTCGAAGTTGCAAAGAGCCTGAGAGACGACTTACACTTTGAGCAATGTACAAACGTGACAGGAACCGACTTCCCCAAGGACAAACAGCTGGAGATAACATATCACTTCGGCTCAATGGACGGGCCTGGCTTGCGGGGGACGATCGTCGCCTTAAGCATTCGAGTGCCTTCGAACGATCCTGTACTTCCTTCGTTGTTCGAGCTTTTTCCTAGCACTAACTATCACGAAAGGGAAGCCGCTGAAATGATTGGGTGCGTATTCACAGGACATCCAAATCTGACAAGGCTCCTGCTCCCAGAGGACTGGAACGATATTCCGCCTATGCTCAAAGCTTACCGTTTACCCGGCCGATTGGAGAGCGAATAAAATGTCGTTACCAAATCAGTCCGGCATAGTCACTGAACAGGCGGCCGAAGACAAACTTACAGTGAGCATAGGGCCGCAACACCCCGGCGCTGGCCATTTCCGATTTACAATAACTGTCGAAGGCGACACAATAGTCGACTGCGTGCCAGACCCTGGATACGTTCATCGAGGAGCGGAGAAGCAGACCGAATACAGAAACTATCTTCAGAGCATTCCGATGCTCGAAAGGTCATCATTGACCGATGTGACAAACATCATCACGCCTTATTCAATGGCCGCCGAAGAACTCATGGGAATCCAGATTCCTCCGAGAGCCCAGTACCTCAGAATGATAATGTCCGAAAACCAGCGAATCATCAGTCATCTCTACTGGCTGGGAATTCAGGGAATCTTTCTTGGTCACTCAACGATGTTCATGTGGCCTCTAGGAGATAGAGACATTTTCATTGACTTGGGGCAGATGATCGGCGGAGCCCGAATAACCTACTCGTACTCAATTCCGGGTGGAGTACGTAACGACATGCCAGAGAGCTTCAAAGACCGTGCCCTGAAAGTATTCAATTATTTTGAAAGCAGGCTGAAGGACTATGAAAGAATCTTTTTCGAAAACCCTCTTTTTTTGAAGCGAACACAAGGAGTCGGTGTGTTGCCGAGAGATGAGGCGACTAAGCTCGGGGTTGTAGGGCCAGTTTTGCGAGCTTCTGCGGTCAAATCGGATGTGAGAATCGACGAGCCGTATTGCGCTTACAAGGATGTTGACTTTGAAGTTCCAGTATTCTCAGAATGCGACACCTACGCACGTTGCATGGTTCATCTGATCGAAATGAGGCAAAGCATGCGAATCATCAAACAGTGCCTCGAAAAAATACCGCAAGGCCCTGTACGCGTAAAACTTTCTCCACAACAGCGTACCCAGGTAGGCGAAGCATATGCAAGAGTAGAATCGTCACGAGGAGCTATGGCGTTTCACATTATTTCTGATGGCTCGACAAAACCGTACCGAGTAAAGATCAGTGTCCCTTCATTCAGAAATCTGGTAGCCTTACCGAAGTTGCTGATCGGCTCGCATGTGGCAGACATGCCTGCAATTTACTGGAGTTTGGATTACTGGCCAGTCGAAGCAGATCGCTAGGACAAGAGAGCGATTAGAAAAAATGGCAGAACTAACAACATTCGAGGACTTTGTGCGCAGAGTCCTGACCATCGTGTTCTGGGTACTGATCGCTCTGCCAATGATCATCTTGCCGATCTTCTACGTGTTCTACGTACTTCCCGTTGAGATTTCTTGTGGTTTCAACATGCTGACGTGCAGCCAACACATCGATTGGTCCATAGCTCTCTACATGTTTGATCCCACGAAAATGAATCCTCTCGATCCAACTTCTTTCATCAGTCAGGCTGGATTGGGGGTTCACTCGCTTCTTTTCAGAATGAGTACTTTTCCAGGACTCACATTCGCAGCGTTGTTTGCCACATTTGTGATTTGGTATGAGCGAAAGCTGCTTGCAAAGATGCAGTACAGAGTCGGACCGCTTTATGCTGGCAGAGTAGGAGGAATTCTGCAACCGATTGCTGACCTGTTCAAGTTGCTGTTCAAGGAAATTGTCATTCCCGCGAAAGCTGACAAACTCTTCTTCATCGCACCTCCCTTTGTGTTGATGGCTCTTGCCGGTGCCCTTGTAGGAACGATCCCAATAGGGCCGAACACGTTTATCGCCCAGTCGGATTACTCGCTGCTAATCGCTCTCGCGCTCCTAAGTTTCTTTCCGCTTGTCGCGCTAATGGCCGGATGGGCAAGCAACAACAAGTTCTCTTTCATAGGCGCGGTTCGCGCGCTCTATCAAATGGTGGCTTACGAGATTCCGTTGATACTGTCTGTCATCGGGGTCGTCATACTCTCGGGTTCTCTGAGCCTGTCAGGCATTGCCACCTCACAGGGCAAGGTGTGGTATATTCTCCCGATGATACTAGGTGCTATTGTCTTCTACATCACGGCGATGGCTGAGGTAGAAAGAGTACCTTTTGATCTTCCGGAGGCGGATAGCGAACTAGTAGCTGGCTGGCAAACAGAGTACACAAGCATGTTGTTTGGCATTGTCAACGTTGCCACATACATCAAACTCTATGCCCTGTCTGCTCTTTTCACACTGCTGTTCTTGGGCGGTTGGTCTGGACCTGCGCCTGTCCCTGGTCCAATCTGGTTCATAATCAAGACATTCATAGTCGTAACTTTCTTCCTGATTCCGAGGGGCGTCAACCCGCGTGTGAGGATTGATCAATTGATTGGGTTCGGATGGATATGGCTGATAGGATTGGGATTTGCGAATATCTTCATTGCATTCCTGCTGAAGGCAACTGGAGTCTTGTGAGGAAGAGTATTAGAATGGCCAATATCATAACTGGAACCTTTAGGGCGATTTACGCAGGAATACGGCAGTTACCTAAGCGTAGGATGACAATGCGTTATCCTGAAGTCCAGACAGAAATGGCAAGCTACTACGTCTACGACCCCAAGCTTGGGGTTGCAAAACCTGGCTACAAGGGAAGGCACATTCTATGGATGGACAAATGCACTGGTTGCCAGCTTTGCTCAATTGCTTGCGAAAACATTTCACAAGCAATTGAAATGGTAAAGGTTTCTAGGACACAGCCGAACAACAAGAAATCGATATTCCCGCAGGTTGACTATGCAAAGTGCGTATTCTGCGGGTTGTGCGTGGATGCCTGTCCATTCTACGCTTTGGGGATGACTGACGACTTCAATCTGGTGGCGACTTCCAAAAAAATGCTAGTATATTCTCCGGAGAGACTTTCTGTTCCTCCGCAAGTCACCAGAAAGAAAGTCGAGTTCAAGGTCGAAAAGGAGACCGCATATCATGATTGAAGAGGACATTGCTTTTGTTGTAATCTCGGCGCTCACTATCGGCTCTGCTATCATCGCTCTGGAGGCAAGGCAGGTGGTATACGGGGCAATTGCTCTTGCTTTTTCATTTTTGGGGGTGGCTGGTCTATTCATCGTGCTTGACGCAACTTTTGTTGCCTTGTTCCAAATAATAGTCTACATTGGCGCTGTCGCAGTGCTGATCCTCTTCACCGTCATGCTA
>JAKAPU010000099.1 GCA_021806865.1 archaeon
GTGGCCGCGGGTCTCGGGTCGATGGGATCGAGCGAAATCCCGGTTTCACAGCTGCTTTTCAACGAGTACTCACCGACCGTGATAGACTATGGAAACGCCCTAGTAATTCTGCTCAGCCTGTTCAGTTTAGTTGCGCTTCTGAAGGTTCTCTTGAGGATAAATCCTATGCCCAACACGAGGAACGGAATTTCCAAAAGCACAGGGGTGCTTGGCGGTCTCTGGACTTCTGCGATAACGACATTTTCCGCCGTTGTTTGCTGCGGCCCACTCCCAGGCGCAATGGCTCTTGCTACTGGAGTATCTTCGATTTATTTTACATCAGTGATAAATCTGCAGGCGTATCTAGTCCTGGTCAGTATCCCTTTACTTCTGATTGCCATCGTACTTGCAGACAGGAGAGCAAGAATTGGGTGCAGATTGAGGATAGACAGTAGCAAGTGATATTTACCTCTCGTCGAACTTCGGAAAAATCCTTGTTCAAAAAGAGCAATCTTGAGTGGCTTATGTTGTTCAAGATAGGTGCTTTGCATAATCCCGATCCAAGTGCTTCAGAAGTGAAACTGTGACCTGCTTCAATAGCACTTCCTTTCCCAGAATTTCCTTCAAGCTGATCGCGATCTTTGATATCGATTCATTCGTATGAACGTCATTGTTGATGTTCATGCCGATTCCAACATATGCAAGACATTCCGAACCCTCTATCACCGAATCGACTAGCACCCCGCCGATCTTCTTGTCCACGCAGTAAATGTCATTTGGAGGCTTTACTTTGCAATCTCGCGCGCCGAAATCTTTGAGAGTTTCAGATACCGCGTTCGCAACAGTGAGAGATAGGTTGTCTAGTAATTCCGGAGCTGGAGGTCTGAGAGCTATCGTCAACCAGAGGCCACCCCGATCAGAAACCCAGACCCTTCCAGCCCTGCCCTTTCCGGCGGTCTGAATCTCACTTAGAACGAGATCGCCCTCCTCCGAGCTCTTCAATACTTGTGTAAGATAGTCCTGCGTTGAATCAACAACCTTGAGGCACACTGGATTGAATTTTTTGAACCTGACAAAGAACTCCTTTGAGAGTGCTTCGATTAACTCAGACTCTGCTATGAGATCTCTTTGAGAGATCGACATTTCGACTACTCCAAATCATGAATCTGAGACTGGACATTTACTTCAATCAGAGTCATATAATACCCGAGCACTGGAGGCGTAGAAGCTGCCAAATTTTGCAGAGCGCTTAACCAAGTCATGCGTCATCTTTCTGACTTTGTAATCATCTTCAAAAACGTACCTTGGATCATCCTTTGGCAACTCCGTCACAATCTCTTCTTTCCCGTCCTTGATTCTAATCTCGACGCGGGATAGTCTGATCTTTCCTTTGGGCGTCCTCTTCACATGTGCCAATAGAAGAGCAACGCCTGTCTTTGCCTTTGCTCTTTCGATCGCAGCATAGCGCTTGGCTCTGTTGTCCATTCCACTCTGCGCAAAGGTTGCGCAAGACTCGCTAATCTCTCTTTTCATTCGATCCCTGTAAAGAGTCCAAGAGAATAGTCAAGAACTAGGATGAACCCTAATTGTACAAGAGAAAGACCTGAGTGAATTGGACAGAGCCGAATCTAGGCTATGATGTAGTTCGATTGCACTTCATCATAGACCAATCTCCCGGAAACTGCAGATATAATCGAACGAGGCGCGAATGGTGCTGCACGTTGTATCACACCACTTCTATAGACCGCAGAGATTGATGTACATTGCTATGAAAGCAAAGTGTTAATTGTCCGTGATTAGCTCACTAACAAGAAATTAGCGGCAGATGAGATTCTAGTTTCCGATTCGCTTGGTCTGATTCAATTCACGCTCTAATTGCTGCACTCGCTGCGATAGAAAGTCTCTGAGGCCCAATAACTTTTCGCCAGAGTTTGAATCGTGCTGAATCGTTTCCTGAATTACTGCAAGATTCCTCTTTCGGCTCTCGAGCTCGTGTTCAAGCTTGCTCTGTTGAGACATCATTACACGTTTCAGTTGGCGCTGGCGGTTTAATTTCTCTTCCTAGATATTCACAATAGGGCTACGTAGTCTCTATAGACGGCTGAGCATGAATCTTCTTTGCTTTCCTAACTCGCATGAAGTTGAACGTCGCGGTATAGAGCACCTTCAGATTAACAGACATGTATCTCCGTAGGCCGTAGGGCTTGTCTGCACTGTGCGTTTGGAATCTATAGAGACTATTGCTCTTTCAATATCCAACATATTATATGTTGGGAATAAATAAAGACGATTTGAGACGCGGATTTTTTTGTGCAAACAAACTTGAAGAAACAGTTAGCCTTCGAAATGCGAAGAGCAGTCAGCACAACTGTGGTCGCGGTCATTATCGTAGTAGTGATAATTGCTGCGGCTGTCGGAGTGTATGCTGCCTTAGGAACCGGTAAATCTACAGTGACATCAGTTGTCACATCAACAAGCACAGCCACGTCAGTCTCGACATCCACCGTGACCTCAAGCTCGGTGTCTGTCTCAACAACATCAGTCACAAGCACAACATCAGTTACCAGTACGGTATCTGGACCAACACTACCCGCAACACTTCCATCAATGACGATATCTGAAACTGGATCAACATTGCTCTACCCACTATTCCAAGCATGGGTGCCAAACTTCACGTCAGTGTACTCAGGAGTGAAGATCAACACCGCCGGAACTGGTAGTGGAACAGGAATATCCGACGCAGCCAGCGGCACAGTACAGATTGGCGCCTCGGACGCATACTTGCTTCCAAGCCAGATGACTCAGTACCCTAACCTGCTGAACATACCGCTAGCTATTTCTGCCCAGCAGATTTTCTACAACATTCCTGGAATCCCAAGCACAATGCACCTCAACTTCACTGGTAATGTCTTGGCTCAGATATACAATGGTTCAATCACAAATTGGAGCGACCCACAGATCAAAGCAATCAACCCCGCAGCAGCTAGCCTACTACCAAACCATGTAATTACTCCAATTCGTCGTCAAGATGGCAGCGGTGACACTTTCATATTCACCACTTACCTTTCAGACACTAATTCGTGGTGGAACACAAACGTCGGATTTGCAACTGCGGTCTCTTGGCCACCATTATCTGGCGAGATTTCTGCAATCGGAAACGGTGGTATGGTCACTGCCAGCCAGCAGAACCAGTACTCGATAGCATACATCGGAATCAGCTTCCTGTCCCAAGCACTCAAAGCGAATCTAAACTACGCGTTTCTTGGAAACAAGGCAGGTAACTTTGTCAATGCGACTCAGGCAAACATCGCAGCAGCCGCAAGCCAGCTCACAGGAAACACTCCGGCAAACGAAGCAATCTCCTTGGTCTACGCACCCGGCGCGAATTCATACCCCATCATCAACTATGAGTATGCAATCGTTTCAAAGACTCAGGCAGACGCCAACACTGCACAGGTTGTAAGGACATTCCTGACATGGTGTCTTCTTCCCAAGTACGGCAACAACTACAGCTTCCTGAACCAAGTTGGATTCATCCAGTTACCTCCAGGGACCGTAACACTCAGCTTAAATCAGATCTCGCAAATCGGTCCGTAAGAACTACTGGTGATTCGGCCTGCAAACTGTAGAGACGGTTCAGACAGAGAGAACGACGATAAAGAGGAAAGGGCTGTCTGACCGTATCTACAAGTACGTAACAGCACTGTTCGCTAGCAGTGCCCCCCTCACCATTTTTGTTATCTTTTTGACACTCTTGGTCTTTTCCTTCCAGTCCATGGTCGTGAATGGTTTCCACTATTTTGTTTCAACCCTATGGAATCCGCGTCTGAACGGAAATGTCATCTCCCTAGAGTGGTTTGGACTAACCTTTCACGCTCTCCAAGGAGCTTCGTATGGAATTGTTGTTTTCTTAGCCGGTACCTTGATTTCTTCAGCGCTCGCAATTCTGTTTGGCGTCCCGCTGGGTTTCGCCATTGCGATCCTGGTTTCCCAATATCTCCCGAAGAGAATTTCTCCAGTAATTTCCTTCTTTGTCGAGCTTCTCGCAGGTATTCCAAGCGTAATTTTTGGTTTCTGGGGCATCTTGGTTCTTGCTCCATCCATCAAGCAATTTGAAGAGTATGTACTTTCAAGATATCTCTACTTCATACCAGGTTTTGGTGGGCCGGTATACAACCCAGGGCTTTTGGATGCCGGAATCATCCTTGCCCTAATGATTGTACCGATCATAGCTTCCATGAGCAGAGATGCGATGATCCAAACGCCAGAGGATCTCAAAGATGGAGCAAGAGCACTCGGACTTACGGACTGGGAGATTACACGAAAAATTGTGATTCCATACGCAAGGACTGGCATGTTTGGTTCCGTTGTTCTTGGGCTAGGACGAGCCCTTGGTGAAACCATGGCTGTAGCAATGGTTGCTGGTGGAGCACTCAACATCCTTCCAGTGAATGTGTACTCAGCAATTCAAACAATGTCAGGATTCATGGCAGTCCAGCTAGACAGCGCTTTCACAGATCCGACAGGCATGTACGTCTCAGCTTTGATGGAGCTCGCGCTTGTCCTTTCAATCATCACAATTTTCGTCAACGTCCTGGCGAGACTGATCGTGAGACAAGGTTTCTTCAGAGAGTCTTCCTCTGTTGTGAGGGTGTAGGAGAAATTTGCAGTCGATTACAGACGAGATGAACACAAATTGAGCAGAACGCAATACAAAGGAATAGCGATTTCTCCCGAGGATGAGCTACTAGTTAGACGCCACAAGAGACGTCTGCTTAAGGACAAGATCTACAAGGGACTGCTAGTAATTGCATTGCTCCTTGTCCTTTACCCCTTAGGGGACATGGTCTACCGTTTCGTGTACAAAGGAGCCACGCTCATTTCCCTTCAGACCTTTCTCACTACTGTCAGCACAAGTTCTTCTTCTTTCGTTTCGGGAGGCTTAGCCAACTACATAGTTGGAACCTTGATACTCGTAGCATTAGCAGCCATATTCGCCATCCCGTTAGGCGTCTTGGGAGGGATATACATGGCAGAGTTTGCTGAAAACAATCGCCACAGCAAAATAGTGAGATTCCTCACTGACGTTTTAGCAGGAGTTCCGTCTATAGTGTTAGGTTACGCAGGATACGTGTTGCTGGTACAAACCGCTCCAAGTATACTTGGATGGGGCTTTTCTGCGTTAGCTGGAGGAATCACACTTTCGGTCCTGATGCTACCTTACATCCTAAGAACTACGGAACTTTCCATAAACAGAGTCCCGACTACCATACGAGAAGCTGCGATTGCTCTAGGCTCTAGCAAGACAAAAATGATAAACCGGATCACATTTAGACTCGCACTGCCTGGAATAATCACTGGGATAATTATCTCGCTTGGGATAGCCTTCGGAGAAACTGCTCCACTGCTGTACACTGCAGGCTTCGGAAACTACATACCTTCGAGCCTGATTCATGAGCCCGTGGGGTACCTGACCTACGTGATATTTTACTTCACTCAGCTTCCATCCCAGAGCGCAATAAATCTGTCCTATCAAGCATCTTTTCTCTTAATCTGCATCGTCGTTTCCTTCAACCTAGTTGCGCGGGTTGGACTGAGGCGTTTCTCAAAGATCTAAAGTTCAATATATGTGCGAGATGAGTATTAGTTGTTGACTGAAGTGCAAGAAAAGGAAGAGGTGGAAAGGGCGGGAGAGCGTATGGAAGGAATGAATCAAGAGCAAGTAGTTAGCATATCCAATCTAGATGTGAAATTCGGCAACCTTCATGTCCTGAAGAATCTATCACTACAGATGGAAAGGAAAAAGATCACGGTTATCATGGGGCCTTCCGGATGCGGAAAGAGCACTTTCATTCGGACATTGAACAGAATGAATGACCACATCGCAGAGTTCAGGCTCTCGGGCAAGGTTCTGTTTAACGGCGTAGACATCTATTCTAAGGAAGTTGATCCTGCCTTGCTTAGACTCAAAGTTGGAATGGTCTTTCAAAAACCCAATCCTTTCCCAATGTCCATCTATGATAATGTGGCCTTTGGTCCAAAGATACACAAAATGTATTCCAACAAGCAGGAACTCGACGCCATAGTTCAGAGGAGTCTTGAGCAGGCCGCACTCTGGGATGAAGTGAAGGACAGGCTGAAAGAGGATGCCTTGAAACTGTCTGGAGGACAGCAGCAGAGGTTATGCATCGCAAGGGCGCTCGCCGTAAAACCAGAAGTGATACTAATGGACGAACCCGCAAGCTCGCTTGATCCCGGTTCCACGTCAAAGATCGAAGAGCTCATGGTAGATTTGAAGAATTCTTACACGGTTGTTCTTGTAACACATGACATGCGTCAAGCTGCGCGAGTTGCAAACCAAGTCGCCTTTCTCTACAAGGGCGAGCTCGTTGAAGTAGGAAACTCGCCAGATATATTTGAGCGGCCTAGCAAGGATCTCACGGAGAAGTATATCCGTGGAGAGCTAGTCTAGTCTAGTCTAACCGTATTTGGTGAATGAGCATGACACGACTGATGGAAGTTGGACTAGAGAGAATTTCCAACATGCTACTGGACATGGCCACTCTTTCTGAAAAGTCTGTATCTACGGCGATTCAAGCATACAAAGAAAACAAGGAAGTCACACAGGAGATACACCAGTGGTCCGACGAACTGAGATTGTTGCAAGACGAGGTGAGTGAGCTTGCCATCGAGCTCATCACCAAATACCAGCCAGTGGCTTCCGACTTGAGATTCATCAAGGCCTCCATGGAGATCGCCTACGGCTTTTCAAGATTCGGGAGATATGCATTCGACATCGCAGAAGTATTGGAGATGTGGGGCGACCTCTCTCACTGCGATCACACACTGGTCGACATAACATCGAAGGCCACCTTCGAGATGATCAGGATGAGCATAGACGCCTTCTCAAACAGAGATGTCGAGCTCGCAAGGAGCATTGAGAAGCTCGACGACTTTGTGGATGACAAGTACAAGGAGCACATCAACAGAATGATAAGCGACAAGGATATCGACGTGAGATGCGCGATGTCTGCTGCTCTAATTCTACGATATCTGGAAAGGATTGCAGATCATTCTTCGTACATTGGCGACTCTGTCGTATACATCGTCACCGGTCAACATACGCCGCGAAAGTGAGCAGAACTACTCTGCTGACTTGTTGCACGCGCTTGAAAGAGTCACACCGGATCAAGACGCAGCAATTACTAATCTTGTGGCGCTCAGTTTCGCCATTAGAGACAATATTCTCCATACATAGGATTTATGATATTCCAAAGCCATTCAGATCTTTGAATCTCCATGAGCTGGGCATTCAAGGATGAAATTTCAATTCCGACTATACTTGTTAGAGAAAAGGTGCTAGACCTAGAGATCCTTTACCTGTTGAATCTTCGACCGAAAAGAGCTTCTGAACTGCGCGACCTATTAGAATCCATGTTCAGAGTGAAAGCAAGTGACGAGATAGTTGCTTCGAGAATCAGTTACCTTGTTTCCTCGGGACTGGCTAGAATGACTGTTGGATCCGCTACACAGGCTGACAAATGGATGTATTCACTCACCCCAAAGGGTGCGAAAGAAATGGATGAAGGAATACAGAGTCTTTCCGAGATCGCCCTTACTATGCAACTTTCTTTGACCCAACCACTGGTGAAAGGTTAGATTCTTCCATAGCGGTCTACAATCAACGGATTGCACGCCGCAGAAGGATACAGTTTATAGCGATTGGCCCTCATGCGTGTCTAGAAATCGGAATATGTCAAAGCCAGGTGGCTTAGATAACACGCTTGATCGCTTGGCGCAGATGAACGCCCTCGCAGACCTGGGCGGCGGCCAGCACAGGATAGTAGAACAGCACAAAAAAGGCAAAAAGACCGCAAGGGAAAGAATCGCAATGCTAGTCGACGAAGGAACCTTCGTCGAACTGGACAAATTCGTTGTGAATCGCTCGGAGGGAAATGCCCCCAAGCACTATGGGGACGGCGTTGTTACAGGGTATGCAACCATAGACGGAAGAACGGTCTTCCTTTTTGCGCATGACTTTACAGTGCACGGCGGATCTCTCGGCGAGATGTTTGGAAAGAAGATCAACAATGTCATGGATCTTGCTCTTAAGGTAGGAGCCCCGATTATAGGACTGAATGACTCCGGCGGGGCAAGGATTCAGGAAGGTGTCCAGAGTCTTGCCGCATTCAGCGAGATCTTCTTCAGGAACACCATTGCTTCAGGCGTCATACCACAAATCTCGGCTATATTGGGGCCGTGTGCTGGCGGTTCGGTCTATTCTCCCGCAATCACTGATTTTGTGATAATGACAGAGAAAATCAGCAACATGTTCATCACCGGTCCTGATGTTGTAAAAGCTGCTCTAGGTCAGGATGTAACCTTTGATCAACTCGGCGGAGCGGAGGTGCATTCATCGAAGAGCGGCGTATCACATTTCGCTGCCCAAACAGAAGAAGAGTGCTTTGATGTCATTCGAAGGTTGCTTTCGTTCATACCGTCTAACAATGGTGAATATCCGCCTAAAGTTCAGACCTCAGACAGCCCCGAAAGAACCGACGAATCTCTTGACACAATCGTGCCTCCGGAATCGAACAAACCGTACGACATGACCCAGATAATCACCACCGTACTTGATGATCATGATTTCATGGAAGTGCACTCTTCTTGGGCTCCAAACATTGTCGTAGGATTCGGAAGACTGGATGGCTCGACCGTGGGACTGGTTGCAAATCAACCAACACATCTGGCGGGAGCACTTGACATTGATTCCTCCGACAAAGCTTCAAGATTCATACGATTTTGTGACGCATTCAACATTCCAATAGTGACTTTTGTGGATGTCCCAGGTTACATGCCCGGGATCGAACAAGAAACAGGAGGCATCATTCGGCACGGCGCAAAGCTGCTCTACGCTTATTGCGAAGCTACTGTTCCGAAGATAACGATAGTTGTCCGGAAGGCCTACGGCGGGGCCTACTGCGCCATGGGGAGCAAATACTCGAAGTCTGATTTGAACTACGCCTGGCCTTCTGCTCAACTCGCCGTGATGGGACCAGAGGGTGCTGCGAGGATCATTCATAGGAAGGAGATCAGTGATTCAGAAGATGAGAAGACAAAAGACAAACTTGTGAAGGAGTACGAGCAAAAGTTTGCGAACCCATTCATTGCGGCTGAGCGTGGAATAATCGATGCTGTAATTAAGCCAAGCGAAACACGCGTACAAATGATAAGGGCGCTCCGAGTGCTCGCGCGAAAGAGCGAGCAAAGGCCACAAAGGAAGCATGGCAACATCCCGCTCTAGATGTACACACAAGGTGCTGTGCAGTGTCACGATTCCGAAGAGTACTTGTTGCAAATCGCGGAGAGATCGCAATCCGCATTATTAGGGCATTAAGAACTCTCGGAATCGAATCTGTCGCTGTCTTTTCAAACCCAGATTCAAAAGCCCCTCATGTTGCGATGGCGGAAAAAGCGTTCAATCTCTCGGGCGTTTTTTCATCGGAGACCTATCTGAATGGCGCAAAGTTAGTGGAAATTGCTCGCAAGTCTGACTGTGATGCTATTCATCCGGGGTACGGATTCCTTTCGGAGTCAGCTGATTTCTCAAAACTGTGTTCGGACAACTCGATCAAATTTGTCGGGCCGAGACCTGATACTCTTGTCATAAGCGGGAATAAACTGGAGTGCAAGAAACTAGTCGAATCTAAGGGGGTTCCTGTCATTCCGTACACAAGAGAGCCTTTAGCTGATGTGGACGAAGCAAGTAGGCTCGCAAAAGAAATTGGTTTCCCAGTTCTTCTCAAGAGTGCATTCGGTGGAGGAGGCAAGGGTATCAGAGA